>JBCCQM010000187.1:0-16121 GCA_039024335.1 Myxococcota bacterium
TCCAAGCGCTCGGCGTCTTGGGCAACCTCGGCATCGTTTGGCGAACCGAGCCCCGGCGCGTCGGCGTGGGCGGGGCGGTGTTGGTGGGCGTCGGTTTCGGACAGCTGCGCGGGATCTCTGCGCGCGACGACGTGCAGGCGGCCGTGCGGCGCGGGGCGACGGGGCAAGCGCTCGCCACCGTCGGACCGCGCATCGCCGCCGGACGGCTCCGCATCGACGTCGACGCCGAGCTCGGCTACACGCTCCGGACGCCGCAGGGCCTGATCTCCGACGACGACGCCGTCACCCTCGGGGGCGTCGTCGTGGGCGCCTCGCTACGACTGGGCGGTGCGTTCGGAGGCCGGCCCGACGGGCTGTGAGTTCGCGCAACCGCGACGGCGCAAGCAGAGCGCGCCGCCCGTCTTGACCCCCCGGGCAGGATGCTTAGCGTTCCCCCCCGAGCCCCCATGCCCGACACGCCTTCCCCCGAGAAGCACGAGTTCAAGGCCGAAGTCGCCGCGGTTCTGAAGCTGGTGACGCACTCGCTGTACACCAACCGCGAGATCTTCCTGCGCGAGCTCATCAGCAACGCCTCCGATGCCCTGGACAAGGCCCGCTACACCGCGCTCGTCGAGACCGAGCTCGAAGGTCAGGCGCTCGAGCCGTCCGTGCGCATCAGCGCCGACGCCGAGCGCGGCGTGCTGGTCATCGAAGACAACGGCATCGGCATGACGCCCGACGAGGCCCGCAACAACCTCGGCACCATCGCGCACTCGGGCACGCTCAAGTTCCTCGAAGAAGCCAGCAAGGCCCAGGCCGCCGGCAAGTCGCCCGACCTGCAGCTCATCGGCCAGTTTGGCGTGGGCTTCTACAGCGCGTTCATGGTCGCCGACCGGGTCGACGTGTACACCCGCTCGGCCCGCCCCGGCCACGACGCCGTGCACTGGAGCAGCACCGGTGACGGCTCGTTCACCGTGGCCCCCGCCGAGCGATCGCATCGCGGCACCCGCATCGAGGTCCACCTCAAGGAGGACTGCAAGGAGTTCCTGGAGCGCTACCGCGTCGAGAGCATCGTCAAGCGCTACAGCAACTACGTCATGTACCCGGTGCAGTTCGCCGGCGAGCCCGCCGAGGGCAGCAACGAGCCGACCTGGGCGCAGCTCAACGAGATCGGCGCGTTCTGGACGCGCAGCAGCAGCGAGCTCAACGACGACGACTACAAGGACTTCTACAAGCACGTGATGGGTGGCTTCGTGCTGCCCGGAGACGAGCCGCTGGGTCGCCTGCACCTGGCCATGGACGCGCCGATCCAGTTCCACGCGGTGCTGTTCATCCCCGGCCGTCGCCCCGCCGACCTCTTCAACGAGGACGGCAAGCATCTGCAGCTCTTCGCCCGTCGCGTGATGGTCATGGAGAACTGCGACAAGCTGCTGCCCGCATACCTGCGGTTCATGCGTGGCGTCGTGGACTCCGAGGACCTGCCGCTGAACGTCTCGCGCGAGATGCTGCAGGAGAACAAGAACCTCTCGGCGATTCGTCGGCAGCTCACCCGCAAGACCCTGCGCCTGCTCGCCGACACGGCGAAAGAGGACCGCGAGCGTTACGAGACGGTGTTCGAGAACTTCGGCGTCTTCCTCAAGGAGGGCCTGCACCTCGACAACGGGCACCGCAAGGAGCTCACGGAGCTGCTGCGCTTCGCAAGCACCGGCCACGACGCGACGTGGATCTCGCTGCGCGAGTACGTCGACACCATGCCCGAGGGCCAAGAGGCCATCTACTACGTCACCGGCCGCTCCACGGAGGAGCTGCGCAACAGCCCCCACATCGAGGCCTGCAAGGCCAAAGGCTACGCGGTCATCATGATGACCGACGCGGTCGACGAGTGGGTCGTGCAAGACCTCGCCGAGTACGACGGCAAGAAGCTCATCAGCGTGACACAGGCCGATCTCTCGCTCGACGAGACGACGACCGACGACGACGCGTCCAGCGACGACGCCAAGAAGGATGACGACGCCGGACTCGCCGACCTGCTCAGCCGCGCACAAGACGTTCTCGGCGATCGCGTCGGCGGCGTGAAGGTGTCGCGCCGACTGACCTCGAGCGCGTCCTGCCTCGTGGACGACGCCGGCGCCATGGGCCGAAACATGGAGCGCATCCTGGCCGCAGCGGGCCGCGAGATCAGCGCGCGGCCGCGGATCCTCGAGCTCAACCCCGAGCACAAGTTCGTCAAGGCGGTCCACGCCGCCGTCGCTTCGGGCGATGGCGACAAGGCCACCGCATGGATCGAGCTGCTGCACGACCAGGCGCACCTGGCCGAGGGCGAGGTGCCCGACCCCGCCGGCACGGTGCGACGCATCCAGGCCGTGCTCGACGCCCTGGTCGACTGATCGCGACGCCGCCGTTCGCAGATGCGCCAAACCCGGGTTCGCTTGCGCGGACCCGGGTTTTTGACCAATCTGGGAGGGTGAATCGCCGCATCGGCATCCTGCTGGTCAACCTCGGCACCCCGGACTCCCCGGCTGCGAGCGACGTGCGCCGCTATCTCGGCGAGTTCCTGTCTGACCCCCGCGTGCTCGACATCAACCCGGTTGCGCGCTGGATTCTGCTGCACGGCATCATTCTCCGGACCCGGCCGAAGAAGTCCGGCGCCGCCTACGAAAAGGTGTGGACTGAGGACGGCTCCCCGCTCCTGCTGCACGGCATCTCGCTGACCGATGCCATTCGCGCGCGGTTTGCCGACGAAGACCACGTCGAAGTCGAGCTCGCGATGCGCTACGGCAACCCGTCGCTGCGCAAAGGCATCGCGTCCCTCGTGGACCGTGGATGCGACCGCATCGTCGTGCTCCCGCTATACCCGCAGTACGCGTCGAGTTCGACCGGTTCTACCGTCGAAGCGGTGTATCGCATCGCGGCCGAGCAGGAGAACACCCCCTTCATCACGGTCGTCCCCTCCTTCTACGACCACCCGGCCTTCATCGAGGCGTTCGCCCGCGTTGGCCGCCCGGTGCTCGAAGAGAAGAAGCCCGACCACGTGTTGATGAGCTTTCATGGTCTTCCCGAGCGGCACATGCGGAAGGGAGACGCATCCGGGGAGCACTGCCTGGTCAAGAATGGCTGCTGCGACGCCATCGGTGACGTCAACCGCAACTGCTACCGGGCGCAGTGCGTCGCCACGGCACGGGCGCTGGCCGACAAGCTCGGTATCGACGAGTCGGACTACACGGTCACCTTTCAGTCGCGGCTGACCAAGGCCTGGATCCGCCCATTCACAGACGAGACGATCGAACGGCTGCGCGACGAAGGCAGCATCAAAAAGCTCGCGGTGTTCTGCCCAGCGTTCGTCGCGGACTGCCTCGAAACGCTCGAAGAGATCGGCATGGGCCTCAAAGAAGACTTCGAGGAGGCCGGGGACGGTCGCGAGCTGACGCTCGTCCCCTCCCTGAACACCGAAACGGCGTGGGTCGATGCGGTCGAGACGCTGCTTCGAGAAACCATCGGCCAAACCCGGCTCCCCGTGGCTCCACCGGCAGCTGCCGTCGCGATCGTGCAATAAATGCGCACGCGGGGTCTGCAGCCCCCATTTCCGTCCCCACTTTCGGCTTCACAACCGTCGATTCGTCGCTTCGCGACGGCGGACGATTGTAGGTTGCGGCCATGCGACTTCGAACCATGGTCCTCACGTTTGGCTTTCTCGCCGGCCTGACCGCCTGTGACTCCGGTTCCAGCGGAGACGAAAGCGGCACCGACGGCGGGTCCTCGACCGGAACCGCTGCCTCCGCCAGCGCGACCACGACGGGCTCCGCCAGCGCGTCCGCCTCTGCCTCGGAATCAGAGAGCGAGAGCGAAAGCGCCTCCGCCAGCACCACCACCACCACCGGCGAGTCCGCCGGAAGCAGCAGTGGCGGTGGCGGTTCCACCTCGACCGGCGCGGCAGACGGCTCCACCTCCACCGGCGGCGGTGGCTCGACCTCCACCGGCGGCAGCAGCGTCGAGCCCTACGGACCCTGCCCGAACGGTGACGAGTGCGACGACTGCAACCCTGGCCCCGGCGGCGTGAACTGGTGTGGACCCGGGTGCATGCCCGATGGAGACGCGTGCCCGGCAGCCCCCGAAGGCGCGTCGGTGAGCGAGTCCTGCGTGGGCTTCGGTGGCGGCGCGATCAACATCTGCGCCCTCGCGTGCGACCTGAAGAACGACATGTGCCCCGAGGGCATGTCGTGCTCGCCCAGCGGCCCTCCCGGAAGCCCCGGCGTCTGCGTCTGGCCTGCAGGCTGATCGCGCGGCGCGACGCTGTGCTCGTCGAGCGCGTCTTCGTACGAAGGCGCGCTCTTCGTTTGTGAGGTCTTCGAAGCCTGGACCCCGAACGCACGAGAGGCGCGTCGCTGTTGCGGGACAGCGCGCGCCTCGTTGCGTGGGTGAACCGGCTCAGGCGTGGGCGAAAGCCGCGCCCGCGGGCATGACTTCCGATGCGCGGCTGGGCATGCTCGCGCGGAGCCAGGGAACGGCTTTTGCGAGCGCGTCGCAGACGTCCTCGGCGACCGGATGGAAGAACGTGCCCACGTAGCGGTGGCCGAGTTCTTCGAGCATCTCGTCGGGCTCGGCGTGCCAGAGCGTCCCTTCGCGATCGACCCACACGGTGCGATGACCGTTGAAGCTGCGCAGCTGTGCGCAGAGGTCGGCAACGTCGGACTCGACGGAAGCGGGCAGCCAGCTGTTCAGTTTCTCGATGACCATGACGAACGAATCCTCTCGCCGACAAAGACGGGGCAGCCAGGGTCCGAGCGCCCCAAAGGCGCCGCACCGGCTCCGCGTCCAGCGGTGAGAGGACAGTAGGCACGGGTGGATCGCCGCCGCAAAAAAGAGGCGGATTTTTTCGCCGGGCTCACGCGTTGCGCGATGTCGCGCGACGAATCGCGGCCGCCATGCGACGCGCCGCCTCGAGCATGCGGGGCCCTGGACGGCCGCTGAAGCGCTCATCGAGCGGGTAGACCTGCCCCGCACGGGCAGCCTCGAGAGTACCGAGCCCCTCGCGTCCGATCAGGTTCTGCGGGTCGAGCTTCTCCTCGGCGACGCCGCACCACGACACGAAGCACACCTGCGGGTCCGCGCGCACGACCTCGTCCGCGTCGACCTGCAGGCTCGACCCGGGGCGGTCGCCGAAGACGTTGCGGCCGCCGGCCAGCGCGATCAGCTCGTTGCTGTAGCACTGGGCGCCCGGCGTGAACATCGGCTTGGGCCACCACTCGAGGTAGACCCGCGTAGGGACCTGTGGGCACGCCGCCTCGAGCTTGGCCTTCTGAGCGCGAAGGTCCTCGAGGACCGCATCGGCCGACACGTCGAGGGCCGCCGCGACGCGGGCGATGTCCGCCAAGACGTCGGCGAACGAGCGAGGCGCGAGCACGATCTGCGGCACCCCACGCGCCCGTAGCCCGGTCACGATGCGCTCCATGCCCGGCACGGACAGCGAGCTGATGACGAGGTCGGGGGCCAGCGCAGCGACGCGGTCGAGGTCAGGCCCCAGGTCGGGGCCCAGGCGCTCGAGCGACGAGACGGCCGCGGGAAAGTCCGAGGAGTCCTCGCACGCCACGACGCGGTCGAACGCGCCGAGGGCATGCACGACTTCGGCGTTGCTCGGCGCGAGCGTGATGACCCGTGCTGCCCGTGTTGGCGTGGAGCCCAGCGCGGCCACCTCGAGCGGCCCCTCGGCGAGCACGCCCTCGGGACCCCGCAGCGCGAGCTGACGGACGCCGCGGGCGACGAGCCAGCACGACACCGCGTGGGCCAGGTCGGGGTCGGAGGCCGCGACGGCGTCCGCGTGCTGCCGCTGCAGACCGGCGGTCACCGTGCCCGTGCGACCGTCAGCAAAGCGCAGCTCGAACGACTCCGCGCGCGCGTCGTCGGCGAACGCGTCCGGCACCGTGGGTCGCCGCACCGCGCGGTGCAGCCGGGTCTCCCACTGGTGCTCGGGCTTCTTCACGAGATTTTCTCGCCGGGCTTCGCCTTGGCGTCGAGCTCGAGCACCGTGATGGCGTCGTCGGACTCGCCGGAGGCCAGCACCATGCCCTCGCTCATGCCGAACCGCATCTTGCGGGGCTTGAGGTTGGCGAACACGGCGACGTTCTTGCCGACGAGGTCCTCGGGCGCGTAGCTCTTCGCGATGCCGCTGAAGATGTTGCGCATGCCCAGCGGGCCCAAGTCGATCGTCAGCTGCAGCAGCTTGTTGGCCTTGGGCACCGCTTCGCAGCCCACGACCTTGCCCACCCGCAGGTCGATGGGCTCGAACGCGTCGATCTTGGTCTCGTCGGTGAGTTCGGGAACCTCGTAGTCGAAGGTGCGCTTGGGAGCGGCTTCTTCTTGCTTGCTCGCCTCAACCATCGCTTCGAGGGTCTTGGGATCGATGCGCTCGGCGAGCGTCTCGTACTCCGCGATCGCGTGCCCCGCGGGGAGCACCGTCCCCGCCGTCGAGAAGGTCAAGGGCGCCTCGATGTTGAGCATGCGCTGCACCTTCTCCGCCCAGGTCGGCAGCACCGGGGCGAGAATGGCAGCGACCACCTGAGAGGCAAAGATGCCTGCCGAGCAGATCGAACGCGCGGCCTCGGGATCGGTCTTGGCCAGCTTCCAGGGCGCCTTGTCGGTGAGGTACTGGTTGAAGTCCTCGGCCACCTCCATGGCCAGGCGCACCGCCTTGGGCGACTCGAAGTTGCGGTAGTGCTCGATCGCCTGACCGAGCTTGGCCTGGGCCGCAGCCACCAGCGGCTCGGTGTCGGGCTGCAGCGCGCCCATCGTGCCGCCGAGACGGCCGCCGACGAACTTCACGCAGCGGCTGCACAGGTTGGCGGCCTTGTTGACCAGCTCGGCATTGCAGCGGTTGACGAAGTCCTCGAAGGACAGGTCGATGTCCTCGACCTTCGCCCCGACCTTGGCGGCAAAGTAGTAGCGCAGGTAGTCGCTGGGCAGATGCTCGAGGTACGTCCGCGCCAGGATGAACGTACCGCGACTCTTGGACATCTTCTCGCCGTCGACCGTCAGCCAGCCGTGGACCTGTACGCGCGAGGGCGTGGTGTAGCCGGCCGCGTGCAGCATTGCGGGCCAGAACAGGCAGTGGAAGTAGACGATGTCCTTGCCGATGACGTGAACGATCTCGACGTCGTCACGGTCCTTGCCGCCCCAGTAGTCGAGCGCGTCGGCACCGTTGTCGTTGCACCACTTCTGCGTCGCGCCGATGTAGCCGATCGGCGCGTCGAACCACACGTAAAAGAACTTGCCGGGGTGGCCGGGAATCTCCCAGCCGAAGTACGGGGCGTCGCGGGAGATGTCCCAGTCGCGCAGGCCGCCCTCGACCCACTCCATGACGTAGTTCTTCACCGAGCTCTGCAGCGGCGTGTTGCCGCCAATGCCGCCCGTGTTCAGCCACCCGCGCAAGAAGTCGGTGTGCTTGGCCAGGTCGACGAACAGGTGCTCGCTGGCCTTCATGACCGGCTCGGTCCCGCAGATCGCACAGTGCGGGTCGATGAGGTCGGTCGGATTGTAGGTCGACCCGCAGACCTCACAGTTGTCCCCGTACTGGTCGGGGCTCTTGCACTTGGGGCACGTCCCTTTGACGAACCGGTCGGGCAGGAACATCTCGTCATGCGGGCAGTAGAGCTGGTCGATGCTCCGCGACTCGATGTTGCCGCGCTCCTTCAGCGCCCCGTACACGGCGTGCACGTGCTGCTTGGACTCCTTGGTGTGCGTCGAGTGGAACACGTCGAAGCCGATCTGGAAGTCGGTGAAGTCGCGCCGGTGCTCTTCGTAGGCCTTCGCGATGATCGCTTCGGGCTCCACGCCCTCCTTGCGTGCGCGCACCTGGATCGGCGTGCCGTGGGTGTCGTCGGCCCACATGAAGCGGCAGTCCTCGCCCGCGAGCTTGCGCGCTCGCACGTGCACGTCCGTCTGGACGGCCTCGAGCATGTGCCCGAGGTGGATCGATCCGTTGGCGTACGGCAGGGCGGCGGTGACGAGGACGCGCTTGGCCATGGCCCTGCGGCATATCACGTCGTCGCGGCCGCGTCCGAAGCAACCGCGCGTCACTTTCGCGGAGGAGCCGCACGCGCCGCGAGCCGGGTCCGGGCCTCGTCGAACCCGTCGCGGTCCAGGCCCGCCGCGTCGATGAGCGCCAGCGCCTTCGCGGCCGCAGCCTTCGCGCCTGAGCGCCCAAACTCCCAGAGCGCGTCGGCGCGGAGCATGTGGCAATGCGCGCGACGATCGATCGGCTCGGGCAGCGCGTCCAATGCGGCGCAGGCCTGGGTCAGCTCGGTGACCGCCTGGGTTCGACGGTCGTCGTCCGCGTCCGGCGCCCGCGCCTCGTACAAGCGAACCTCCGCGGCCATCTTCAGCGCCTTCGTGGTCTCGGCGGGCAGGGCCTCGGCCTTGCCCTCGACCAGCCGCAGCCCTTCATCTGCCCAGCGCCGCGCAGCCGCCGTATCGCCGAGGCGAAGGTTGGCCAGCGAAAGGTTCGTGCAGGCGTACACCAGGTCGGGGTGATCGCTGCCCATGTTGGTGACCTGGATGTCGTACGCTGTCTGCGCTTCGCGACGCGCCTCGGCGTACCGCAGCGCCGTCAGCATCGCGGCGGCGTAGTTGTTGTGGACGATGCCAACCCGAAAGTTGTCCGCACCGAAGGCCTCCGACCACACGTCGATCGCGGCTTCGTAGTGGGTGACGGCCAGCGCCTCGTGGTCGAGCTGGGCGTGCGCGTTGCCGAGGTTGGTGTGCGCCATGCCCAGGTCTGCGTAGCGAGGGCCCTTCGTCACGGTCCAGATCTCGATCGCCTGGCCCAGGGGCTCCAGCGCCTCCGAAAACGACCCCGCGTCGGTCAGCGCCGACCCGATGTTGTTGTAGCTCCGGGCCACGATGCTGTTCATGCGGCCGTAGGTTCGCTCCTGGTACGCCAGCAGCGATCGCAGCTCGGCCACCGCCTCCTCCCAGCGCCCCAGGGTGCGCAGCACCGCCGCACGGTTGTTCCGAACCGCGTACACCATGTCGTGCTCGGGGCCTTGAATCCGAGACCGGACCGCGATCGCGGCGTCGGCCCGCTGAAGCGCTTCGGGGTACTGCCCGCGACCGTAGGCGAAGTTTGCCGCGTGCTGATCCACGACGGCCTGAAGCAGCGGATCCGCGTCCGGACGACTCGCGCCCGCCTCGGCGCGTCTCAGCCACGCCTCGGCCTCGGTGTAGTCGCGCGTCTCGTTGCCCTCGATGCTGACCAGCAGCGCAGCGGCCCGCACCGCGGCTTCGTTGAGGTCGGAGGCGACGGCGAGGTTGTAGGATGCCTTGGCTTCCTCGGCGGCGGCGGCATAGTCCCGACCCCGCTGAAAGGCTTGCGCACGGACCCGATGCACCGCGCAGCGGACCGAGGCCGACAGATCACGCTCACGCAGCAGCTCGGTCGCGGCCGCGAAGGCATCGTCGTCTCGGCCCGTGCGCTGCAGCGCTTTGATCCACGCGAGCTGCCGCGAGCCCTGCCCCGTCGCCCCGATCACCAGCGGGATCGCACCCACGCGCACGCCACGATCGCAGGTGGCGAGGTCGGGCAGGCGCGTCGCCGCGGTGATCGCTCGGTCGGCAGCCTTCGCATCGGCGCCTTCGAGCAGCTCGAGCAGGGCGTCGACGTCGGCGAGCGCCTGTTCGTAGCAGAGACTTCGCGGGTCAAAGCGTGCGTCGGCGGCGGTGCGCTTGACCTCGCAGGCGTCGGTCGCACCACCACGCCAGCGCTCCACGTAGTCGTCGATCCGCGGCAGCAGGTGGGCGGTCGTCACCTCGGCCTGACTGCTGCCCGACCCCGCAAGGCCGGCCTGAACCCGCTGCGCCCGCCCCGTGGACCAAACGGCGTCGGCCTGACCGGCAACCTGCGTCGCGCACGGCACCGCGGCTTCAGCGGTGGGCGCCAGCGTCCAGCCCCCGAGCAGCGCCACACCGACCCCCGCGACCATCCATCCCCCGCGACGCGGACGCATCGCCTCCCGGAGTGCGTCGCGAAGCGCCGTCATCGACGGGAACTGGGTCGCCACGTCCTGCGCACGGGCGCGCGCGAGTACGGCCGCAACCCGGCGTGACGGGGTCGCCGCGAGACTGCCCCACAGCGCCGCCCAGGCTCGCTGATCATCGAAGGGGGTCGCGGCGGCGTTTTCGAAGTCGATCACCAGCACGCGGCCGGCTGCGTTGCACAGCACCCGCGATGCCTCGAGCGCGCCGTGAACCACGTCGTGGGCATGAGCCGCCTCCAGCGCCGCGGCGACCGCATCGAGTCGCCGCGCGACGTCGACCTCGGCGCGGTCCTGGTCCGCCCACGCCTGCAAGGTCATCGCGTTGCGGACGTGCTCCACCGCGATGAACACCACGGGCGCCCCCTCGGGGTCGGCCGCCACGCCCACGTCGTGGACGCGGGCGATGTTCGGGTGGTCGAGTCGACCGACGGCACGCGCCCGCGCAAGCATCGAGCGCGGTGCGTCGGCCTCCGGCACGGTCTGCAGCACGACGTACCGACGCAGATGCGTGTCGTAGGCGGCGTACCGCGACTCGACCCCGCGCCCGGGCAGCCGCGCACCCAAACGGTAGCGGCCGATCGACTGCGCCGGTTCGGAGCCCGTCATCGCCGGAGTGTACGGCGAGCACCCCGGGCGCCGCCGTGAGATCTGGCTCAGGTGTGGCTCAGACCCGGCTCCGATCGGCGCAGATCGGCGCAGATCGAGCTCAGATCGCCGGCAGCGTTTGGCGCCGATGCGACGTGGCCGATTCGGCGGCGCGACACGTCTGCTCCGGATCCGACGGGCCCGCGATCTGCTCGAGGCTGTGGACCAGCGAGTTCGCGATGCCGACGCGGCGGTCCATGGCCCCGAGCATGTCCTCGACCTGCTCGGCCAGGCCGGTCACCAGCTCGGGCAGCTGCTCGACCGCGCGGTAGCGGAGCCGCCGCGGCGCCTCGAGCAGGTTGACGACGATACCCGGCACCTGGCCGGCGGCAGCGGAGCGTGACTCGAGCACCTTCACCGTCTTGATGCACAGGTGGTAGGCGCCCTTGCTCTTGAGGTACGCGAGGTACGAGACCTCGATGACCCGCTTGCCGCTGGCATCGTAGCTGGTGTGTTCCGCGAGCGGCCGCGGGTGAACGTAGTCGAGGCCGATCATCAAGCGCGCGAGCAGGCCGTCGATGGCGGCGATGCTGCGATTGAGCTGGTCGGAACCGTCGTTGAGGCGGCGCGACGATTGGCCGAGCCGATAGAGTTCTTGTGTGATTGTCATGGCGTCCCCTCACCACTCCGTCAGGAGTGCGCTGCCGGCCGTCCCTACCGACCGGACAGTGTCGGCGTGCCGTTCCCAGCACCCCGGTTGACCACGCGACGCCGTTCCCGGCGCCACTGAAATCACCTTAAAGGCGCCTGCCACCCCGCGCAACCAGGACCCGCAATCACGCTGGTCTCAAGACAAAGCCCAGGGGCCGGAAGGCGCCCTGGGCGTTCGGTCAAGCGCGACTTCGCGCTACTCCCACTTGATGCCCTGCGCGAGCGGCAGCGCGTCGGAGCCGTTGATCGTGCAGGTCTGGCGCCGCATGTAGGCCTTCCAGGAGTCGCTGCCCGCTTCGCGGCCGCCGCCGGTCTGCTTCTCGCCTCCGAACGCACCGCCGATCTCCGCGCCCGAGGTGCCGAGGTTGATGTTGGCGATGCCGCAGTCGCTGCCGTCGGGCGACCAGAAGCGCTCGGCCGCGCGCACGCTGTCGCTGAACAGCGCGCTGGAGAGGCCCTGCTCGACCGAGTTCTGCGACGCGATCGCCCCGGCGAGGTCCCCCTCGGGGAACGCTTGCACGTAGAGGATGGGCGCGAAGGTCTCTTCGGCCATCAGCGCGAACGGCTTGCCGTCGGGCACGCGCACCAGCGCGGGCTGGACGTAGTGACCGGCGCGGTCGAGCACCTCGCCGCCGACGCGGACGTCCCCGCCCGCCTCTTTGGCCCGGGCAACCGCAGAGGAGAACTGCTCCACCGCCGTGCCGTCGATGAGGGGACCGATGAGGTTGCCCGCGTCGCGCGGGTCGCCGATCCGACCGCCGAGCTGCTTGTAGGCGGCTTCGAGCTTGGTCATCAGCGCATCGGCGACCGAGGCCTCGACGAACAGGCGCCGCGTGGTGGTGCAGCGCTGGCCGGCCGTGCCTGCCGCGCCGAAAGCGATGGCCCGGGCCGCGAGTTCGAGGTTGGCCGTCTTGTCGACGATGATCGCGTTGTTGCCACCGAGCTCGAGCAGGCAGCGCGCCAGACGAGCGGCGACGCGCGGGTAGACCTTGCGACCCATCGCGCACGACCCGGTCGCGCTGACCAGCGGCACGCGAGCGTCGTCTACGAGCGCCTCGGCGACCGCGACGTCGTCCTCGATGACGAGCTGCATGAGGTCACCGTGGCCGGCCTTCTCGAGCACCGGCTTGAGCAGGTTGTGGACCGCAATGCCGCACAGCGCCGCCTTGGGGCTGGGCTTCCAGACCACCGAGTCGCCGCACACGAACGCGATCGCGGCGTTCCACGACCACACCGCGACGGGGAAGTTGAACGCGCTGATGCACAGCACGACGCCCAGCGGCTGCCACTGCTCCATCATGCGGTGACCGTCGCGCTCGGACATCATCGTGCGGCCGCCGAGCGTACGGCTGAGGCCGGTCGCGAAGTCGCAGATGTCGATCATCTCTTGGACCTCGCCGCGCGCCTCTTCGATGCCCTTGCCGACCTCGGCGCAGACGAGCTTGGACAGCGCCTCTTTGTGCGTGCGCAGCACCTCACCCATTTGGCGGACCAGCTCGCCGCGCTTGGGGCCGGGCATCGACCGGAACTTCACGTAGGCGTCGTGGGCCTTGCCGACCATCGCCAGCGCCGCGTCCTTGTCGTGCGTCGCCAGCCGAGCGAGCGTCTCGCCGCTGCTCGGGTCCTCGATGACGAGCCCGCCCTCGCCCGCGTCTTCGGGGGCGGTCAGACCAAGCTCGGCGAAGATGTTCTGGATCTCGGTGGTTGCCACGAGCGGACCGTAGCCCCGCGGTGGTTTGCGGTACACCCCAGCGCCCGGTGAGCCAAGGCACGGCTGCGGCTGCGGCCCGCACGTGGCCAGCAACGCCGCCGCGAGAGCGCTGAGGGCGCGAGGGCGCGAAGAAAAGCACCCCTGGGTCAGAAGCACCGCCGGCGGGCTCCGTACGGTCGCTTCATGACGATGAACACCGAAGACCTCCGCGCCCGCTGGGAAGCCTACGCCTCGATCTGGAAGCTCGAAGGCGCCGACGCCAAGCGCTCGGCCTGCGCCGCCCACCTCGATGCAGGGTGTGTCTACACCGACCCGCTCACCCAGCGCACCGGCCACGACGCGCTCATCGAGTACATGCTCGAGTTCCATCAGCAGGTCCCCGGCGGCCACTTCGTCACTCAGTCCTTCAAGGCCCACAACGGCCGCAGCGTCGCCATGTGGACCATGGTCGGCGGCGACGGAGCGGTACTGGGCGACGGAATCTCGTACGGCGAGTACACCGAAGACGGCACACTGAAGACGATGACCGGCTTCTTCGACCAGGCCTGAGCCGATGAGCTATCTGCAGCAGATTCAGCGCGGAGTCGACTACGTCGAAGACCGGCTCGACGAGGGCCTCGATCTGCGCGCGGTGTCGAAGGCGGCCGGCCTCAGCCACGCGCACTTTCAGCGGATCTTCAAGGCGCTCACCGGCGAGACGTTGGGCACCTACGTTCGCTCGCGCCGGCTGGCCAACGCGCTGGACCTGCTGCGCACCACCGACCAGCGCGTGCTCGACGTGGCGGTCGCCGCCGGCTTCGAGAGCCAGGAGGCCTTCGCCCGCACGTTCAAGAAGGCGTACGGCATGACGCCCACCGACTACCGGCGGCTTGGGCACGGCAACCTGTTCCCCGCGAAGCTGCGCTTCGACGACGCGTACCTGCAGTACGTCGCCGCCTCCGTCTCCCGCGAGCCCGAGATCGTGACGCGCCCGACCACCGCCGCGCTGGGGTTGCGCACCGTCTTCTACGGGGCGGGCTCCGAAAAGAACAACTTGGGCGAGAAGCTGCCCGCCGTGTGGGATGCGTTCTTGCCGATGGCGCGGCAGGTCGAGGCCAAGCGCGCGTTTCCTTACTACGGCGTCGTGCAGCCCGACCTCGACGACCCCGAGCGGCTCGCCTACTTCGCTGCGGTCGAGCTCACCGGCCCCGTCGACCCGCACCCAGACCTCGTCCCCTTCGAGCTGCCTGCGGGGCGATACGCCGTGTTCGAGCACCGCGGTGACCCGCGGACGATCGACAAGACCGTCGACTACATCTACGCCACGTGGCTGGCCCGCGCGGGCGAGCGCCACACGTGGGGGCCCGACCTCGAGCTGTACGGCCCGCAGTGGATGGAGGACAGCCCCGCCTCGGTCATGCACTACGCCATCCCGCTGGCGGGATGAGCCTCAGGCCGGGCTGCGGTCCCACAGCACCGAGGCCGCGAGCACGCCGAACGCGATGCCGCTGAGGCACAGGCCGATGCCCGCGACCTGCTGCAGGTCGGCGTGGGGTGAGAGGCCGGCCGTGGAGGTCCCCGCCGGGATCGCAACGAGGGCCGGCCACGCCGATCCCAAAAGCGACGCGAGCACGCTAAGCCCCGCGAGGCCGAGCGCGCCCCGGCCCAGCCAGCCCCGGACCGAAGCGGAGATCGTGCAGACCTTCCAGCCGATCCAACACGACAGCGGGACCAGCGTGAACGCGATCAAGGCGTTGATGGGCGAGCCGGCGAGCTCGAACGCCTGCACCGCCGTGCCGACCAGGCCGACCGCCGTGAGCAGCACCGGAACGATCAGCAGGGCTCGAACCGCCATCCGTGCGTGCTCGACCTTCATCGTTCGCCAAGTGTACGGCAGTCCCCGCCCCTCGTCCGCTCCGCAGCCGCCGGCGGACAGGTCGGCGAACCGGTTCGTGGCCCGGTACCCTTGCCGCATGACCACGCTGCGGTGCCCCCTCGCACTCGTCCTTCTGCTCGCCCCCGCGTGCGACTCGAGCGACAAGCCCAAAGACCCCAAGGCGAGCGAGGCCAAGGACGACGACGCCAAGGCCGACAAGGCCGAGGCCAAGCCCGCCGACGACATGCCGGCCCACGCCAAGGCCGCGGCGGAGCAGGCCAAGGCGCAAGCCGCTGGTGAAGCCGAGGACGCGGCAGACGACGGCAAGAAGGACCGCGGCACGGCCACCGTCACCATCGGCGAGACCGAGTGGACCGCCGAGTCCTGCAAGGCCCGCCCCCGCAAGAATGACGCCCTGAAGATCACCTGCAGCACCGTCAACATGGAGGATGGCAAGGTCGACCGCGTGGCGCTGGACATCCTCCTGCCCGACTTCAAGGGTCCCGGCGAGTACAAGGCCGGCAACTTCGGCACCACCTTCTCCGGCGTGGGCTTCGACGCCAAGAAGGCCACCGAAGGCAAAGACGAGGACCAGGCCGCCAAAGACGCGATCAAGGCCGGCATGAAGGGCGCGACCATTCACATGCTCGGCGGCATGCCCGTCACCATCAGCAAGGCCGACGGCGGCTTCATCGACGGCACCTTCTCCTTCGCCGCCGAGGCCTCGATGAAGACCCCCGCGTTCAAAAACGGCACCTTCCACGCCGTGATGGCGGAGAAGAAGTAGTCATCAGCCGCCGCGGCTGCAACGAAGGCAGCTTCGCTGCCGAAGTGAGGGAAACCGCCGCACCGCGAAACCGAGCGCCAACGGACTCAAGGCCGCCCAAGTCCGCCACTGCCCCCCGGTGGGCATTTCCCACCCGTCCCGACACGCGCACAAACCACGAGCGAAGCGAGAGGCGCCCCACCGGGCGCCCTTGGAAGGGTGAAACGCAGGCAGCTTCGCTGCCGAAGTGAGGGAAACCGCCGCACCGCGAAATCGAGCCCCACCAACCTCGAGGCCGGCAGGATCCACCGCCAGCCTTCGTGGGCCCTCCCCACGCCTCTCGACACGCGCACAAACCACGAGCGAAGCGAGAGGCGCCCTCCCGGGCGCCCTTGGAAGGGTGAAACGCTGGCAGCTTCGCTGCCGAAGTGAGGGAAACCGCCGCACCGCGAAATCGAGCCCCACCAACCTCGAGGCCGGCAGGATCCA
>JBCCQM010000188.1:0-15801 GCA_039024335.1 Myxococcota bacterium
AGAGCATAGTAGCGGGCCCGCTTCAGCGGAGGAGCCTCCGAAAGAGCCACCGGAGGGAACGACGTGAACCGCGGCTCGGTGGGGGGCAGTCGAGGAGGTCCGCACGCGACCACGCAGCACGACACCACGTGAAGTGTCAGCAACGACGAAACGCAGCGCCTGCGGGGTCGCGACGCACCCTCTCTTCCTCGTCCCATGAACCGAGCGTACCAAAACCCCGAGGCAGCGTACCTGCGCCGAAAACAGCGAGTCGATTCCCATGCCAGTCATCGAGCAGGCCTACGCGAAAGAGACGGTTTGCTCTCGGACCAGAGGCAACTCAGAGCTCTGAGTTGCAGCTTGCGCTCGTGCATCAGCGCCTGCTAGGAACGCCGCACGTGGTCTCGTGTCAGCTCCGTCAGGCTGTTCTTCTGCTGCTCGTCTTCGGGGCGTCCGCATGCGGTTCTGCGCCTTCCGAGCCTACAGCAAAATCCGCGGCCTTTCCGGATTCCGCGCCCGCGCCCGTCGAGCCATCGATTCCTATGACGGCCGAGAACTGCACGACGTATGCTCGAGCGCTTTGTGCTACCCACAAACGATGTGATGAGCCGGGACTGATCGAGTCATACGGCGACGAGCCCACCTGCATTGCGAAGGAGCAGAGGCGTTGCGAGGCAAAGATCGCAGTGCCCCATTCCGGCGCGGACAGGGGTTGGCTCCGCGGCTGCATCGACGCCCTCGGCACGATGAAGTGTCAGCCATACCTGCCATATTCGGGCGCGTGCGCCAGTCCTCGAGGGGATCTGCAAAACGGAGACGCATGCATCTCGGGGGTCCAGTGCGCAGGAGGAGCGTGCCCGCTCGGCCGCGACCGCTGCGGGACGTGTGAGGTCCTGCCGCGGGGCGGAGAGGCCTGCTCGGGGCCATGCGATGACGGCTTCCGGTGCGCCGGCGGAACCTGTGCCGAAAAGCTCCTCGCCGGGCAGCAATGTCGACACAACTCCGACTGTCACACGCCCTTCTCGTGCGTTCAGGGTCGATGCGTCGAGTGGGGGAAGGAGGGCGACCTCTGCGGGAGCGACAGCCTTCCGCCCTGTGGATCTACACTGACCTGCCCGGGCAGCGAGCAGCGATGCGTGAAAAAAGAGACAGCAAATCTTGGCGAGGCTTGTGAACCTGCCGGGCTGCTCGAGTTTGGGAGTCGAGGTCGGACGTTGTGTCCGCCCGCTTCATACTGCCCCCGCGGGGCGGACGAAGCCGCCACGTGTCAGCCGTATAAGATGGAGGGCGAATCTTGCGAACTGGGCCGACTAGACTGTTCATACCCAGCGCGGTGCCTCAACGGAACGTGCACGATCGTCCGCTATGAAAGCTGTCAGGACTAGCCTCGCCCCCACCGGGACGGACACTGGCAGCAGGGCAACGCGGTCGTATTTCACGACGGCGCATACCGACGCTGCGACATCACCAATGGCCAGGTCGTGTCTTGCGGGTCCTGGCACCAAGGTGAAGCCGTCGTTTACACCAAACGCTGAACGAGGCCGCCAACCCGTACTGCCGCGGCAGTTGCTCTGTCTGGCTGAGGCGCATCCTTCCCGTCCCAAGTCCAGCGCGAGACTCCACGACCTGGGGGGCGGGATGCTCCGCCTTCGAGCACGCTCGTACGGGCGCGGTCGTTGCTGCGCGCGCAGGCCAGTGCCGTTACCGCTTTCTCGATGGCCCGAGAGGACGCGCGCCGACCCTCGCGGCCTGCTAGCGTCCTCCTCGTGAAGTCCCTCGCCCCCGCCTTCGCCCTGACTCTGCTCGGCTGCGCCACCGCGGTGGAGCAGGACCCAGCCTCCCCAGCGATGGCATCCGCCGACGTTGCCAATACGCCCGCGGCCGTCGTCGAAGCGCAGCTGAAGGCCTACAACGCGCGAGACATCGACGCCTTCATGGCGACCATGCACCCCGACGTCGAGCTCTTCGCCATCGGTGACCCCACGCCACGCGCCTCGGGAGCGAACGCCGTGCGCGAGGTGTATGCGGGGTTGTTCGAGAAGTCCCCGGGCCTGCACAGCGAGCTCGTCCACCGAGCGGTGCTCGGCAACCGCATCGTCGATCACGAGCGCATCACGGGACGCCAAGGCGGCGAAGTCCTGGAGCTGGTGATGGTCTACGAAGTCGAAGACGGCCGCATCCGACGCGCCTGGTCCATTCGGTAGGCCGCCGGCGCCAAAGCTGCACGCCCAGAACCCTGCAAGAGACGCGTTACCAGGCTCGCACGTGGCGCGGTCATGGCGCGAGGACTCGACCCACGACTGCGTCCTCTCGCGGCCACGCCACGAACCACCCGTCATCCATCCACTCGACGGCCAGCCGCGCGTACGATTGAACAGGGCCAAGCTCCTGTCGTTTTCCGACGAGCTCGAGCAGGCCGGACTCCGTGATTCGAAGTCGCTGAAAGAACAAGAGCCCGTCGTTCTCGGTCTCTTGGACGTATGCGACCGCGACGTCGCCCTGCGGGGTCACGGCCAGCCCGAGACCAACGTCGGACGCCTCAGGATCGCCGAGCACGACAGAAGACTCGGTTCCGTAGGAGAGCAGAATGCTGTCGGGCAGGTCGAAGTCGGAGCTCGGTTGGCCCCGGGTCGCGAGAAGAGGAGGACCATCGTCCGAGAGATGGGCGGCGGCATGAATCTGGAGCTGGATCTCCCGGCCAGCTTGCACCGTGCCGATGGTGTCGAGCACGGGGTTCCAGACGCGGACCCCCTCTCCGAAGCCCTGCGAAAAAGCGACCCAGCCGCTCCGCTCTGCCAAGGTCACATAGGAGGGAAACTCGTCACCGACGAGCGTGCTCTGAGGCTCGCCCAACCAGGCTCCTGCCAGCGTCAGATCGCGGGACCAGACCGCCTCCTCGAACGACGTGGAGTCGGAGGCGATCCACGCGACCCGAAAGCCATCGTCGATCGCGGCGATATCGGGCGGGCTCAAGGTATCCAGCAGGGGCAGTTCGACGGGATCGGTCAACGTCGAGAAGTCGGTGGCATCGAAGAGCAAAAAAGCACCCGAACGATTGCTCTGGCTTGGTCCGGTGGAGATGTCCGCTCGAACCCAGGCCACGGCAACCGAGCTCCCGTTTGCAGCGATTCTCGGATACCAGTGGCTCTGGCCGCCAGAGGCTACGGCCTTCGACTCCTGATCCACCCTTCCCGCGCAGGAAACGTGGCCCGCACGCACCGACCGCCGATTGGACTCTTCAGGCGCGGTGTCCCAGGTCGCATAGGCAAACCACACGCCATCGGCGTCGCGCGCAATGTCGAGTTCACGCGTGACCCCGTGCTCGGGCGCGGGTGCAAGAACGATCTCGTCGGTTGGACTCATCGAGCACTCAAAGGGACGGGGGTCCAACGAGCCGGAGCCCGTCGAATCGCCCCCGCTCTCTTCGGTGCCCGTGCCCATCGAAGTCGTGGACTCGTCGGGGCTCTCCGCTGAGGAGCTTGAACCGGTGGTTGATTCGGGTTCGTCGGTCTCCGCGACGGTCGTCCCAACGGGGGCCGGCCCGGACGAACCTGCGGTCTCACTGAGGTCGCTCATGGCGTCGTCACCCGCGCATGCGGAGAGGAAGAGCCCGACGAGAAGACAGTTGGTTTTGACCGAGTCCATTGGCGAATCCGTGGATCAGAGCGACCCTCGAGCGCCTCGGGGTATTCACCGTCGAACAACTGCGGGAAGTCACCGCGGGCGCGTGCAACATTTGGGTCCGAAACGACACGACGTCGCCTGCCTGCCGGACCTGACCTAGCGGGCTTCGAGCCAGGCCTGGATCTCCGCGAGATCCTGCGCATCGTCGACAGACCCGTAGGCCTCGACCGCAAGCTCCGCCTGCCGCTTGGCCTCGGCTCGGTCTCCCTGCGCATCGGCCAGCTGGGCCCGGCGGAAGGCAAGCTGCCCCTGAAGAACTCCCTCATCAGGATGCTCTGCGGCGATCGCCGCGGCGGACTCGATCGCCGCCGCCGCCTCCGCGGCCTGCCCGAGCGCGAGCTGACTCTTTGCCAACTCCAGATGACACGCAGCAGTGCCGGCGCTTCTCGCGTCGTCGGTCTTGCCCCGAATCTCGATCGCACGCGTCCAGTGCCCCAGCGCGTCCTCGTCTCGCTGCTGCTGATGCGCGATGCGGGCAAGCATTCCGTAGGTGACGGCCAGCTCTCGATGCGGGTCGCCCAACATCTTCGCCATCATCGGCAGCGCTTCTTCGACCTTCTCCTTGGCCTCGGCGTACTTCCCTTGGTCGTAGAGCACGCGACCGATGTCCCGGATGGTCACAGCAATGAAAGGATGGCCATTGGGAAAGGACTCGACGAAGGCCACTCGGGCCTGCTCGTATCGCCGCAGGGCACCCTCGGCGTCTCCAGTTCTGCGGTCGAGTGCAGCCAGCCGATAGTACATCTCACCAACCAAGAAGTGCTTTGGACCGTAGGCATCGGTGAGTATCGCAAGCGCCTTGTCGTAGTAAGTCCGAGCAAGTTCCGTATTGCCCTGATCTTGAGCCACCGAACCAAGCTCTTTGTAGGACGATGCGATCTGCGGGTCCTCCGGCTCCAAGTGCTGCTCTCGGATTCGCAGGGCGCGCGTGAGGACCTCCAGCGCTTCGTCTTGTCTGCCCAATGCGCCAAGCGCTGCGCCGAGATTGTTGAGAGGTTTGGCCAGCGTAAGGCTGTCGAGTCCGATTGCCTCGGATTCGATGTCGATCGCGAGTTCGAAGTGGCGACGCGCCTCCTCGAACTTCCCCTGGTTGTGCAGGGTATTGCCGATGTTGGAATGCGACCACGCAACGTCGGGATGCCGCGGCCCGCCTAGCTCGGCTCGAATCTCGAGCGCTTTTTGGTGGTACTCGAGCGCCTTCTCGTAGTGCCCTTCGTTCTCGTTGAGCATCGCCAGATCGTTGTAGGCGTTGGCCATCCCGGTGCTGACCGGGTTGGGCTCGAGCTCCAGGGCCCTCGAGTACGCGGTCTGCGAGGCCTCGAAGTCGCCGAGCTTGAAGTGCATCATCCCCAACAGCTGCGTGAGCCGAGGGTCTTCGTCCGCGGAGCGCCCAATGCTGTTCAGAGCCGCATCGGCGTGGCGATACCACAGCAGCGCCTCGTCGAAGTCGGAGCGCTCGCTGGCTGCGCGCATGAGTTCACCGGCGGTCTGCGCCTCGGTCGCGGCGTCAGTGTGGGCTGCCGACAAAAAATGCGCCTCGAGCAAGACCGCCCGGGACGCCTCGGCCTCCCCGATGACGAGGCGCGCGTTGGAGAGACGGCTCTTTGCACGCGCGAGCGTCGGGGCATGACCGCTGGTCTCTGCGGTCGAAACCGCCATCTGCGCTGCTTCGTTCGCCTCGTGATACTTGCCGGCGCGAATCAATGCACCGGCCTGCTCGTAGGCACGCCGCGATGCCTCCACGGCCTTGCAGACCTCCCCCTCGCTCGGGGGTGGCTCGACGCCTTCGAGTGCTCGCACGTCGACGCAGAGGTCTACCGAAGGCAATCCCTCAACGATGTCGAAGCCGCGCCGCAGGACTTTCTCATCCGGTGCCTCGAGCAGCTCCACGGCAGCTCCAAGCGCCGCCTGACGTCCAGCGAGGCAGGCCATGCTCGCATCCAGCATCGTGGCCGAACGCTCCTGCCGAACCTGGGTCGCAACGCAGGCCTCGGTGTAGGCCTCGGTCCAGCCCGCGGCATAGCGCTCCAGACTTCGAGCGATTCGCTTGCCCACGTCCTCGCCAAAACCCCCCTGAGCCGCCCAGCGGCGGGTGATCTCGGCGGCGCGGTCTGTGTTCCACGTCGAGGCGATGGCGTCCGCGGCACCCGTGCAGGGTTCCGGCTCCGTCTGTGCCCACGCGCCCCAGCCCACGCCAGCCGCGGCCAATGCGATGCCCGCCGCCGGAAAGACCCATCGTCCTCCCCGGCGCGCCGGCGGATTCGCTTCACCGAGCAGAGCCTCCATCGAGTCGAAGCGCTCGGCGGGGTTACGCTTCAAGCCTCGCAAGAGCGCCTTGAGCATGACCGACGAAACGTCGACCCCCGCTGGCGGCGCCTTGGGCTCCCCGGCGGTCACAGCCACAGCGAGCGCGGCCCTGGTGGCCCCCTCGAAGGGCCGCTCGCCGAAGAGTGCCTCCCACAACGCAACGCAAAACGAGAACTGGTCGCTACGCGCGTCGGCGATCTCACCCATATGCTGCTCAGGCGACATATAGGCCGGTGTCCCGACGTGATGCCCACGGGCGTGCGTTACGCCGGTGACAGGGCCCAAGGGGTGTTGCCCCGACGCCTCCGAACTCGGCATCGCGTCGGCATGCAGCCGGGCGATGCCGAAGTCGGTGACCAAAACCCGACCGTCCTTCGCAACCAGGACATTGTCGGGCTTGAAGTCGCGGTGCACGATCCCCGCCTGGTGTGCGGCCGAAAGCCCTCGCCCCGCATCCCATAGCGCAGCGATGATCTCGGACTGGCTCCGGCCGTCCGCAGCAAGCCAGCTAGACAGCGTCGTGCCGTCGACGAACTCCATGGCGATGAACACGTCATCATCGACCTCCCCAACGTCGTGAATCATCACGACGTTCGGATGGTTGAGTCGGGCCATCGCCTGGGCCTCGCGCATCAGTAACGAGCGCTGGGCCACGGCATCGGTAGACTCCTTCTGCTCGACCGGCAGCAGCTTGAGTGCAATCCGGCGTTCGAGCGCGGGATCGAAGGCCGCATAGACCACCCCCATGGCCCCGGCGCCGATCTTCTGAACGATCACATGGCGTCCGACCACGGTGCCAACGCTCAGCTCGCGCCGTCCCGAGGACATCGTCGCCGGATCTGTCGTCGGCTCGAGCGGCCGGGTCGAATCCTGTGCGCTCACTCGGCGTCATCCTACCAGTCGAGTATCAATACCGCTGCGATCCGACCGAGAGCGCATCGCCGGGCCCCAAGGCGGCGACGTCCTCGGAGCCTCGGATCTTTTTTTCCCCGACGCGCAATCCCGACGCGGACGCCGGTCACTACCCCAGCGAGACATGAAACGCGCCCTCGCATCCTCGTTCGCCGCCCTTCTCCTCGCCGCCTGCGCCAGCCAGTCCGACACGGCGGACCCGACCAGTCCGGCCTCGCAGCAGCCCGCCGATGCACCCGACGCGCTCGCTCAGCCCGCAGACGATGCGGGCGGGCTGTTCGCGATGGCGGCCTCCGACGTGACCATCGAACCCGCGGGATGCCGCCCAGGCGACGGCGGCCGGGGTGACGGCTGGACGTTCGAGATGGCGGCGCCGCAGGCCGAGTCTTGGATGGCGACCGAGCACTACGGTACGTACGACACGCCCTACGAATGTACGGGCAGCGGCGACCGCTTCACGTGCGCGATGCAGGCCGGCTTCGACTACACGGCGACCGGGGTCGATGCGAACGTGTCACTGGAAGTCCGCTATGACGGCGGCTGGACAGGCGACGACGCGATCGGCGGCGACTTCGAGCTCGAGTTCTCGTGCAGCGGTGCGCAGTGCGACGAGGTTGCGGGGCAGTGGGGCGTGGCTTCGTTCCCCTGCGAGAACGCCGGCCGCTTCGAAGGCACGCGCTGATGCCCGACGCCCCGGCCCGACTGCTACCCTGCCCTGCCGTGACCACCGACCGCGAGCTGCTCGAGGCCTGGCGCAGCGGCAGTGCGGCCGCGGGCGAGGCGTTGTTCGAGCGCCACTTCGACGCGGTGATGCGGTTCTTCCGCAACAAGATCGACGACGGTCCCGAGGAGCTCGTGCAGCGCACGTTCCTGGCCTGCGTCGAGGGGCGCACGCGGTTCCGGGGCGACAGCACGTTTCGCACGTACCTGTTCGCGGTCGCCCACAACACGCTCAAGGCCCACTTCCGATCCCGTCGGCGCCGCGGCGTCGAGATCGACTTCACGGCGGAGTCGGTCTGGGGCCTGGCGCCCTCCCCCAGCACGCTCGCGGTGCGAGACCGCAGCCAGCGGGTGCTGCTCGACGCGCTGCGACGCATCCCCGTGCAGAGCCAGGTCGTGCTGGAGCTGCACTACTGGGAAGGCCTGACCGCCGCGGAGATCGGCGAGGTGATCGACGTTCCCCACGGCACCGCGAAGACGCGGATCCGTCGGGCGCGGCAGCTTCTCGGCGCGGCCATCGAGGAGCGCGCCCGCGGAGAGTCGCTCGACGTCAGCCAGCTCGATCTCGACGCGTGGGCGCAGTCCGTTCGCCAGGTGCTGCTGCGATGACGGACGCCACCACGAACGAAGGCCCGGGCCTGGAGCTGGCGGCCACGCATGCCGACGCGAGCGCCGGCGAGAAGGGTGTCGAGTACGCCCGCGTGAAGTCGCTGGTCCGCGGGGCGCTGTTCGGCCGGGGCGACACGCCGGTCCGCATCGGTCGGTTCACCGTGCTGGGGCGGCTCGGCCAGGGCGCCATGAGCGTGGTCTATGCGGCCTACGACGACGAGCTCGATCGCAAGGTCGCGCTGAAGCTGCTGCGCCCCGAGGGTAACGACGCCCAGGCTTCCGCGCGGCTGCGTCGCGAAGCCCAGGCGATCGCGCGGCTCTCCCACCCGAACGTAGTGCCCGTGTACGAGGTGGGCGAGCACGACGGCGAGCTGTTCATCGCGATGGAGTTCGTCCGCGGGGCCACGCTTCGCACCTGGCTGGAAACGGCCCGCGGCTGGCCAGAGCTTCGCGACGTGCTGCAACAGGCCGCCCAAGGTCTTGCCGCCGCCCACGAGGCCGGCATCGTGCATCGCGACTTCAAGCCCGAGAACGTGATGGTCGGCGACGACGGACGCGTCCGGGTGCTCGACTTCGGCGTGGCGGCGCTCGGAGAGTCGGGGCAGCACCGCGACGATGCGGGCGTGCTTCAGACTCGCGCGGGCACGCTGATCGGCACGCCGGCCTACATGGCGCCCGAGGGGTTGGCGCGCCGCGTCGTGGATGCTCGCGGTGACCAGTTCTCGTTCTGCGTGGTCGCGCTCGAGGCCGCGTCGGGGCGTCGTCCGTTCGAGGGCGAAACGATCGAAGCGCTTCAACGCGCGGTCGAAACGGGCCCAAGCAGCTCGACCGGTGCAGACCTCTCGCCGGGCGTTCGCGCGGCACTGCTTCAGGGGCTCTCCTCCGACCCCGAGGCTCGACACGCCTCGATGGCTCCGCTGTTGCGGGCGCTGGATCCCCCTGCCGCGCCACGCTGGCGGACCCCCGTGGTGACGAGCCTGGTCGGCGCCGGAGTGCTCGCTGGCGCGTGGAGCATGAGCCGCACGGACGATCGCTGCCGCACCGCCGAAGCCGACCTCGCCGCGGTGTGGGGTTCGCAGGCGCGAAGCGAGGCGACGCGCGCGCTGGCCGACGCACAGCCCCCGGTCGCGCTGGGCACCTGGACGGACGCGACGCTCGCCCTCGACGGCTACGCCGATCGCTGGCTGAACGCGCGCACCGAGGCCTGCGAACGCGGACCCGACGACGACGAGACCGCGCTGCAGGTCGCGCTGTGCTTCGAGTGGGCGCTGTCGGACCTGGGCAGGGTGGTCGACCCACTTCGCGAGGGCGCTGCTTCGGTGGCCGAGGACGTCCCCTCGCGCGTGGCGTCGCTTTTCGATCCAGGCCAGTGCTCCGACGCCGCGGCGCGATCGAGCTGGGCACGCGTCCGCAGCCAGCGGGCTGCGCCAGCGCCAGACGGCTCCGAGTCCGGCCTGCTCTCCGACTTCGAGCAGGTCCCGTACACCCGCTTCGGCGCGGGCTGGGCGGTCTCCACCGACCACTTCGTCGGCGGCACCTCGACCGCCACGATGACGGTGGAAGAGGGCGGCCGCGGTGGAGGCCAGGCGCTGCGCGTGGCCGGCGAGGTGCTCGGCAAGCAGCAGCCGACCTGGGCCGGCGCCATGGTGTTTCTCGGCGCCACCCCGTTCGCGCCGGCCAACCTCCAGAGCAAGGGGGCGCTGTCGTTTTGGGCCCGCGGCAAGCCCGGTCCGTACGCGGTCATGCTGTTCACGGTGCGCAACGGCTTCGAGCCCGCCCGCGTCGAGTTCGACGTGCGCGAAGATTGGACCCGCACGCAGATTGACCTCGGCGCCCTCAGCGACGAGCGCTACGACGTCACGGCGATCTTCATCGGGCGCGTGCGACCGGGTGCGTTCGACCTGCGCGTCGACGACGTGGGCTTTGCCGACGATTGAGCGTGTACGATGCGGGCGCGATGCCGAAGACGATCCTGCTGACGGGCGGCAACCGAGGCTTGGGGTTCGCGACGGCCTCGCGGCTGCTCCGCGCCGGGCATCGGCTCGTCATCACCACCCGCACCGCGTCCGCGCGGAACGACGCGGTCAAGCGGCTGCGCGCGGTCGCTTCGGATGCCTCCGTCGAGGGCTACGTCGTCGACCTCGCCAGCCAGACTTCGGTGCGTGCGGTCGCCAAGGAAATCCTCGCGGCAGGTCATCAGTTCGACGTGCTGCACCACAACGCCGGGGTCTTGATGCCCCCCGAAACCCGCACGCTGACCGACGACGGCCTCGAGGTCACGCTGCAGGTCAACGCGGTCGCGCCGATGGCGTTGACGATGCTGCTTCGGCCCGCGCTGAACGAAAGCGCCCGCATCACGGCCGTTGGCTCTTCGCTTCACATGCCGAGCGGACGCGGCGTGCAGGTCGACTTCTCCTTCGACGACCCCAACCTCGAGCAGCGGTACGGCTCGCGGCTGGCGTACAAGAACTCCAAGCTGGCGCTGATGTGGATCATGGCCGAGCTCGATCGACGCTTGGCGCCGGGTCATCGAGCCGACGTGATCTCGCCGGGCTTCATTCCTACGACCGCCGCCGCTCAGCTGCGGGGCCTGAAGAAGTTCGTGATGGGCGTGGTCATGCCGCGAACCCCCGTCGCGACCTCACTCGACAGCGCAGCGGCCAGCGTCGCGTATCTGCTCGGCAGCAGCGCCTTGGGCGGACCCGACGACGGCGGCCGGTACTTTCGCGATGGCGTTCCGGCACAGCCCAGCGAAGACGCTCAGGACAGCGACCTCGCCAAACGCTTCTGGGACTACGCTGCGGACGCGATCGGCCAGGGCTGACGGCCTGGCCCGCCCGGCGACACCCTGGCGCCGTTTTGTCGAAACAACCCTCGATCGAACCCGCTCGCGCCTCCCCGTGTCCAAGGGAGGCGTTCGTAATTGCGGGGCCACGGAACCTTTGCAGGTCGGCATACGAGTACGGACGTGAACGAAGGGGTTTCTCATGTCCAAGGCTCAGCTCATCATCCTCGCGGCCCTCGCCGCGCCGTTCGCCACCGCCTGCTCCACCGCGCCCAGCGGCAGCGCGAGCACAACCGCGCCGGGCACCACGCCGCCCGTCGAAGCCGCACCCGAACCCGAAGTCCGCGAGGCACCGGTCGCCACCGTCGACACGGCCCCTCCCATCGCGCTGGAGGACTGGCGAAAGATCCAGGCCAAGGGGACGGCGGCCACCAAGACACCCGACCTGAAGAACCGCATCGCCCAATGCAAGGCCTTCGTCGCCGCGCACGGAGGGCACCACTCCACCGGCGACGTGCTCGAGGCGCTGACCGACGCGATGGTCGAGGACGGAAACTACGACCAGAAGGAGCTCGCCAGCTTCGTCGAGCAGCGCTGCAAGGTCGACGAGGACGCCACTCGACTGCCCGTCGAGCTGGTCCGCGAGTACCACGTCAAGCACGGGCTTCCGGTCGACAGCGCGCTGCGGCTGCTCTCCGAGGCGCGCGCTCGCCTCGACCGCGACTGGGCGGACGACGTCGAGTCCGAGGACGACCCCGCCCGCAAGCGCCGCGTCGCGATGCGGATCAACAACCAGCGCCTGCAGACGCACGTGCTCGAGGGACGCATTCAGCTCGCACACGAAGCCCCGACGGCTGCCTTGTCCGCGCTCGATCGCGCCGCCAAGGTCGCCACCCAAATGCCGACCGGCATCCACCTGGTCGGCGACGACGGGCGAGATCGAAGCTACGCCACGGGCACGCTCGACGAGATGCACCTGCTCCGCGCCGCGGCCCTGCACGACCTCGGCCGCGACGACGAAGCCAAGCGCGCCATGACGCAGACCGTCGGCTTCATCAGCGACGTCGAGCTGAAGACGATGTACGACGAGACCAAGTCATCCCTGGGCTTGGCAGGCGCGGCCGATCGAACCGTCACCGCACAGGCTCAGCTCGCGCAGGACTTCGCGCTCAAGGACATGGACGGCAAGACCGTTCGGCTGAGCGACTACCGCGGGAAAGTCGTGCTGGTCACGTTCTGGGCGACGTGGTGCGGCCCCTGCAAGAAGGAGATGCCGGAGCTGGAGAAGTTCCTCGCCGCCCATCGCAAGCAGGGCGTCGAGGTGCTCGCGATCAACATCGACGGCTTCAACCAGCGCTCCAAGGTCGCGCCCTTCCTCGAAAAGGAGGGCCTGGGCGGCGTGAAGGTGCTCTTCGAAGACGCCGAACAGCTCAGCGCGTACAACTACAGCGGCATCCCGGCGCTGTACGTGATCGATCGCGAAGGTCGCGTCGCGCACGCCCGCACCGGCTACGACCCCGACCTGAAGAACAAGCTCGAGAACGAGGTCGCCGCGCTCGTCACGGGCGATGGCAAGGATACCGAGCGGACCTTGTTCACCGTGGAGACCGCGCCCGCGGGCTTCGACGTCCAGTGGAAGCGTACCGTCGCCGGAGACGGTCGCGCCCTCGCGATCGCCGACGGGGCGCCGGGCAAACCAGGCGAGCTCGGCATGATCGGCCGCAAGGGCCTGATGCGCTGGTCCGCCAAAGGCGAAGAGCGAGGCGCCACGCCGCTGGCCGGCTGGATGATGGGCCTGAAGGCCCAAGACCTCGACGCGGACGGCAAGCGCGAGTGGATCCTCAGTGGCTGGCAGACGCTCAAGGTCTACGACCACGAAGGCGAGATGTACTGGGACTACAAGACCTCGCGCATGTCCAACGTCCGTGGCACCGTCGACCTCGACGGGGACGGGTTCCAGGAGATCGTCGTGCAGGACGGCGAGCAGGTCCTCGCGATGAAGGCCGTGCCCAAGCCGCGCTGGAAGACCGACGCGATCGAGGGGCTGGAGTCGGTCAGCGTCGCGGGCAAAGACGTGGTCGTGCAGGTCGACGGCGAGCTGCTGCGGTACGGAGCCGACGGCACCGTCACCGCTCGCGGGACGCAGGCGCCCGACGGACTCGAGCACGGCGGCATCACCACGCTCGAGGGCGACGCGGTCGACGTGTACAGCGGACCGTGGGACCCCCACGCCATCACCGACATCGACATCGACGGCGACGGCCGCAACGAGATCATCGTCGCGAAGAACTCCGGCGTCGTCGCCTACGGAGCCGACGGAACGCCTGTGCTGAAGATCCGCGGCGAGGGGCTCACCACCGCCTTCGGCGAGCTCGACGGCAAGCCCGGCGCCGAGATGGCTGTGTTCGTCGAGCACTACGGCCTGGTCGTGCTCGGGAAGAAGAACTGACGTTCTTGCTCGTAACCGGCGGCTGAACGCGTCGCCGGGAGGCGCGGGGCACTGCTGAACAGCAGGTCGGGGCTCCGCGAGCCTGCAGCCCTCGGTCGGGGACCGGAGATTCTCCCGCAATCGATCGCCGGTCCCCGGGTACTTCCAGAGCGAGGCCAAGAGACGATGACCCAGGAAACCGCACTCACCCGACTCCGCGACGCGCTTGCCACCCTCTTCGGCTACGCGCCCCCCGTCACGGCCTCTGTGCTCAGCCGACGTCTCGAAGGCTGACCTTCGGTAGGATGCCTCGATGTCGACGGATGGACCGGATGCGGCCGACGGGCTTGCGGACACCCGCGAAGAGGCACCGCAGGACAAGGTGACCCCACCCTTCGATCCGATGGCCGACACGGCGGCCGGGCTTGCAGGGCCCCCGTCCTCCGACGACCCGCTCCGGGATGTTGCGGAGCGGGCCCGCGTGCGAGCGAAGCTGTTCGGGACCTCGCGTGCCGACGAAGCGCCGACCATCGGGCGCTACGCGATCCTCAAGGTGCTCGGCGAAGGCGGGATGGGCACCGTCTACGCGTGCTTCGACGACAAGCTCGACCGCCGACTTGCGCTCAAGCTCCTCAAGGGACCCGAGTCCGACGCCGCGCGCAAGCGGATGCTTCGCGAGGCCCAGGCGATGGCCAAGCTCAGCCATCCGAACGTGGTCCCGGTGTTCGAGGTCGGCGAGCACAACGGCCAGCTGTTCGTCGCAATGGAATACGTCAAGGGGATGACCTTGGCGCGCTGGCAGTCCGAAGAGGACCGGGACTGGCGGGAGGTGCTCGAGAAGTATCTGCAAGCCGGCCGCGGGCTGGCGGCAGCCCACGCCGAAGGCTTGGTCCACCGGGACTTCAAGCCGCACAACGCCGTCGTCGGCACCGATGGCCGCGTGCGGGTGCTGGACTTTGGCCTCGCCGCCAAACAGGGCGAGAAGGACATCACGGCGGTCCATTCGACGATCATGCCGAAGGCCAAGGATGCCGCCCTCGACACCCCGCTGACCGAGACGGGCACCGTGATGGGGACGCCCGCATACATGCCGCCCGAGCAGTTCATGAGCGGGACCGTCGATGCGCGCAGCGACCAGTTCTCGTTTTGCGTCGCGCTGTGGGAGGGGCTGTATGGCGTGCGGCCGTTCGAGGGGAAGAGCGCGACGGAGCTGTTCACGAAGATCGCCCAGGGAAAAATCGCAGCCCCCGGGCGCACGGAGGTGCCGACGGCGATTCGGGATGCGCTGCTGCGGGGGCTGAAATCGGAGGCCGATGAGCGGTGGCCCGATCTGAGGACGCTGCTTGCAACACTCGAGGACACCGCGGGTGCCGCTCGCCGTCGCGCGGTCCGGCTCGGCGCCGTGGTCGCTGGTCTGCTGGTGCTGGTACTGGGCTACGTCATCGTCGGGGAGCTTGACGCGAGAGAGCGGCGGGCGGCCGAAGCGGATGCGCTGGCGGCTGACGCTGCGGTGGCGGCCGCGGAGGCGAACACTATCGCCGAGGAGAAGACCGAGGTCGCCGCCCGTGCGGAGAGGGAGACGGATCTCGCGCGCGTCGGCCAGCGCAACGCTCTGCTCGTCGCGGCGGCGCGCGTGCTGGAGGATTCCCCGTCAGAGGCGGCAGCGTTGCTCCGCGAGGCCGAGGGAGTTGACCCGGCCTCGACCTTTGGGTGGGCGCAGACTGTTGGAAAAACGCGTTGGCGAGAGCGGCCCTTGCAGGCGGTGCTCGAGGGCCACGGCGACCGAATCGCCTCGGTGAACTTCAGCCCGGACGGGACCCGCATCGTCACTCCGTCCCAGGACAAGACGGCGCGGGTGTGGAATGCGGACGGTGGCGGGACCACTCTGGTGCTCGAGGGCCACGGCGGCACAGTCTTCTCGGCGAGCTTCAGCCCGGGCGGGACACACATCGTCACCGCGTCATATGACGGGACGGCGCGGGTGTGGAATGCGGACGGTGGCGGGACCCCTGTAGTGCTCGAGGGCCACGGCGCCGAAGTCGTCTCGGCGAGTTTCAGTCCGGACGGGACCCGCATCGTCACCGGGTCTTTCGACAAGACGGCGCGGGTGTGGAATGCACACGGTGGCGGGACCCCTGTAGTGCTCAAGGGCCACGGCGCCGAAGTCTTCTCGGCGAGCTTCAGCCCCGACGGAACCCGCATCGTCACCGCGTCTTTGGACAGGACAGCGCGGGTGTGGAATGCGGACGGCAGCGGGGCCCCGACGGTGCTCGAGGGCCACGGCGACCAAGTCTACTCGGCGAGATTCAGACCGGACGTGAACCGCATAGGCACCGCGTCTCAAGACATGAGGGCGCGGGTGTGGAAGGCGGACGGC
>JBCCQM010000189.1:0-15773 GCA_039024335.1 Myxococcota bacterium
CGCGCCCGGCGCCGGGTCTCATGCGCGCCGAGGAGGATTGGAGCGCATTCGGGCGCTCCGGGACGGGAATGCAGGCGCTCGACCGTCTGAAGTACATCGAGCTCGGACAGGGGCGCGATGCGTATCTCACGCTTGGAGGGCAAGCTCGACTCGCCCATGAATTCTTCGTCAACGAGCGCTTCGGCGACGTCCCGCAGGACGACACGGGCTCGTTCATCTTGCGGCTGATGCCGCACGCAAACCTTCGACTCGGCTCCCACTTTCGCGGGTTCGTCGAGCTGAAGAGCACCCACGAGACCGGTCGCGACGGCGGACCGGGTCCGGTCGACGTCAACCGCCTGGACTGGCACCAAGGGTTCGCCGAGATGTCGATCGGCGACCCTCGCGTGTCGGACGCGACGAGCCTCTCGTTTCGGCTTGGCCGCCAGGAAATGTACTACGGCGCGGGACGGCTCCTGGACGTGCGCGACGGGTTGGCCGTACGACGCACCTTCGATGCGATCCTGACCCGGTTCAACACCCGTCATCTCCGTATCGACGGACTCTTTGCCGTCGTGGTCGCGGACCGAAGAGGCGTCTTTGACGACGGACGTTATGCTGCCGACACTGAGCGCGCTCGGATCTGGGGCGCATATGCGCAGACCAAGGCGCTGTCGCTTGCGGGCTCCGGCTCGCGCGAGCGGACCCACGGCTTCGACCTCTACTACATCGGGGTCGACCAGGACGACCTCGTCTTCGTGCAGGGGAGCGGTTCCGAGATTCGCCACAGCGCCGGCGGCCGATGGTGGTCCGGCGGCGCTGGGTTCATGCACGACGTCGAGGCGACCTACCAGTGGGGTTCGTTCGAGAACGAACAGTCGAGTGAGACCGACAGGATCGTGGCCTGGGGGGCGGAGAGCGTGCTTCGCTACACGTTTCAAAAGGTGCGCTTTGCCCCGACGATGTCGGTGGGGGGCGGCGCACAGAGCGGGGACGTCGATCCCACCGATGGAACTCTGGGCTCATACCGCGCCCCGTTCCCAAACCTGCGTTGGGCGGGCACGACCACGGGCGTCGGGCCTGGAAACGGCGTCGGAGGAACGGCGAGCGCCGGGATGCAAGCGTCCAAGACGTTTCGCTTCGATGTCACCGCCCGCGTGTTCTTTCGCCTGTCCAACAACGACGCCACGTACTCCCCGGCGGGGTTTCCACTTCGCTTCACCGACAACACGGTTCACTACGTCGGGTCGGGTGTCGGAGTTGCGACGACGTGGACGCCACATCCGCTCGTTTCGGCGTTCCTGCGAACAGAGATTTTCGAACCCGGCGGGTTCTTTGCAGAGACCGACCCGTCACAGGCGGCGTGGTTCGTCTCGATCGGCTCCGACTTCAAGTTCTAGGCAACCGTGGTGCTCGTCCCCGTCGCGACTCTGGTGTTTGGCACCCTGCTCCTCAGCGACCCCCCGGAGTCGGCCGAGGGCGATGGCGAGGGCGAAGGGACACATCCTGGCCAACATCACGCCGACCACCCGAACGTCGTCGGCCTTCGCATAGGCTACCTCGGGGTGATCGAGCCCGGGAGCGAAGAGACCGAAACGCGTTCCGCTCTCTTCATCGGGTTGTCCTACGAGCGAACCGTCATCCACGAGTGGCTCGAGGTGGAGCTGTCCACCCCGGTCGCGATCTCGTTCGACGACGACCCGCTGCTCTCGTTTCCCATCGACGTTCACCTCAAGAAGCCGTTTCATCCCGCCCCTTGGGTGAGCCCCTACGTCGCCGTCGGACCCACGTTCGACGTGACGATTCGGCCCGAGACGGCGGTGTTCTTCGGCGGCTCATTCGCGGTGGGTACGTACATATGGCCCTCATCGCGCGTCGGGATCGACGTCGAACTCGACTACAACATCGTCGCGGAGGACGGCCGAGCCATCCATGAGGTGCTCTTTGCCGCCGGCCCCGTACTTCGCTTTTGAAAGACCCCCGTCAACGGCAACTCAACCCGAGGACTCCAACCAAGATGAAACGACACCCGCTCACGAACCCTCGCACTTCGATGTTTGCATGCGCAGTTGGCCTGCTGCTCTTCGGCTGCGACAAAGCTCCAGACAGTGCGGCCCCCGCGGCCCCGTCCAGCGCGTCTCAGCCCGTCGCGACGCCAGAGCCGGTACCGACAAGCCACGAGACGATTACGGCACTCGCGTTCGACGCTGGGGGCACGCTCTATTTTGGCGACTCGGGCACGGGGAAGCTCCACTCGGTCAAGCCGCCTGCCAAGGACAACCCGATGGCGCAGGCGCCGTATAATCTCAAGAATCTCGACGGCAAGCTCGCGGCGGCGCTCGGCACCACGCCGGAATACGTCCGGATCCGCGACATGGCTGTCCATCCGACGACCAAGGAGGCCTATGTCGCGGTCGGACGGGCGACGTCTGACTCCTACGGTTCGGCCATCCTGATCGTCGACCAGTCTGGGGGCGTTCGAATGCTCGACCTGAGCAGCGACGTCGCGGAGGTCCAGATCCCGTTTGCCCCGGCCGACGAGTTCGACTTCTACGACGAAGTGCCCGGCCGAGACCTTACGTTCACCGATCTCGAGGTGTACAAGGGAAAGGTCTACGTCGCAGGTCTTTCCAATGCGGACTTCGCCTCCACCTTGTGGAGCGTTCCGTCGAGCTTCGAAGGGCAAGTCCAAGCAACGAAGACGGAGATCTACCACGCAGTGCACAATCAAAACGAGACGCGTGCGCCCATTCGTTCGATGAAGGTCGTCACGTTCGAGGGCGCCGACTACATGATCGCTGCGTATACGTGCACGCCACTGGTGGCGTTTCCTCTCAACGCGCTTCGCGACGGCGAGAAGGTGACCGGGAAGACCATCGGAGAGCTCGGCTACGGGAACACGCCTGGCGACATCGTCACGTTCGCCGTCCGGGACATGCAGGGCAAGAAGTCCGATGTCTTGTTCGTCCAACACAAGAACCAGAGCGCCCAGGTCATTGGCCTTGCCGCCATCGAAGCCGCCGTGAAGAAGCCGGGGCTGTCGAAGCCAGCCGCACCCGGGGAGACCGTCGCGCTTGGCGCTGCATCCGTCCCCATGACCCAACTTCTTCAAGTCGACGAGCTGGGTGATCAGTTCCTCGTGGCGATGCGGCGTGACGTCGAGCAGGGAGATCTCGAGCTCGTCTCGTTCCTGAAGAGTGCCTACTTCCGCCTGTCCGACTTCCAGAGCGAGTACGAGATTCCGGGGTACGAGTACGGCGAGGGCCAACAGATGATCAAGCAGTTCCAGGACCAGATGAAGGCGTCCGAGGGGTTCGGCAACCCGGGCTAGCCCCCATGCGTACGCTGTCGATCGTTGTGGCTGCGGCGGGGGCTCTTGTCCCTGGCTGCAGCCTCCCGGGTGGTGAGACGACGCTGCACGCCACGCAGCCAGACTGTCCGAGCGCCGTCTACACACTCGCCGCCGACGGGCGGCCGGGGCACGTCCGGCTCGGCAGCGAAAGCAGCCTGCGTGTCTCCGTGGAGGGGGCGAGCGTCGCGATGGCGGGAAAGATGCAAGGCGACGGTGCGTTCGTGCCATCGTTTCCGCTGACGCCAGGGGTCCGCTACGAGGTTCGCGGCGCACGCTGCAGCGATACGATCGAGGTTCCGCCGAGCGTGGGTGAAGCCCAGCCCGAGGTCGTCGCGGTCTATCCCCGAAGCGAAGCGCTGCCAGAGAACATCCTGCGCTTCTACGTGTACTTTTCCGAGCCGATGGCGGAAGGCGGGTTTCTGGAGCATGTTCGGCTCGAGCACGTCGGGTCGGGGCAAGACCTCACGGGGGTCTTCTTTGATAACGTGCACGAGCTGTGGTCCCGTGACCGCCGCAGAATCACGCTTCTGGTCGATCCTGGACGCGTGAAGACGGGGTTGGTCGCGCATCAGAAGCTTGGCCGGGCGTTTTCGGCCGGCGAGACCTACCGCCTGACGATCTTGGATACGTGGACGTCCATTGGTGGGCGTCGGCTCGAGGGCGCCTACACGGCCGAGTTTACCGCGACGCGCGAAGATCGAGCCTCCGTTCTCCCGTCGTCGTGGTCGCTCCAGGAAGGTCGCGATGCAGCCCGCCCGAGCCTCGCCGCCGACTTCGGCGACGTCGTCGACCACGTGTCGGTGCATCGCCTCCTCACGGTCCATACCGCCCGGGGCCACCGCGTGCCGGGGCGCTGGTCGATCGAGGCCGGGGACACCTCCGCCACGTGGGTTGCCCGAGACGAGGCGAGCCCCGAGGCCTTGTGTCTGGGTGTCGACCCTCGTTTCGAGGACGCGGCGGGCAACAACCTCGAGGCCGCCCTCGATGCGCCGGGCCAAACGGGGGGTGCGACCCGCGCTCAACTCGAGTTGATGCCGGTTCCCCGCGGATCGACGCACACCTGTACCGCTCCGCCCAGCGTTCGCTGAGCCGGAGCGGGCTGGTGGTCAGACTTCGATCGTGCCCTGCATGTAAAGCGTCGCCCGCCCGTGGAGCTGAACGCGGTCGCTCTGCACGACACAGCGCACATCTCCGCCGCGGGCGGAGACCTGACGCGCACGGAGGTCGGTCTTGCCCAGCCGCGCCGCCCAATACGGGGCGAGAGTGCAGTGGGCACTTCCGGTGACCGGATCTTCGTCGATGCCAAGGTGAGGGGCGAAGTAGCGGGAGACGAAGTCGTACGAGGGGTGCCCCGGAGCGGTGACGATCAGACCGTCGGTGTCGAGTCCTCGCACGAAGTCAGGCGCAACACGAACCGCTCGCACGGCGTCTGCATCGCGCAGCACCGCAACGCCCTTCGCCGCGCGAACGTACTGCACCAGGTCTTGGCCCAGGGCCTCCGGGAGCCCCTCGGGGACTGGCGCGTTGGCGGGAGGGCGGCTCGGAAAGTCGAGGATGAAGCCGTCGCGATTGCGGTCTACCGAGAGGGGGCCGACCCGCCGCGTCTCAAACCGAACCGGCCACGTCGCATGCCCCTGGTGCGCCAGGACGAAGGCAGTGGCTAGCGTTGCGTGTCCGCACAGGTCGACTTCCGTCGTCGGCGTGAACCACCGCAGTTCGAATGCGCTGCTGGGACCCGCACGCAGGAACGCGGTCTCCGAGAGGTTGTTTTCCGCGGCGATCGCCGCGAGCGTCTCGTCGCGCAGCCAATCGTCCAGCGGCACCACGGCAGCGGGGTTGCCCTCGAACACGCGTTGGGCGAAGGCGTCGACCACGTAGATCGGTAGCTGCATCGATGTCATTGTACCGTTTCGGCAGCTGTGACCACGTCGAGGTAACTTCGAGGCGGTGTAACGGTTCTCTTGCAGCAAGGTCGATGGCGATCTCGACGACCTCGTGCAGGCGCCCTTCGGCCGCTGCCTCGAGCGCCGCTACGACACCGACATCCGCGCGTTTCGCCCCTACTTGTGTGGGGTCGCTCGCAACGTTTTGCGGGCACTCTCGCCGACGGGCCCGGGCGGACGTGGACCTCGGGGCGTCGCCGTCCACGCTCGAGTCACAGACGCGAGAGCGTCGTCCGCTGCTGGATGCGATGCGGTAGATCCCGCTGGATGGTCAGGTTTTCTTCGAGTTGTTCTTCTTCGAGCTGTTCTATTGGGAGCCTATGATCGGGCGTGAAATCGCCGAGGTTTTGGAGGTTCCCGAAGGGACGGCGCGGCTCCGAATGCGCTCGGCTGGAATGGCCCTCGAGGCCGCTCTGGCTCGCTTGGTGCGTTCGACCGACGTGCTCACGACGAAGCTCGACAACCTCGAGCGATGGTCGGCATCGATTCGCGTCTCGCTCGCTGCAGGCATGTGACGCGTCGCGATCCCGATTCGGGCGCCTCGTGGTCGGTCCGTCTAGCCGCCGGTCCCCGCCTTGAAGTACATGGGTGCGACGCGCTGCTTTTCGCCCGCCATGAACTCGACGCTCTTGCTGCGGATGCCGGGCGGACGCTCCAGCGGGACGGGCCCGTGCGGCAGGCCCTCGACGACCGGCTCCATGTAGTCCGCCCACAGCGGCGTCGCGGTGGTGTAGCTGGCCTCTTCGTCGCCCATCGAGCGCTCGTACTCGTCGTCACCCATCCACGCCGCGGTGACGTAGCGCGACGTGAAGCCCACGAACCACGTGTCGGTGGTGTACGCGTGCTTGGACGCGGTGCCGCTCTTGCCCCCCGCGGGCACGCCGATGCGCTGGGCTCGGCGACCGATGCCGCTGGTGACGACGTCGCGCAGCATCTGGGTGATCAAGAAGGCGCTGCGTCGGTCGATGCGCTGCTCGGGCGGTGCGGTACCGGCCCGGCCCATGGCGTCGAGGCGGCCGCGCAGGTCCATCGCGCCGTCGGTCACGTGCCGCTGGTCGAGCACCACCTCGCCGCGTTTGTTGGTCACGCGCCGCACGTACACGGGCTCGAACGCCTTGCCTTCGCTGACGTAGATGCCGAAGGCGCGGCTCATCTCGTCCATCTGCACGCACGAGGCGCCCAGAGAGAGCGCTTTGTCTGCGATGAGCTTGGTGGTGAAGCCCAGCGTGCGGGCCCATCGGACCACGTTGTCGGCGCCCAGGCGCTGGAACAGCCGGATCGAGGGCAGGTTCAGCGAGTGAATGAAGGCGTTGCGCAGCAGAACCTGGCCTTCGAGCGTGCCGTGGATGTTCTGTGGGTTCCACTCCTCGCCCGGGTCGGGCTCGTACGCGTGGTCCTCGAGCATCGAGCCCATCGTGTACTTGCCGGTGTCGAGCGCGTACGCGTAGTAGATGGCCTTGAAGACGCTGCCGGGCTGCCGGCAGCCTTGGACCGGTCGGTTGAACTGGCTGCGGTCGTAGTCGTGCCCGCCTTGAATCGCCTCGACGTAGCCGGTGGGGTGCTCGGCGGTGTACAGCGCCGCCTCGACGCGCGGGGTCTGGCCCAGCTCCACCTCGACGCGCTGTCCATCGCTGTTGCCGGCGGCGGGTCGCTCTTGAAACTTGTCCGGGGCGCGCCGGACCCAGATGACGTCACCCACCTCGAGGGCCTTGCGGACGTCGTCGATGGTCTCGCCGTTGATGCCGCTGTTGCGGTCGTACTTGGCCGCCCACTTCATGCCGCGAATCGGCAGGAATGTCTGCGTGGCTCCGACGGCAACGGTTGCGTGGTTGCGCTCCGTCGCTTGCACGACCCCCAGGCGCCAGCGCGCGCGGGTCGCGACTGGGCTTGGGCCGTACTCGGCCGTGGTGCGCTCGAGAAGCACGGCCGCGTCGGGCTCGGAGAGCGTCGCGACGGGCCCGCGAAAGCCCTGCTTGCGGTCGAGCTTGCGCACGGCTCGGTCGACGGCGGCTTCGGCCTCGCGCTGGACGAAGGGCACCATCGCGGTCTCGATCTGAAGGCCGTCGGTGAGCACGGCGTCTTCACCGAGGTTCCGCTGGGTCCACTGCCGGACGTGCTCGGCGTAGTGCGGGGCGCGAGCGCGGAACACGTCGGGCTTGCGAACGAGCTCGATCGGCTCGGCGTTGGCTGCGTCGCGCTGGGCCGCGTCGATGTAGCCGGCCTCCACCATGTCTTGCAGCACCACGGCCCGCCGCTTCTTCGCGCGCTCGGGGCTGGAGACGGGGCTGTAGCGGCTGGGCGCCCGCGCAAGTCCTGCGATGAGCGCACACTCGGCCAGCGTCAGCTCGTCGAGCTCTTTGCCGAAGTACCGGCTCGCCGCCGACGCCACGCCGTAGGCCCCGTGCCCGAGGAAGATCTTGTTGAGGTAGATTTCGAGGATGTCCTCTTTGGGCAGGTGCGTCTCCATGCGCACCGAGAGGATCGCCTCGCGGATCTTGCGGGTGAGCGTCTGCTCGTCGGTCAGGAAGCCCTTGGCGACCTGCTGCGTGATCGTGCTGCCTCCTTGGGACACAGTCCCGGCGCGGTAGTTGGCCAGCGCCGCCCGGGCGAGCCCACGGTAGTCGAGGCCGCCATGGGTGAAGAAGCGCCGGTCTTCGGCGGCGAGCACCGCGTGGACGAGGTCCTCGGGAACCTCTTCGTACGGGGCGTAGGCCCGGTGCTCTCGGGCGAGCTCGGCCAGCATGGCGCCGCCGCGGGCGTAGATCCGGGTCACGCCGGGCGCGAAGTCGCTGTACTGCTCGATGGCCTCGACCGGCGGGAGGTCGGCGGCAAACCATCGGTACAGCCCGACGCCGACGCCAGCCAGCGCCAGCAGCCCAATGAATGCGAAGTAGAGGGTGAAGCGCAGCAGGTAGCGGAAAAATCCCGCCTGCGTGCGATTCGTGACCCACACCCGGCCGCGAGGACGTTGGGTCGGCGTCGCATCGTCAGGCGGGCGATGGACGTCGTCGCGCGTGGTGGTTTCGCTGCCCGCCGGTTCGTCGTCGCCTGTGTCGGGATCGTGCTCCGGCCCTTCGACCGCATCCGCGGAGTCCGCACCTGCAGACGCACCGAACCCGAGGCCGTCCGCGGCGCTGGGCGCCTCGTCCGTCTCGGGCTCGGGCCGGGAGGAGGGGGACGCGTTGTCACCCTCGCCCTCGTTGCGACCCTCGGTCGGGCCAGCCCTCGGATCAGCCCGCTTCGGGGTCTGGTTGCTCGGAGCTGCCATCCACGTTGGGATTGTCGGCGTAGTTCTCGAGCGCCTTCACGGCGGCCTTCTCGGCCTTGCTCATCGTCTCGAGGTGGTCCTTCACGCGCTTGACCAGGATGTTGCGCATGATGAGGGCGTTCTTCGCGGGCTCCATGCCCACCGCGTACTCGTAGACCTGACCGCCGGCGCGGAGCAGCTGAACCTGTCCGGGGCCGCTGCCGCGTGGCAGGACGGTCTCTTGGCCGCCGAGGGTCTCGAGGACCTTGTAGGCGATCGCAGCGCCCGCCTGGCCGTCGGCGCAGGGCGTTGCGGACTCTGGCGTGGCCTCGCCCTCGGCGGGCGCGCACAGCGGGGTGGTCGCCGCGATGAGCACGGTCGAGCCCTTGTCGGTGAACTTCACCGCGAACTGGCTCGGGCCGCCGCCGCTCTTGAGCGCGTTGGCTTGGCTGCTCAGGAACGCGGACAGGTAGCCCAGGTCCTTTTGCAGGCGGCTCGCCTCGTCGTACAGCTCGAACGTGCGGCGCAGACCGTTGCTGTGGATGGCCGCGAGCTGCCAGCCGAACAGCTGCGAGACGTCGACCTTCTTGGCGAACTTGTCCGCGATCAGGGCGTCGATGTCGGCCGCGGCCCCCGCGGGGTCGGTCGCCATCTTGGTCTCCCACTTCTCCATGTTCAGCGAGACATCCGTCCGGGCGTCGACGACCTGGGCGACGGCCGCGGCCATCTCGCCGCCCTTGGCCGAGGCCGTGGCCGCGGTGTCGGAGTTGCGCTTGATGTTGGAGCCGAAGAAGCCGCCGATGCCACCCAGCAGGATGCCGATCGCGCCGGCGAAGACCATGAGGCCGCCGTTGCCCTTCGAGGGGATTGCACCGCCGTCGTCGATCAGGCCGTCGCTGGGATCGAATCCACCGCCACCACCGGCGCCGAATGGGTCGTCGCCCACGGGCGCAGCCGCGGCCGCAGGGGCTTCGAACGGCGACGCTTGGGCGACGGGCGCCGCTGCGGGAGCGGGCGCAGCCGCAGGCGCTGCGTACTCGGGCGCCGCCGCGGGAGCAGCGGGCGCAGGAGCGGGCTCGGGTGCCGCTGCAGCGGGCGCGGGCGCTGGTTCAGGCGCGGGCGCGGCTGGGGCCGGCTCGGGCGCGGGCGCTGCTTCGGCCGCGGGGGCCGGGGCAGGCGCGGGCTCGGCCGCCTTCTTGTTCTTTTTTGCAAGGCGCGCCTTCAGAGCGGCCAGGTCGGTTCCGGGTTTCTTCGGTGTGCTCAAGGCTCGTCCCTCGATCGCCTAGCGGGTGCCGGGACGGTATCGCACGCCCGTCCCAGCGCCGAACAATAGTGACAGGGCCCAACGTGTGTCAACGCCGCGGCACGCGCTTTCGCGCATGAAACCCGGGCGCCAGGGGTGGGGCGGACTGCAGGCAAGGTTCTCGGGACAGACACCGGATCTGTTCCCGAGGTGTCGCGTGCGGCACCGCGACTCGGGCTGACGGGCATCTGCGCCGGTGTACAGGGGTGTTGCCGTCCGCGCGCATCCGCGGCAAACCCCACCACACGCCCCGCACCCGCGAGCCTGACGCCCCATGACGACCGCGCCCACCTGTGGAGATCGCCCGCGCACCCTCGGCGTGTTCGGCGGGAGCTTCGACCCGCCACACCTGGGGCACTCCCTGCTCGTCTCGTTGCTGCAGGCGCAGGGGCACCTCGACGGGCTCGTGGTGGCGCCGGTGTACGACCACCCGCTCGCCAAGGGGACGAAGACCCCGTTCGCACGCCGACTTGCCTGGACGCGGGCGGCCATGCAGATGCACGGAGACTTCGTGGAGGTCACCGACCTCGAGCGCACGCTGGCCGAAGCCGCGCCGGGGACCCCGAGCTATTCGCTGCGCCTGCTCGAGGCGGTGGCGCGCCAGAACCCGGGGTCGTCGGTCCGGCTGGTGATCGGCTCGGACATCGTCGCGCGCGGAGAGACCGCCCGGTGGCACCGCTGGGACGCAATCGAAGCCGAGTACGCGCCGCTCGTCGTTCCGCGAACCGGCTACGCCGAGGCCTCGGACTGCGTGCTGCCCGAGGTCTCGAGCTCCGACGTCCGCGCCGCGGTGGCGCGCGGGGACTGGGATGCGGTGCACCGGCGGGTCCCGGCTCCGGTTGCGCGCCTGCTTCAGCTGCCGCCGCGCGGTGACGTGTGGGTGATCGGTCGCGGGCACGTGGCGCGACACGCCGAGCCGTGGCTGGTCGAACGCGGGTTCGGCGTGGTCTCGCTCTCCGGGCACGCGGTCGTCGACGGCAGCCAGGCCTGGCCCGAGACGGCGCCCGTGGCGGTTTGGGTGCTCACGTCCGACGGGGCCATTACACCCGTCGCGGAGGCGTTGGCACGCGCGGGCGTGGTGCCGTCGGGGGTGCCCGTGTTTCACGGGGCAGGGGCGCGCTCGGGTGAGGCGCTGCTCGGCGCCCTCGCGCCGCATCATCCCCTCGGAAGCTTGCACCCGATCTGTGCCCTGCGGCGGGAGCGGACGTGGCCGAGCCTGCTGGGACGGGCCACGTTCGGCATGGAGGGGGACCCCGAAGCCGCGGCGTTCCTCGAGCACCTCGTGGCCCCGCAAGCCGTTCTGCGGCTCGACGACCTCGACGCCCGGCAGCGGCTGGCCTACCACGCCGCGTGCGCCCTGGCGGCGAACCACCTCAGCGTGCTCGAGGCCAGCGCGACCGGGGTGCTGCGCGGCCAGGGGCACGACCGGGCCGCGGCCGACCGCGCGATTGCCCTCCTGATGCGCAGCGCGATGGACAACCTGCAGGCGCTGGGGATCCCGAAGGGGATCACCGGACCGCTGTCCCGCGGAGACACGGGCGCGGTGCAGGCCCACCGGGGCGCGCTCGACGACCGCACGGCAGCGCTCTACGGCGTGCTGTCGACGGCGCTGGGCGAGCTGATCAGCGCAGGCTGAACCGGCCGCGCTCGCGAATCACCGTGGTCTCGGTGCCGGCCCGCAGGCGGCCGCGCAGGACCGCGTCCGCCAGGACCGACTCGACCTCGCGGACGAGCAGGTGCCGAAGCGGTCGCGCGCCGAGCAGGGGGTCGCGCCCCGCGAGCTCGACGAGCGCACAGACGGCGTCGTCATCGAGGGTGAACCGGATGCCGCGCTCCTTGAACAGTCGGTCGCTCGAGGCCCGCGCGAGCCGGCGGCAGATCTTGCCCAGCTCCGGTGCGCCCAGCGGGTGCATGACCAGGGGCGCTTCGATCCGGTTCCACAGCTCGACGGGGAACGCCTCGCGCGCAGCGCCGAGTGCGGCGGGCTCGTCCATCTGCGGCCCATCGGGGCCGGCCTGCACGAAGTGCGCGCCGAGGTTGCTCGTCATCACCAGCACCGCGTGGCGGAAGTCGACCGTGCGACCGCGGCCGTCCGTCAGGCGCCCCTCATCGAACACCTGCAGCAGCAGCTGGTGGACGTCGCGGTGGGCCTTCTCGATCTCATCGAGCAGCACGACGCAGTGCGGTCGCTGCAGCAGCGGGTCGGTCAGCGCACCGCCGTGCTCATGGCCGACGTAGCCCGGAGGGGCCCCGACCACCCGCGCCACGGCGTGGCTCTCGGAGTACTCGGACATGTCGAGTCGGAAGAGGGCGTCCGCGTCGTCGAAGAGCGCGACCGCGAGCGCCTTCGCCAGCTCGGTCTTGCCAACCCCGCTGGGCCCCAGCAGCAGGGTGGACAACACGGGGCGCTGTCCGCCAAAGCCCGCGCGGTTGCGGCGGATCAGCTGCGCGAGGGTTGCGGTGGCGTGTTCATGACCCACCACGGTTTCGGCGAGACGCTGCTCGAGATCGAGGACGTCGTGATCCCCGCGGGCCTCGATGCGAGAGGTCGCGAGCCCGGAGCGCTCCGAGACGATCTGCAGCACGTGGTCACGGCGCACGGTTTTGCCGGGGCTTCGCTTGGCGCGGGCGCAGGCGAGGTCGAGCAAGTCCAGGGCCCGCGCGGGCATGGCCAGCCCGGTCAGGTAGCGCTCGGCCCAGCGCGTCAGCTCGGCCAAGCGCAGGTCCGGCCCGAGCGGAATCCCGTGTCCTTCCAGGACTTTGCGGCTCCCTCCTTTGACCGCTGCCGAAAGCGGGGCGCCGCGCAGCGGGCCCATCGTGATCGCGTCGGCCGTGGCGAGCGCACCGGGCAGCCACGCGGCGAGCCGGCCGTGTCCCTCGGGCGACACCACGGTGAGCACGCGAGGTGTCCCTTGGGTCCAGGCGTGGCTGAGCGCGTTCAAGAACGGCGGCGCCACCTCGGACGGGACCCGGTCGAGGTCGTCGAAGAGCACGATGCCCCCGACTTCCTGCACGGCCGCGAGGTCCTGCGCGAGCGCGTCCTCGGTGTCGTACGCGGTCGCCACCAGCCGATACACGGGCACGTCGAAGTGGGCGCTGGAGTGGAGCGCGAGCAGCGTGCGCCCGCTGCCGGGGGCGCCGACGAGCAGAGGCACGCGAACGCTGTGCCGACCCAGCGCGTCGCACAGCTGCGCGAGCTCTTGGGTCCGGCCTTCGAGCGGCGGCAGGGTGCTCGGGTCCACGCGGCAGGCTTCGAGCGGCGTGCGCACCTCGACGGGGGCCTCCTGGGGCGGGGCTGGGGCGCGGGGCTCCGGTTCGACGGCGCGGGCAGGACCGCGCGCGCGACCGGCTCGAATAATTGCCGGTTGATCGTCGCCGGGCTGCCGGCTGGCGCGCGTGCGCGTGGGCGCGGTGCGGACGGAGTTCTGGGGCGTGGGCGGAGACGCGGGGGCGCGACGCGTGTTGCCCGGTCGGTCCACGATCGGCTCGTTCACGGCGCGTCGAGGGCGGGCCCGCGTATGCACGGCAGCGGGGCGACGCTCGCGGGCCATGCGGACGCCGCTGGGCCTGGCGGCGGCTTCATGCCCCCGAGGGGGAGCGAGCGGACGGTCGGCTTGGCGAAGCAGGATGATGATCTCGCGACGCAGGGCGGCGCACTGCAGCCCGACCTGCTCGAGCAGCTGGTAGGCGTGGCACTCCGCACTGCGGCAGATCGCGAGCAGCTGCTCGAGATCGCTCGAGCCTCCGCCGCGCGCTTCGAGGCGAAGTCGCCAATCGGCCGACTCGGGCCCCAGGACGCTCTCGAGGTCGCGACGGGCCGCGAGCAGCTGACCTGCGCTCACGCCGAACCGCCCGACGAGCTCGCCCACGGGGTCGCGCGTGCAGAGCGTCAAAAGCAGGTCACACGAGGTCTCGAGCCCATCTGCGGGCCGAGACCGGGTTCGCGTCCGGGGGCCGGCGGGGGGCTGAGCGTCATGCACGCGTGGCATCGTGGACGAACGTACAGACGAGGCCGCGGTGCCCCAAAAACCTCGCAATTTGGACAGTACGGGACCTCTGTGAGCGCGAGACTGCCCCGCGCCGGGGCCCGAGGGCGGCCGCTCAAGTCTTGGTGGGGTCCGACGATGCCTCCTCCATCATGTCTGCGTCCCATCTCCTCCGCGCCCTGATGCTGACGAGCACGGTCGTCGTCTCGCTCGCATTCAGCGACGTCGCCAGCGCTGCGTCGGACTCGCAAATGCTGCAGCTGCAGATCGAGCTCGAGGAGCTGGTGGAGCAAGAAGGGATGCAGAGCGCCTCGGAGCTGGAGGCGCGGGTGGCCAAGGGGCTGCCACCCGCGGCGCTCTCGGCCGTTCTGGACGCGTGCCGGGAGCACCCCCGAAGCCCGCTCGAGCCGGTCGTGCGCCGGCTGGCCAAGCATCGCAGCGCTCCGATTCGGGCGCGGGCCCTGCTGGCGCTGGCGGAGTTCGGCCCGTCGCAGTCGGTCTCGGCGGTCAAGTCCGCGGCGGATGACCGCGATCGCGGCGTCCGTCGGCTGGCGCTCGTGCTGCACCGCCTGCATCCCTCCGACCGCTCCGAGGCCATCGCGACGACCCTGCTGGAGCGAGACCCGACGCTGGCCGAAGAGCATGACGCCGGCGGAGGCGTCGCGGCCCCGCAGACCGAGGAGTCGGCGTCGTGAAGCGCCTGGCCATCCTCGGGGTCCTGCTGCTCGGCGCATGCGCGGGCCGGACGCTGGAGACCCACGCCGAACCCGGCGGCAACCTGCTCGTGCTCACGGCCAAGCAGGGCGAGCGGGCCGACAAGCGTGCTGCGCGAAGTGAAGCGGGCGCGCTGGTCGTGCTGGTGGAGCGAACCCGGCTGCGGGCCATCGACCCGAGTACCGCCGGGCAGGTCTGGACCTCGTCGGTGGACGTGGCGGGGCACGCCGCGGCGAGCGACACCGCGGTGTTCGTGCCGCTGCGAGGGCATCGGCTCGCGGCGATCGACCGCACCAACGGGCAGCGCCTGTGGACCGTGGAGCTGCCCGGAGAGGCGCTCTCGGGCCTTTCGGCGAACGAAACCACGGTCGTCGCCACGGTGGTGGACCACGACAAGGGACGCACCCGCGCCGTCGGGATGGCGGCGATCGACGGCCAGGTCCGCTGGGTTCGGCGCAGCGAGGACCGACTGGGCGCGCCCGCGGTGGTGGGGCGCGTCGCGCTTGTACCGGTCGGCAATCAGATCGTCGCGCTGGGGACCGGGACCGGTCGCGAGCGCGCCCGGCTCGATCTTGGAGGCGGCGCACCGCAGGGTGACTCGGTCGAGCCCGCGGTCGAGCGGATCGTTCGCACCGAGCGAGGCCTGCTGGCGGGGTCCAACCGGTCGTGGGTGGACCTGTACAGCTCCACCGCGGGGGAACTCGACGCCCTGCGCGACATCGAGGGATACGGGGAGGTCTTCGCGCGCGACGAGGGGCTCGACGCGGGGCACACCGACGCCGAGCGGCTGAAGCTCTGGGTCGATCTGTCGCCGACCACCGCCGGGCATCGTAACGCCGTGTTCGTCTGTCGCCGCGCCGTGGTGGCGTTGCGCGTGGACGACGGCGGGACGCCGTCCGCGGCGCAGTGGACCTATCTGTCCGACCACGCCGAGTTCGTCGCGATGGACGTGCGCGACGACCGGGTCGTCCTGGTGCGGGAGGACGGCGTCATCGTTCAGCTCTCTCGCGGCGACGGTTCGGAGCTGGATCGCATCAAGGGCGCGGGCGTGACCCGCGGCGCGCTGATGCTCGACCTTCCGGCTCGGGTCACGCAGGGGCGGGCGAAGAAGCCCGACGCCGAGCAAAAGCTGGCGATGATCCGCGACCTCATCCTCGACCCCGATCCTCGGCTGCTGCCCGCGCAGCAGCTTGCGGTCGAGCTGCTGTGGCGGGACGACGACGCGACGATCCGCGGGGCGGTGGCGAAG
>JBCCQM010000190.1:0-15739 GCA_039024335.1 Myxococcota bacterium
GCCGAGTCCGCAATGCGGCACCCGCTGGTACAGGCGTTTATTCTGTCATTCGCGGCCGACGCCTAGCGGGGCGGGGCCGCACGCGCTGAGGCTGCCGACAACGACCAAACCGCCGAGGGCTGAGACCGTTGGCGATCCCGTCGTCGTCGAGATCCCTGCGTGAGGCGCCCGCCTGGCCCGCTTCGAGACGGGCCAGCGCGCGCTCTTCAAAATCCGGCCCAGCTGCCCACGCGACGTTCGCCGACGTGGACCGTTTTCGAGGGTGGCCGCGTCGGGGGCGTGCCCCACAAGTTTTTGCATGGGAGCCGTTCGCCTGTTGTCGTCCTCGGAGGACTCGCCGGTCGCCGATGACGCCTCGCGACAGCGGGAGCTGGAGGCCCTTCGCCGCACCGTCGAGTCGCTGCGAGACCCGGCGGGCGCGGTGCGCCTCGCGGTCCAGATGCTTGCCGGTCCGCTTCGAGCCGCGATGGAGAGCGCGCCGGCCGAGGACGTCGCCCGCGTGACCGCGGTCCTGGAGGCGCTCGAGACGTCCTCGGCGCAGCTGACCGAGCTGCTCTCGCCCGGGGCGCCGCCGGCGGCCGCGTTCACCCCCCGCGTCGTCCCCGACGGAGGCGTCGTGCCCGACGTCGCGGCGCTGGTCGCACGCGCGGCCGACACCGCGACGGCTCGGTCGCCGCAGGGCGCGACCGTGGAGGTCTTCGTCGAGGACGGCGTCCGCCCCCGCGTCTCCGAGCGAGACCTCAGCGCCGCGCTGGCGGGTCTGCTGGAGAATGCAATGGAGGCGGTTGTGCGTCGTCGGCCGGACGCCGCGCCGTGGAGCGTGGAGCTGCGGGTCTATCTCGACCCGGTCGAGGATCTCGGCGACGCGATGCACGTGGTGTTCGACGTGCGCGATCGCGGCGACGGACTGCCCGGCGAAGTGCTGACGTGGCTCGCCGACGAGACGGGGCTCGCGCCAATGCACAGCCCCTGCGGTCCCGGGCTGAGTCTGCAGCTCGCGCGCCGCGTGGCAGAGAGCGCCGGTGGCACCCTGAGTGCCTCACGGGTCAGCGGCACCACACGCCTGCGCGTCGCGGTCCCGCACGGCTGAGTCGTCGCGCTATGATCGGCGCGTGGTCCCGCCCGAGATCGGCAGCTTCGCCACCGTGCGCCGGTGGCTGCTGGCCCAGGACGAGGGCCGGTTCGGGCGCGTGCGTTTGGACCCCTCGGGCAATGTGATGCTGGAGCGGCCGCGCTCGCGCGTGGTCGTGCTGCCGCCGGGGGCCGAGCTGCCCGATCGCTTCGACGTGCTGCTGCTCGCCGGGCCGGCCAACATCCTCGCCCAGGCGCTCGTCGAGCTCGACACGCCGCGGGTGCAGCTGCTCGCCTTGCCCACGCCGACCGTGGTGGCCGACCGCGTGGTGGCCGAGGCGGTCCGTACGGCGGACGCGGTGGCCGGCGCACGGCTGGCCGATCAGCTGGTGGAGATCGGCACCGCGCTGTCGGCCGAGCGCGACCCCGCGCGCGTGCTGGAGATGATCCTGCACAACGGGCGTTCGATCGCGCGGGCCGATGCGGGCTCGATGTTTCTCGTGGAGAAGGGCGGGGCGCAGCTGCGCGTCGCGGCGGCCCACAACGATTCGGTGGACGTCGACTTCACCGAGGTGACCGTGCCGGTGACGCCAGGGTCGATTGTGGGCACCGCGGTGATGACCGGGCGAACGGTCCGCGTCGGCGACCTCTACGAGAGCGGCAACTCGATCACCCACGGCCGCACGTTCACGCACGACCGCAGCTATGACGAGCAGCTCGGCTACCAGACCCGCTCGATGCTGACCACGCCGGTCATCACCCCCGAAGGGCGCGTGCTGGCGGTCATGCAGCTGATCAACGCCCGCACCGACGACCTCGGCCCGCTGCAGTCTCCGGTGGACTTCTCGACCCGCGTCCGCGCCTTCACGGACGAGGACGAGCGGCTGTGTACCTCGCTCGCCTCGCAGGCGGCCGTGGCCCTGGAGAACGCGCAGCTGTACGCGGACATCCAGGCGCTGTTCGAGGGGTTCGTGCGGGCCAGCGTTCACGCGATCGAGCAGCGTGACCCGACCACGAGCGGTCACTCCCAGCGCGTCGCCGACCTGACCGTGGGCCTTGCGCGGGCCGCCAACGCCCACGCGTCGGGCCCGTTCGGAGGCATTCAGTTCGGCGAGGCCGAGCTTCGCGAGATCGAGTACGCCGGGCTGCTGCACGACTTCGGCAAGGTCGGCGTGCGCGAGGAGGTGCTGGTGAAGGCGAAGAAGCTCTACCCGCACCAGCTCGCGATGGTGAACGAACGCTTCGCCCACATGCGCACGGCGCTGCAGGTGGAGCTGCTGCAGGCCAAGCTCGACGGCGTCGAGCCCGACGCGGTGCGACAGCGCATGGCGGACCTCGAGCGCTCCGTGAAGCTGGTCCACCAATCCAACGAGCCCACCGTGCTGCCCAAGGCGGCCTCCGAGCAGCTCGGCGAGCTGCTCTCGCTGTCGTTCTTCGACGCGCAGGGGCGGCACGTGCGGGTGGTCGAGCCCGAAGAGGTCGACGCGCTTCGAATCCCGCGGGGGACGCTGACGGCGTCCGAGCGGCGCGAGATCGAAGACCACGTCCGGCACACCTACGACTTTTTGGTGCGAATCCCCTGGACCGCGTCGCTGTCCCGCATCCCCGAGATCGCGGGCAAGCACCACGAGTACCTCGACGGAAGCGGCTACCCGTCGGCGCTGGGGGAGCCCGAAATCCCGATTCAGGCCCGCATGATGACGGTCGCGGACATCTTCGACGCGCTCACGGCAGCCGATCGACCGTACAAGCAGGCGGTCCCCCTCGATCGCGCGCTGGACATCCTGCACGCCGAGGCGAAGCGCGGAAAGGTCGACCCCGACGTGTTGGCGCTGTTCATCGACGCGTCCCTCTGGCAAACCAGCACGCCATGAAGGTCCGGCTTCAGGTCTCCGCCTCCGTTCGGCGCAGCGTCCCCGGTGGGATTCGCCGCGCCTTGACCCGTCGGCTGGCCTCGGCAGCGCGCCGCGTCGGTGTGGACCCCGAGCAGCACGTGACGGTCCGGCTCACCGACGACGAGGAAATCGCCCGGCTCCACGTGGACTTCATGGGGCTCCCCGGTCCCACGGACGTGCTCAGCTTTCCCAGCGAGGCGCCCGAGCTGGACGTCGACGAGATGGCGGCCGACCCCAGCGTGATCGGGCCTGCCGACGACAGCCTCGGCGACATCGTGATCGCCTGGCCGTTCGCGGTCCGGCAGTCCGCGCCGCGAGGGGCGGGGCCGGCGGCGTGGCAGGCCGAAGTGGTTGACCTCGCGCTGCACGGCCTCGCGCACCTGCTGGGGCACGATCACGGGGAGCGGGCCCAGGCGCGCGCCATGCTTCGGCTCGAGCAGCGACTTGCTCGCGGGGCGCAGATGCCCGCCCCGCAGCGTCCGTATCGCTGAAGCATTGCTATAACCTCAGGGGTGCGAGCGCTCCTGCTGGCGGCCTGGCTGGCCGCGCCCTCGTCTGGGTCCTCGTCGACGCTGCAGCTGGGCCCGGCCCAAGCGCGCACGCTCGAGGTCGTCGACGACCAGGGGACGCGCGTGGCCACCGTCACGGTGCGCCCGGAGGCGCCCACGGAGCTGCACCTCCCCCCGGGCCGGTACACGGTTCGCGACGCCGACGGGACGGTGCTCGAGGACGTGACGGCCACCGACGCGCAGACCACGATGGTGTCGCTGCAGGACTCCGGCGCAGCCGTGCTTCCGGCAGAGGCCGAGCCCGAGGCAGCCCCGAAGGCCCAGCCCCAGCCGCCTCGCCCGCAGCCGCCCTCGACGGCCGCGTGGAAGGGCGAGCCGCGGCCGGCGTGGCGTGCTCCCTTGATGAGCACGTTCGTCCCCGGCCTGGGGCACGCGTACGCCGGGCGGCCGTTGCTGGGCGTGGGCATCCTGGCGGCCACGGCCGGGGCGACGGGCGGCGCCGTTGCGCTGTGGCGACGAACCCCGGCGGCCGATGGCGCGAGCCCGCAGGACGCATCTCGCGGGGCTGGATTTGGTCGCGTCGGCGGGATCGCGGCCCTCAGCAGCGTCGCTGCGGCCCTGTACGTGGGCCAAATCTTCGGCGCGTACCAGCTCGAGCGCGGAGACGTGCTTCGGCCCAAGCAGGACCGCGTGACGCTGCAGGTCGCGCGGCTCTCCTCGGTTTCGATGGCCCCCGGGACGCCGCGCGCGACGCTGTACGACGACATCTCGATCTCCGCGCTGGCCCGCGTGCGACCCCGCCTGCGAGTGGGGCCCTCGGACCTGGGCGTGTCGCTGGGTCCCGAGCAAACCGTGCTGCAGGGGGGCGTCCGCGCCATGGCGGAGCTGTATGGGCCCAGCGCCAAGCGGGAGGACGCGCGGTTGAGCGTGTCGGCTGGGGGCGGGGTCTTGTTTCAGGGCGCGACGCGAAGGCGCCGCGTCGAGTCGCTCGATCCCGATGCGCCCGCCGGGACGCGCAGCGAGACGGTCCGCAACGCGACCCCGTACCTGTTGCTCGAGACGGCGGTGTTCGTGACGCGGCGGTGGTCCGTCGGCGGGCAGGGACGGTTCGGGGTCCCGCTGGCCCCACGCTTCTACCCGCGCGGGCGTACGCTGCCTCGCTACGCGCCGACGCTCGAGCTGGGCGTGGTGCTGGGGGTGCGGCTGTGAAGCGGTGGCTGGCGGCGCTGTGCCTGGTGGGCTGCACGGCGGGCGTGCGGGCCGAAGGCGCGTTCGAGGGCGAGGTCGATCTGGACGGGCTGCGCACGGTGATGGTGGACCTGCCGAGCACGCCGCTGCGCGTCGAGGGCTGCGACCCCACGGTGCCCGAGTCCTGCCCGGACAGCGTGCGCGTCGAAGGGCGGTGGCATGCGATCGGCGCCAGCCAAGCCGAGGCCGAGCGCACCGCGGGGCGGCCTGCAGTCGTGTTCGAGCGCGGCCCGGCTCTGTTGCGCATCAGCGCTGCCGTTCCGCTGGAGGTCGATGGTCTGGTCGACCTCGAAGTGGACGAAGTCGGGCTACCCGCGGACGTCGACGTGGACCTGCGAACCTCGCTCGGCGACGTCCGGGTGCGCGGCATGGAAGGCAGCGTGCTCGTCGACGTCGAGGCCGGAGACATCGACGTGCAGGGACCGATGCGCAGCGCAGGTCTACACACCGGTGCCGGCGACGTGGTCGCGGTGGTGGAGGGTCCCGTCGACATCGAAGCGGCCGACGGCGGGGTCTACGTGGAGCAGGGGGTTCCCGGGGTCGATGTCTTCGTCGAGGCGCCCGGCGGCGACGTCGAGGTGTGGCTGCTCGACGACACGAATCTCGATCTCGAGGTGCGCACGCCCGGCCGGGTCCGCGTTCAGACCGATGCGATCAGCGCGCAGGCCCGGGGACGCTACGACGCCCGCACCGGGACCGGCGCGGTCCGGGTCGAGGTGACCGCCGGCGGCGACGTCGATATTCGCCTGCGCGGCTGACCACCGGGGGTCGGGGGGGGGAGAGAGTTGTCGTACCAGAGCCCGGACTCGAACCGGGACGCTGTTTCCAGCGGCGGATTTTGAATCCGCTGCGTCTACCAATTTCGCCACTCTGGCAGAGGGGCTGACCGATGTAGCAAGAGCCGTCGGGCGTTGCAAGCCCGCATCGAGCGGGAAGGGCGGCCTCGTGCGCGTGGCGTTGCCATGCCGCATACTTTGAGGGTGAGGTTCTCGTGACCGTCTCCGGCGGAGTGTCGGGTCATCTGCTCTGCGCAGTCCCGCAGCTGCTCGACCCCAACTTCGAGCGCGCCGTCGTGCTGATGCTCGAGCACAACGAGGAGGGCGCGCTGGGGCTGGTGCTCTCCGACGCCATGCCGAACCGCCTCGAGACGGTGCTCGACGAGCTCGACGTCCTTTGGGGCGGCGAGCCGGACGCGGTCATCCGCAAGGGCGGGCCGGTGGAGCCATCGCGCGGCTGGATTCTGCACGCAACGCCGGGGTGGGACCCGTCGTGTCAGGAGGTCCTGCGCGGCGTATGGCTGACCACGTCTTTGGAGCAGGTCGATCGGAGCCTCGCCGTGGGACAAGACGAGCGCTTCCTGTTTCTCCTGGGGTACGCCGGTTGGGGCCCTCAGCAGCTCGAGGGCGAGATCGCCGCGGGCAGCTGGGTGGCCGTACCGATCGGCCATCGGGGCGTCGTTCCCAGCTCGTGGCTGTTCGAGGTCGACCCCGCCGATCTCTGGGGCAAGGCGTTGGGGCGCATGGGCATCGACCCCGCGCGCATCGTCGGCCTGCCCAACCGCGAGACCGCGATGCATTGAGCCGGCATCGACCGGGGCGCGACTGCCGCGAGCTGCGCCGCTCTGCCGCAGGGTTTTGTGGGCTTTGAGCGGCTAGACGGTGTTGTTTGCTTTCAGCTAGCCTCTGCGCGGGGCTCTCATGACTCGTTCGTTCGTCGTCTCCGCCACCGCTCTGTTGTTGTTCCCGGCGTACGCGCTCGCGGCCCCGGGCGGGCCGATCCGTGAGGACGTGCCGTGGGCCCTCCATCCAGGGGACGACCTCGACAAGACGCCGCTCGAGCGGGCGTACGGGGTGGACCGCGCCGACCTCCCCGAGGTCGAGCCCTTTTGGGACGGGACGCTCCTGTACACCGAAGACTCCTGGGCCAAAGACACGCTCGCGCAGCAGGGCCTGGACCCGCTGCCCGCCGTGGCCTACGACGCTGCCCCCGGCGTGCTCTACATCGCGATGGAGGGCATCACGCTGCGACCGGACTGTGGCAACGGAGACTCTGCGAACGCCGCCGTCGGGTGCAGCCCGCTGGTCGATGCCGAGACGACGTTTCCCGAGTACGGCAACGCGTCGCAGCGCACGGCGCTGTTCAACCAGCTTGCGGGGTATTACGAACCGTTCAACCTGGTGCTCACCTCCTCACGACCGCCCGACTGGCTTCCGTACACGATGGCCGTGGTTGGTGGCGGAGCGGGCAACGCCGGGCAGCCCAACGGCGTCTGCGGGATCGCGAACGTCGCGTGCGACGGGCTCAAGCGCAACCACGTCTCGCTGACGTTCCCCACCACCTGCCCGGGCGCCGCCGAAACCGCCGCGCAGGAGACCGCCCACAACTGGGGCCTTGAGCACACCGACAACACGACGGACCTGCTCTACCCGTTCAACAACGGCGGCTTCAAGACGTTCGTGGACGCCTGCATGGACATCAGCCACGCCACGGGCGATGGGGTGACGCAGTGCGACTACATTCACGATGACTACTGCCCCAACGGGGGCGGCGAGCAGCAGAACACCTACCAGGAGCTGCTGGCCATTTTCGGGTCGCGCACGCCGGACAACCAGCCGCCGGCGATCACGTCGGTCCAGCCGGCCGACGGTGAGACGTTCACCAGCGCCGAGACCATCGAGATCACGGCGTCGGTGTCGGAGAACTCGAACTTCCTCGCGGCCAAGTGGTCGCTGTCCGGCGGGGACACGGAGCTGTCGCGCTGCACCAACAACGTGTGCGACTCCGACTACAACGTCGGCGTCGGCTTTGACCCCAACGAGGTCAACTGGGACTTCGTCACGCTGACGCAGCCTCCGCCGGGCGAATACGTGCTCACCTTCGAAGTGCTCGACGCCTACGGCGGCTACGACTCGGAGACGATCACGATCACGGTGACCGAAGCCGAGGGCAGCGGTGGCGGCAGCGGAGACGACAGCGACTCCGGGACCGACCCCACGGGCGCGTCCGATGAGACCGGAACCGACAGCGGGGATGTCGACAGCGACGGCGGGGCCTCTGGGGGCACTGCGTCTGGACCCGACGATGACGGGGGCGACGACGACGACGACGCGGGCGTCATCGAAACGGACAGCGTCGGCGGGACCGGGGGAGGCGACGACCCCAGCGGCTGCGGCTGCACGACCGCCCCGGCCTCACCGCTGGGATTCCTGACGCTCGGGCTGTTGGGTTTGACGCTTCGTCGTCGGCGTCGCGACGGCTGAGGGTCGTCCCGGGCCACAGCGCCGCGCGGTGAGGCGTGCGTGGGCCAGATCCACGACGCGTGCTCGGCCCCCGGCCCTCGGCCCGGGGGTTGCAGCATGGGTGTTCATGACCGCTGGACCCCTCGTCACGCCTTGGCCGGTCGCGGAGGCCATCGCCCTTCGCCTTGCGCGATACCACGTCCGCACCGTCCGCATTCAGGCGAGCGCGTCCGCGCGACGGATCGCACGCGTGCTGCCCGAGGCCGCGCCCTGGGACGGCGCGCTCACCCTCGATGGTACGTCCGAGCGGGTGGACGCGGTCGTGTCGGTCGAAGACGCGCTCGACCCGGCGGTGTTGTGCCGCGGCCGCGTTCTGGAGCGCGCTTCGGCGGCGCGCGACGTCGTCGTGCTGTGTGAGCCGCACGATCCGGGCCGCGGGGTGGGGCGCTCGATGCTTCGCACGATCGATCCCGGCGCGTCCGAACTGCGCTGCGACGAGGTCCCCGACGGTCTCGGTGGCACGCGCATGCGGACCGAGGTCGAGCCCCCGGCGATCTGGCTGGTTGCCAGCGTGGCCGCGTGGCGATTCAGCGATGGTGCGGAGTCACTCCGCGACGGGCTTTGCCGTCGGCTGCCCCGAATGCGCGTCGAGCAAATGCTGCAGGCGATTCGACGGGTGCACGCGCAGTGGCCCCGCGCCTTCGAGGTGTTCGCCCTGGCAGCGGGCGAGCTGGCGCGTCGCAGCGACTACGCAGGCCTGCGCCGCATCGAGGGGGAACTCAGTCATCATCCTCGGGCACCGGGCTGGCTGTGGCAGCAGCTGCGGGCGAGCATCGTCGCCTCGACGCCCGCGCCTGCGCTGCAGCCGATGGCGGCCGCACCTACGGGCACCTGAGGCGCGCCGCTTCGGCGGCCGTGTCCGTCGCGAAGATGAAAAAAGAGCAGCCGGCCCCCCGCCGACTGCTCTTCGAGCGTTGCAGTCTCGAGCCCAGCGTCAGGCCGCGCGGACCTCTTGGGTTTGGGCGTGTGCGTCGACCTTGGGCGCGAGCGGGTGCTGTCGCAGGGTCAGCGGGGCACCGACGAACTCGACGCCGAGCGAACATCCGTCGGGTCCGACGCAGCGAACCTCGACGGCGAAGTCGACCCGCTCGGCGCCGCGTTGCGTCTGTACGCTGAGCAGCAGCGAGGTCCCCGGCGTGACGGCCATCGCCTCGTCCAGGGTCAGGCGCATGCCGCCTCCACCGACGTCGGTGATCATGCAGCGGCTATGGTGTGCCCCACAGCGGACCTGCGCGTCCACCTGGGCGGGAAAGCGTCGGAACGCACGTCGGTCGTCAGACTCTCGATACGCGTCGGGCGCATCCGAGCCCAAGAAGCGGCGCAGATGAAAGAACTCGGGATCGGTCGAGGGGACGCCCGCGTGCCGCAGCGTTTGAAAGCGAATGACGGCGGTCAGAAAGCTGCGCTCGGAGGGGGTCATCCTCCGCGTCATCGACCGCGGCTCAGGCCTGCTTGAGGGACGCCCTGAACCAGGACACCCCGTGAGTCACCAGCGCTGCCCAGCCCGCCATGAGGCACAGACCGCCGATCGGGGTCACCGCGCCGAGAACTCGGGGGCCGCCGAGCACGATGGCGTACAGCGTGCCGGCGAAGATCACAATGCCGACGACGAACGCGATCGACGCGACGTGGAGCGATTTGGACCATCCTCGCGCGGCCAAGGCGGCCACCGCGACCAGCATGACGGCGTGCAGCTGCTGGTAGTGGGCGGCGGTCTGCCAGATTTCGAGGTCACGGGCCGAGACGGCGTCACGCAGGCCGTGGGCCCCGAACGCGCCCGCTGCGACCCCGAGCAGACCCAACGCCGCGCCCACGGCAAGCGCAGCTGCGGCCGGCCGAGGCATCCGTACGGGATCGGTCATGGCGCGCCTCCTTTGGCGAGGGCCTGTCGCCGTGCCTCGAGTTGATCGAGCAGCCACGGGCGGAACGGCTCTTCATGGCCGTCGCGGAAGGCGACGAGGTACGGCGTCATGCTGACGAAGGCATCGCTGGCGATCTCCTCGACGAAGGTGTCGAGGTCGCTGATGTCCTTGCCCAGAAGCTCCCACTTCTTGCGAAGCATCTCGGAGAACTCGGGGCCGGTGTACTCCTTGCGCTTGCCCTTGACCTTGCCCTTGGGGGTCTTTCGCGCGGGGGCGACGAAGGTGAGGTCGCTGCGCTCGACGATCGTGAGCGCGTCGAGAATGCTCATCTCGCTGGTCCGCGTGGCAGGCGTGCCGGTGGCGGCGTTTGGGCTGCCAGCCTCGGCGTGGGCAACCTTGGCCTGGTAGGGAACTCCTTCGATCTCCGCGAGCCGCTTGAGCAGCCAGTCGGACGTGGGCAGCATGGTGCCGTCGGAGAGGCGGACGAGATCGGGCTGACGCTGCCGCGGCAGGCCGGCACCGATGCGGTCGATGAACCCCGTGGCCGTGACCACGCCCGCGGGCGTGCGGGCGAGCCTGCGCTCGAGCTCTTTGGCCGCCGCGGCGCCGTCGTGCTTCTCGCCGCCCTGCATGAAGCTGAGCTCGCTGGTCCGTACGGCCTCGATGAGCGCGCGAATCTTGCCGACCTCGGACAGGCGCTCGTTCGACGCGGTGGCGGGCTCACGAGCCGGCTCCTCAACGGCTTCGACCCCCACGCCCCCGGCGTCACAGCCTGCACCGAGCGCGATGGCGACGACCCAGACGGCGGCGGGGGAAGGGCGTCCCTGCGCACGACGTCGCATGCCGAATCCGTACGCCATCTCGCCCGCGAGGCTAGCAGCCTCCGGTGGAAGCCGCCACGACGTGGCGCTCGCCTTTTTGGTTCTTTCGGGGCCGTCAGGAGGGCATGACGCCCGCTACGGGGTCAGCGAGGGGGGGGTCCACGGCCGAACGGCGCTCAGCCCCGTCATGCCCCATCGGGACGTGCGTTGCCCGGCCGGGTGTTGGTACGGTGCGCGGCCGTGAGCGCGGATTCTCCTGATCTGTTCGACGCCGCCGCAGACAAGGATCCAGAGGCAACCCCGCTCGCGGAGCGGATGCGTCCCCGCACGCTCGAGGACTACGTCGGGCAGGACCACGTGGTCGGTCCGGGCAAGCTGCTGCGCCGCGCGATCGAAGGCGACCGCATTCCGTCGATGATCCTGTGGGGTCCGCCCGGGACCGGCAAGACGACGCTCGCGCAGATCATCGCGCACAGCACGGGGGCTGCGTTCGAGACGCTTTCGGCGGTGGCCTCCGGGGTGAAGGACATCCGAGCCGTCATCGCGCGGGCCAAGGAGCGGCGACGCTTCGGTGGGCAGCGGACGGTGCTGTTCATCGACGAGATTCATCGGTTCAACAAGAGCCAGCAAGACGCGCTGCTTCCCCACGTCGAAGCCGGCGTCTGCCGGTTGATCGGAGCCACGACCGAGAACCCCAGCTTCGAGGTCAACGCGGCGCTGCTCAGCCGGGCGCGGGTGTTCTCGCTGCGCCAGCTCGGGCCCGAGGCCATTGCATCGCTGCTTTCGCGGGCGCTGACGGACACCGAGCGCGGCCTGGGGCTGCGCGGGCTCCAGGCCGAGCCGCGGCTGCTCGAAGCGCTCGGCCGCGCGGCGCAGGGGGATGCCCGGCGGGCGTTGACCACGTTGGAGATGGCGGTGGACCTGGTCCCCCCGGGCGAGACGAGCTTGCTGCCCGAGCACGTCGGGGAGGCGCTCGGCGGCCGGGCGCTGCGGTACGACAAGGCCGGCGAAGAGCACTACAACGTCGTGTCTGCGTTCATCAAAAGCATGCGCGCGAGCGACGTGGACGCGTCGGTCTATTGGCTTGCCCGCATGCTCGAGTCGGGCGAAGATCTGATGTTCGTCGCGCGACGCATCGTCATCTTCGCCTCCGAGGACGTTGGCAACGCCGACCCGCAGGGCCTCGTGGTGGCGACCGCAGCGGCCGAGGCGGCCAAGTTCGTCGGACTGCCCGAGGCGGTCCTGCCGCTGTCGCAAGCGGTGCAATACCTCGCGCTCGCGCCGAAGAGCAACACGGCGCTCAAGGGGTACTTCGCCGCCCGCAAGGACGTGCGGCGACACGGGGCGCTTCCGGTCCCGATGGCGGTCCGCAACGCGGTGACCAAGCTGATGAAGCAGTCGGGCTATGGCGCGGGCTATCGATACCCGCACGAGGCCGAGGGCGGCGTCGATGCTGCCCACGTCTCGCACCTGCCCGAGGCGATGGTCGACGGCCCGGAGGGAACGCCGCGCTACGTGAAGCCGGCGCGAGGGTGGGAAGCGCAGGCCTGGGATTCGCTGCAGGCCGCGCGCGGCGGCGTCGACTCCGAGCGCCCCGAGAATGACGGGGCGAAAAAGACGAGCGAATCCTCGTGAGGGGCTGTCAGCAGAACGTCGGAGAACTCCCTCGCGCGAGTTCTCCAACATCCTGCTAGGTTCCGCGACGTGGTGCGACTGAGCGTCAACGTCAACAAGATCGCCACGCTGCGCAACTCCCGGACCGCGCAGCCGCCGGGCGGTCCGTCGCGCGGATATCCCAGCGTGGTCGAGGCGGCGCGGGTCTGTATCGAGGCGGGCGCGCGCGGCATCACCGTGCATCCGCGCCCCGACGCTCGGCACATCACCAGCACCGACGTTCGCGAGCTGGCGGCCTTTCTCGCGCCCGATCGCGACGCGGTCGAGTTCAACATCGAAGGCGACCCCCGCGAGGACTTGATGGACCTGGTCGCCGAGGTGAAGCCGCATCAGCTGACGCTGGTCCCCGTGCGGCCGGGCGAGATTACGTCGCAGGCGGGATGGCCCGCGGACACGCCCATGGGCCCGCTGCGGGCGCTCATCGAGCGGATGCACGCGGTTGGCGTGCGGGTCAGCGTGTTCGTGGACCCGGTCACGGCGCCGATCGACTGGGCTGCCGAGCTGGGGGCCGACCGCATCGAGCTGTTCACCGAGCCGTTCGCGCTGGCCTTCGCCCGCAGCGAGGCCGAGGGGCGGGCCTCGTTCGAGACCTACGTGGCGGCAGCGGAGCACGCCCACGCGCGCGGCCTGGGGATCAACGCCGGCCACGACCTCGACACCCGCAACCTGACGCTCTTCGGCGGCCTGCCGCATCTCGACGAGGTGTCGATCGGACACGCCATCGTGGGGGACGCCGTCTTCGAGGGCCTTGGAGCGGTCGTGAAGCGGTACCTCAACGTCCTCGCGGGCTAGCGGCCGCAGAGTTGCCTCCGCTTCACCCCAAACGGACGCTTGACGGCGTTTGCGCGCCTCAGCCGGAGAGTTCGGCGATGATGCCTTCGACGCGGACCTGGTCGCGTCGCCGCCCGGGGATGAGCTCGAGGTAGCGCGTGTAGTGGGCGACGGCGTCGGCATCGTGGCCGAGCTCGCGCTCGATGTCGCCGAGCAGGCGGTGGAGGTCGCCCACGTCGGGCGCGAGCGCCAGCGCGACCTTGGCCGACCACAGCGCGCGCCCCGGGTAGCCTTCGGTCAGCAGCGCCCGGGCGTGCTTCACGAGCGAGACCGCCTCTTGATAGTCGCGGTACGACTCCGAGTAGAGCAGGGGGTCGGGCGCGAGGTCGTCCAGCGGCGCAGCGGGGCCGCGCTCGCGGCCAAGCATGGCGCGCAGGTCGAAGGCCTGGAAGCGACCGAGCGCCGAGGGTCCCTCGGCGACCCAGAGCACCATCGCCGTGGCATCGACGATGACCGAGTGGGTGATCGCGAGGTTCTCGAGCGCGTTGCGGTTGCCCAGCCCGAGTACGCTGCCGCCCAGACCTCGGCGGTCGCGAAGGACGTCGGCGGCGCGCTGGGGGTCGATCGGCCCGCCGGCGGTGAGCAGCTCTTCGAGTCGGTCGTAGCGGTAGCCGCTGGAGGTGTAGCGGCGGACCCAGTCGTTCTGCAGGTCGCCTTCGAAGGCTTCCTTGAGCATATGGTTGGTGGCCCAGACGACGGCATCGTCTTCGCCGCGCCCGGTGCGTCGGTCCTCGCGACCGCGCGCGGCCAGCTCCAGCACCATGGACTTGCGCTGCACCCCGTCGCCAACCAGCACGACGGCCGAGGTCCGCAGCTTCGCTTCCTGAAGCATGGCTGCGGCGGCCTCGAGCGTGTCGGCGCGCTCGAGCACGCTGCGAAGCACCAGCGGCAGCGGTGCACCGTCATCGAGGGGCTCGTCCGCGCGCGCGGCGTTGACCGAGACGAAGATGCCCCGGGCGTTGACGCCGGTGACGACCCCCACGAGGCCAGCCCAGCCCACCGAGACGTAGGGGTAGCGGCCGTCCGGGCGCACGACCGTGACGATGGGCGCCACGTCGAGCTCGCCGTCGGTGTCGACGCTGAGCGTGCGGCCGATGACGAGGTTGCCGCGCTCGCTGCTGCCCGGACGCTTGGTGCTGGCGGCGAACATCGAGCCTTCGAGGACGACGTCTTCGAGCCGCTGCGCCAGGCCGTGCATGCACTGGTAGAGGAACAGGCGTTGGTACGCGCTCATGCGGTCGCCGCCGGCCTCGGGCACGGCGGCCGCCAGCGCGGCGAGTTCTTCGCGGCGCTCCTCGTCGAGGAACTCGTCCGCGGCGCGGTAGTCCCACCGCAGCAGCATCGAGGCCGTCCACTGCTCGACCGGCGAGCCGTAGCGGTTCTCGATGAAGCCCTGCATCGACGCGTCGAGCTCGCCGAACAGCCGGGAGGCCAGGCGCCCGTGCGCGTCACCGATCTCGATCGGCGAGCCCTCGAGGTGCATCTGCCAGATCTGACCGTTGCGGGTGAGCCCACTGCGCCCGTAGCGAACGGTACGGCCGGTCTCCTCGACGGTGAAGGTGGAGGGAGCCACCGAGACCTCGGGGCCGTCGAGATCGGTGAACCCGATGTAGCCCGAGTAGGACAGCGCCACGAAGACGAACGCCAGGCCCGCGAGAACCCCCACGGCGCGCAGCAGCGCGAACACGCGGGAGTCCGCGTTGCGGGGGCCGCCGCCAAGGCTCGAGCGCGCCATTCGCCGGGTCATAGCGTTTTCCGCCAGCGCGCGCCAGCGGGTACGATCGCGCCCATGCTCGCGCGATCGTACGCTCGCCCGCTCATCGGCGTCCTGCTCGTCTGCCTGGCCGGATGCGAGCCGGAAACGCCCCCGCAGCCCAAGGCCGACGCACCCGCGAGCCCGGACGCGGCGCCGCAGGAGGCGACGTTCCAACCGGGGACCACGAAGGCGGTCCTGACCTTTGCCTCGGAGCGGGGCACGTTCAAGGACGGTCAGGCGGTCGAAGATGTTCCCGAACCCTCGCGCGGCATGGTCCGCGTGTCCTTGCTCGAGGGGCCCGCGCCGCCGAGCGGCAAGGTCTGGGTGGCCAACCTCAAGAGCCCTGGCGAAGGGGCCGTGACGCTGAGTACGGTCGAGCGCGACCTCTTCGAGGAACTCGCCCTGGGGCAAGGGCTCTCCTCCGAGGTCACGCTGCCCGAGGGTCTCGAGCCTCCCGAGCAGGTGGGGACGGCCGCGGGCGAGGTGATCGTCTACAAGACCGCGTGGTGCGGGGTCTGCAAGAAGGTGCAGAGCTATCTGGACCGCAAGGGCGTGGCGTACGTCGCCAAGGACATCGAGAAGGACCGTTCGGCCGCGGCAGAGCTGCAGGCGAAGGCCTCGAAGGCGGGCGTGAAGACCGGCAGCGTGCCCGTGATCGACGTCGGCGGCGAGCTGATGGTGGGCTTCGACCGCGGGCGCCTCGAAAAGCTGCTCGCCGGATAGCGGCCCTGGCGATACCCTCCGGCGGTGATGCGCAGCTCCCTTCTCGCGAC
>JBCCQM010000191.1:0-15627 GCA_039024335.1 Myxococcota bacterium
CAGTCCGCGGTCGCGCATCCGGCTCGAAACGCGCTTTCGAGAAAGCGCAGAAGGACTCCGCGAGGGTCATCAGCATCGCGAAGGTCGTCATACTTGAGCATCGCCATGTGCGACCCTCCTGCGTCTTGCCACCATGCCGTCGTGGGCTCGAGGGGCTGCTCGGCGAGTCCCTCGGGTTCGGGTGCGGTGTAGCTGTAGAAGGCTGGGAAACGGACTTTGGGGTCACCTGGCCAAAAGCCGAAGCTGATGACCTCGTGCGAGTAGGCTTCGGCGTCCGAGCGACGCGCGCCTGCGCCCGCGTCGGGAACCTCGCGCCCCGTGAAGCGGGTCAGGGCAAGGTCGAAGCTGTGCCAGAACAGATGAACGGGCGTGCTCTTGGCGAACGAGCGACCCGAAAACGACTTGAACACTTCGTCGACGAACTGAAGAACCTTCAAGAACCGCCCCACGGCATCGCGATCCCAGCTGCGAGGCGCGTCGTCTTGCTCGAAAGGGACGGTGGAGTGCGGGTTGTCGTACGGCGTCGTGAGGATGGACGTGGGGTGTCCGGCGTCGGCCAGCATGTCCATCGTCCCGCGGTAGATCTCCGCGATGGTTCGGTCGGGCAACGAGAACGTTCGGCGGCGACCGTCGCTCGTGTCGAGCACCAGTTCGTGGCGGTGAAGGTCGAGCTCGAGCTCGAAGGTTCCAGACGGTGTCGGGACGGTGTGTGTACTCAGCCCGCGCGGCGTGACGTGCAGCGTCACGTGCCACCAGTGGTTCTGCTTGGGGTGATGGGCGAGCTTGGTCTTGCCCAGGATCTGAGACACGAGGTGCAGGGTCGCTTTGGAGGCTTCCCACGCGTCGTACGGCAGGGGTGGCAGGGTCGGAGTCGTCATGGTGCGGCGCTGTGAAAACCTGCCACGCAGGAGCGCACGCAGGCACCCCACGCGTTGGGAATCATCTTCCCATTATACGGGATGCTCGAGATCCCACGGGGCCGGGTCGAGTCGCTCCGCAATGAAGTCGAGGAACGTGCGGACCTTGGGCGAGACGTGATGGCGGCTCGGATACAGCGCATGCAGCCATCGAGACGCGTTGGACCACTTCGGGAGGACGCGGACGAGTTCGCCGGAGCGCAGCGCATCGCAGCAGACCAGCGCGGGCAGCTCGGCAAGCCCGAGGCCTGCGAGGCAGCAGTCCATCGCGATGGGGTGGCTGTTGACGACGAGCGGACCGTCCATGACCACGTTCACTTGGTCTCCTCGGTCGTTGTCGAGGCGCCAGGTCTCGCGACTCCTCGAAGCGCTGAACACGATGGCGTCATGCTTCTGCAGCTCATCGACCGAGGTGGGCGCGGAGCGTTTCTTCAGGTACGTCGGGCTGGCGCAGAGATATGCAGGTGCGGGTGCGAGACGCCGCACGATGTACGAGGACGCCTTCAGCGGCCCAACCCGAAGCGCCAGGTCGAAGCCGTCCGCGATGACGTCGAAGTGCTTCGGCGACAGGTACATGTCCAGCTCGACCCTGGGATGAACACCGAGGTATTCGGCCACGATGGGCCCGAGGTAGCGCTCCGCGAGCAGGACCGACGTCGTGAAACGCAGAACCCCTCTCGGTTCGGTTTGCTTGGCTCGGACGTCCTCGACGGCGTCATCGACGTCGGCTACGATCTGACGCGCCCGCTCGTAGAAGCCCCCACCGAGCTCCGTGAGCTCGGATCTCCGCGTGCTGCGTTGCAGCAGGCGTGCCCCCAGTGATGCTTCGAGTTCATCGATGCGGCGCGCAATCGTGGACTTTGGGATGCCCGTTTGCTCCGCAGCCGCTACGAAGCTTCCCGCATCGACCACGTGGACGAACACCTTGATCGCGTTGAGGTCCATGGGGGCAGGCTTATCACGCGTCTGAGAGCCAACTCCCCGTCCCGCTGGTGGGAAGGTTCTTCCCAGCTCTGGATCCGACGATGATCGCGTTCGCCCGCAACTGACGGTAGCGTTCGGCCACGCACAGAAAGCGAACTGATGACCGAACAACTCGAACGGCTCACCGAAGAGCAGTGCAAAACTCCTCCCGCCAAGTACGACGACCTCAGCGTCTTGATGCTGAACTGCACGCTGACGCGCTCGCCGAACCTCTCCCACACCGAAGGACTTCTCAAAGTCGCCGAGCGCATCTTCAAGGCCAACGGCGTGTCCACGGAGATCCTCCGCCCCGTCGACTACGTCATCCCGGCTGGCTTGGGGCACGACTACACGGGTGTCGACGGCTACGAGCGTGACGACTGGCCCAAGCTGCAGGCGAAGATCGACGCCTGCGACATCTTGATCATCGGGACGTCGGTATGGCTGGGCGAGAAGAGCTCCGTCTGCAACCGCGTCCTGGAGCGGATGTACGGCTATACGCACGACTTCAACGCCAAGGGTCAGTACCGCGACTACGGCAAGGTCGGCGCGACGCTCATCACGGGCAACGAGGACGGCGTCAAGCACTGCGCCATGAACATCCTGTTCTCACTCTCTCACATTGGGTACACCGTGCCGCCGCAAGCCGACGCGGGGTGGATGGGCGAAGCAGGACCAGGACCGTCGTATATGGATCCAGGCTCCGGCGGCCCGCAGAACGACTTCACGAACCGGAACACCACGTTCTTGACGTGGAACTGCATGCACCTTGCCCGCATGCTCAAGGACGCGGGCGGCATCCCGGCTCATGGAAACCAGCCTGACGTTTGGAGCGCCGGCTGCCAAACGGACTTCCACAGTCCCGAGCACCGTCGCTAGCAAACCGCCAGGAGCGAAAAGGACAAGCTAGGCGTCGTGATGGGTTGCACCACGCGCTGCTCGCGTTCGCCGGGAACGAATAAGCCCGCCGCCGGAGAGCCGGGGCGGGCTTTTTCGTGCGGCGGATGCCTAGTCGTGGATCTCGACGTACTCGAACTCGACCGGCTGGTGTCGGTCATGCCGACGTACGCAGCCGAAGCTCCTCGACCGCGCAGAACAGGACCGGCACGACGAACAGCGTCATCAGCTCGATGGCCATGCCGCCGACCGACGGGAGCGCCATCGGCATCATGATGTCGGCACCGCGGCCTTGCGACGTGATGACCGGCAAAAGCGCCAAGATCGTGGTTGCCGTCGTCATGAGGCACGGCCGTATGCGCCGGCAGCCGGCCTCGAGCGTTCGCTGACGAACGTCCTGGATCGTCTTGGGTGGAACCTGATCGAACCGTTGGTGCAGGTACGTTGAGATGACCACGCCGTCGTCCGTCGCGATTCCGACCAGCGCGATGATCCCGATCCACACCGCGACCGACATATTGACCGCTCGCACTTCGAAGAGGTCTCGCATCGACGTATTGGCGATGCTCATGTCGAGAAACCATGGCTGTCCGTAAAGCCAGATCAGCGCGAATCCGCCACACACTGCGACGGCCACGCCCGTGTAGATGATGAGGGTGGTCGATACCCGATGAAACTGCAGGTAGAGCAGGACGAACACCATCGCGAGCGCTACGGGGATCAGCATGGTGAGTCGCTTTTCGCTACGCACCTGGTTCTCGTACGAGCCCGCGAACTCGAAGCTGACCCCCGCGGGGAGCTTCAGCTCGCCGCGTTCTACGAGGCCATCGATCGCGACGCGAGCCTGTTCGAAGACATCGACCTCCGCAATGTCAGGCTGACGATCGAAGAGCACATAGCTTGTAAGAAAGGTGTCCTCGGCCTTGATGACCTGGGGACCTCGCACGTATCGGATCTGCGCGAGCTGGGTGAGTGGAATCTGCTCGCCCGAGGGCGTTGGCACGAAGATGCGGTCGAGTGCTTCGAGGCTGTCCCGCTCCTCTCGCATGTACCGGACTCTCACCGGGTAGCGTTCGCGGCCCTCGACGGTTCGCGTGAGGGTCGTGCCTCCAAGTGCAACCTGCAGCACGCTCTGCACATCGACGACCGTGAGTCCGAAGCGCCCGATGGCCTCCCTGTCCAGCTCGATTTCCAGGTACGGTTTACCGACGACTCGGTCGGCGAACACGGTCTCGGCACGCACCGACGGTACGGTCTTGAGCGCGTCCTCGAGCTGAAGGCCAAACGCTTCGATCGCCTCGAGCGTCGGGCCACGCACCTTGATGCCCATCGGAGCTCGCATACCGCTTTGAAGCATCACGAGCCTCGCCCCAATGGGCATGAGTACGGGTGCACTCGTCACCCCGGGCCGCTTGGCGACGGCCACCACCTCATCCCAGATGTCCGCGGGCGTTCGAATGTGGTCGCGCCATTGTCGAACCCGGGTGCCGTCGTCCTCGACGCGATACTCCGGTACGTACGTGACGACGGTCTCGAACATTGAAATGGGAGCGGGGTCCAATGCGGTCTCGGCCCGTCCGAGCTTGCCGACCGCGCGGTCGACCTCGGGAATACTCGCGATTGCGGCGTCGAGCTCGGACAGCATGTCGAGGGCCTCGGCCATCGATGCGTGGGGCATCGTCGTGGGCATGTAGAGGAAAGAGCCCTCGTCGAATGGCGGCATGTATTCCCGCCCGAAGCCCGGTAGCGCGTCGGCGACTTTCGAAATCGGGGCGGGCGTCCTCCTGGACGCCGGAAGCCCTCCGAACACGGTGTCGAAGCCCAGCCATGCCGTCGTGCCGAACAACACCACCGCGGTCGGGAGCAGCAAGAAGGCGCTTTTGTGCTGGAGGACCCCGCGCAGCAAGATCGGGTAGAGCCACTCGAAGACACGAAAGGTCCCCAGGACCGCCAGGAGCAGACCGGCGACGAACAACGTGTTCGTCACCCGGTCCTGCTCGGGTCCCAGCGGAAGCCAGTCATCGGCCAACAGCACGGTGAGCGCCGCGACCGCGAGTGCGTTCTCGACCCACGTCGCCGCGCGGACCACCCGAGGTGACAGTCGCGGGCGTGCCAGTCGAAAGCCCCCGAGCAGAATGACGAAACATCCCAAGCTCGGCGCGTGAGGCAGGAGCACGGCGCCAAGGCCCAGCATCAACCAGTCGCGGGTGTGTTCACGCCGAAGCAAGCTGCGTGCGTCGCGTCCCTTGGGCCGAGCTCGCAACACGATGAGCGCGGCGCCGGGCAGTACGATCAGCGCAAGGAGCAGTGCCGCGCCCATGGCGAAGGTCTTGGTGTAGGCGAGCGGTCCAAACAAGCGCAGTTCGGTCGACGAGAGGCCGAACACCGGGAGGAAGCTGACGACCGTCGTGAGGGCGGAGGTCAGGACTGCCGGCGCCACTTCGGCCGTTGCGCGTCGTACCACGGCCGGACGTGACGTACCGGGGGCGGCGTCGTCCAAGTGTCGGCCGATGTTCTCGACGAACATGATACCGATGTCGACCATCGTACCGATGGCGATCGCGATACCGCCGAGGGCCATGATGTTGGCGTCGACGCCGGTGAGCTTCATCGAGACGAAGGCCGCGAGTACGCCCAGCGGCAACATCAACGAAATCAACACTGAGCTCCGCAGGTTGCGAAGCATGATCAGCACGACGATGATCGTGATGAGGATCTGCTGGTAGAGCGCCGTCGAGAGCGTGCCGAGGGTCTCCTCGATCAGCGTCGTACGGTCGTAGAAGGGGACGATCGTCACCCGAGAGATCGTCCCGTCCTCGAGGGTGCGTGAGGGCAACCCGGGCTGGATTTGCGCGATCTTCTCCTTGAGCGCAGAGATGACGGCGAGCGGATTTTCCATGTAGCGCGCCACCACGACGCCACCAACGGCGGGTGCTCCCTCGTCATCGAGTGCACCGCGTCGTAGCGCCGGCCCGAGGGCGACGTGCCCGACGTCGCGGACTCGGATCGGAGTGTGTTCGCGTGCGGCGACCACCGTGTTCTCGAGGTCCGCGAGGTCTTCGACGAACCCGATCCCGCGCACCATGTACTCGACGCTGTTGACCTCCAGCGTTCGAGCGCCCACGTCGAGGTTGCTGTTGCGGACTGCGGAGGCCACTTGGGTCAGGGTGACGTCCGCGGCCCGCATGGCCTCGGGGTCGACGTCCACCTGGTACTCGCGGACGAATCCCCCCACCGACGCCACTTCACTGACGCCCGCGACGGACTGGAGCGCGTATCGAACGGTCCAGTCCTGAATGCTCCGCAGCTCGTCCGGGTCCCAGCCGCCGACGACGTTGCCCTCGGCATCCTGTCCTTCGAGCGTGTACCAGAAGATCTGGCCCAAAGCGGTGGCGTCCGGCCCCAGGGTTGGGGTCACCCCGTCGGGGACGGTCCCCGGCGGGAGCGAGGCGAGCTTCTCGAGCACGCGGGAGCGGGACCAGTAGAACTCGACGTCGTCCTCGAAGATGACCGAGATGGTGGAGAATCCGAACGCCGAGGAGCTGCGGACGGTTCGAACTCCGGGAATTCCCAAAAGCGCAGTCGTGAGTGGGTAGGAGACCTGGTCCTCAATGTCCCGGGGTGAACGTCCCTCCCAGGCGGTGAAGACGATCTGCTGGTTTTCGCCGATGTCGGGGATCGCATCCACCGGAACCGGGTCTCGCTCGATGCCGCCCGAGTCGAAGGGGAATGGGGCAACGTAGAGCCCTGCTCCAACGAGCATCGTCGTCAGCACGAAGACGATGAGTCTGTGGTCGACGAACCATCCGATCAGGGCTTCCCACAGCGCCTCGACGGGCCTGCGTTGGATTGGCGACTTCAATGCTGGTGTCCTCCGCCCGGGGGCCGATGTCCGCTCGCGGACGTGGCGGCTGGTCGTAGGTACGCCCCTGGTGCGACCCTCTTCTCAATGTCACCGCACCCGGGCATCGACGCCCCGAAGTACGGGTTGGCGACCACAGCGGCCTCCTGAATCCACTGTGCCCCCTCGTTGCGTGCGGCCATCGGGCAGTGAGCGAGATGGACGTCGTTCTCGAGCGGGTTGCCGAAGCGTCCAAGCACCACGACGAGGCTGTTGCTCAGCGCTTCGAAGCCAGCGCGTGCCTCTTCAATCGTCTGGGAACTGGCGACGTGCTCTGCATGTTCACGGAGCGCTGGTTGAAGTGAGGCCCAGATATCCTCGGCCTCGCTCGGAGAGTCCATCGCCACGGATGCGTTGGCATCCGCGAACGCTCGCGCGGCTGCTTGCCCCGCGAGGTGGTCGTCGGCCGCAAGCGCAACCTGGATTGGTAGATAAGCACGAAGCAGAGGCGCGAGTGGGGCGCGCTGATCGGGGGATAGCTCGATGAGGGAGTCCCAAGCGTCCGGCTCACGGTCGTCGGCCGTGGTCATCATGCTGCTGCCGCCGCGAATCTGCAGGTCCGCGTCGAGGGCGAACGCGCCCCGGGTCACGACTCGTTCACCCTCGGACAGGCCGGCCACGACCGGATACACCGAACCCAAGCGCGGACCGAGCCGCACGGTACGCGCCTCATAGCTCGGGCCCGTCGACTCATCAATTTCCACGTAGACGACAGCACGTCGTCCGGTGAACAGTGGCGCGGTCGAAGGCACCACCAGCGGCTGTGGCGTCCCCTCCGGCTGCTTGGTGGCGACAGTCGCCTCCGCGAACATTCCTGGTCGCAACAACCCCTTGCGGTTGTCCAGCTGCACGCGAACGCGCGCAGTCCTCCGCCTGGCGTCCAGCACGGGATCGATGAAGGTCACGGTCCCCTCGAAGAGCGCGTCGGGCACTGCTTCCACCTCGACCTGGACCTCTTGTCCCACTGATACACGAGCCAGATCGCTTTCGTAGGCGTCGAGTTGGACCCAAAGCGTCCGCAGGTTTGCGACCCTGTAGAGCGCGGCGCCCGTATCGACGTACGCCCCTTCCGTCGCGAGGCGCTCGATCACCGTGCCGGAGAAGGGACTGCGAATCGCGACGGCACGGGTAGGAGCCTTCGCGCCCTCCATGCGGTCGATCTCGCGGTCAGGAACGCCGAGCAGAGTGAGGCGCTCGCGTGCAGCGTCGTACGCCGCGTCCGCAGACACCCGCGAGAGCGGTGAGCCGGTGGCCATCCGTGCCAACTGCCGCTTAGCCACCAAGAGGTCTTGGTGTGCCGCGTAGACTTCGGGGCTGTAGAGCGTCGCGATGCTCTGCCCGGTGCGTACCCGCTTCCCGGTCTCCTTGACGTGCAGCTTGTCGATGCGCCCATCGATCCAGGAGGTGACCGTCTTGAGCGAGGCTTCGTTGGCCTCCACGCGGCCGAGTAGCTTCAAGTCCGCGGCCGCATGGGGTTGGCGCCGAACGACGCTCGTCCGGAGCTTTGCGAGGGCTCGCGCCCGCGGGGAGAGGGAGACGCGGTCGCCAGATCCCTCCTCCGCACTATGGGCTTCTACGGGGATGAGGTCCATTCCGCAGATCGGACAAGGGCCGGGCTCGGGCTGTCGAATCTGCGGGTGCATCGAACAGGTCCACACTTCGGACTCGTCCGGTGATCCATGCTCGTGCGCCTCGGGTTCGTCGTTGCCCCAGCCGAGCGCGAACGCAGCACCGCCGAGGAAAACGCCCAAGACCAGCATGCCAACGCCGCGAAGCCAGGGCGCTGAGGACGGCCCCGCCACGGGGGGCGCCTGCTCGGCCGGATGCTCTTGCGCTTCCGGAGCCGAGCTCGAATCTTCCTTGGCGTCGCTCTGTGAGGACTCAGGGAGGTCGTCCTGTGAGCTCATGGCGCGTCCTGTCCGTCCGTTGCGGGCGTGAGTTCGACAGGTCGTCCGACCGCGCGTTCGAGTCGAGCCAGCTCGACCCCATAGTCCGCAAGCGCGACGAGGCGTTCGGAACGAAGGCTGATGAGCGCGCGCTCAGCCAAGAGCAACTCGGCCACGGTCGAGCGCCCCGTGGCGTAGCTGGCCAAGACCGACTCGAACGCGGTGGTCCCCTGGGGGATCAAGGTGTTGTCGTAGAACGCCACTCGACGGGACGCGTCCTCGAGCAGCTCGGCGTGCTGACGCACTTCCGCGAGGACGCCGTTGCGGGCGTCGATCGCTCTGGACCGATGTGCGGCCGCTTCAGCGCTTGCCTGTGATTGGGCCGCTCGATAGACCCGCGTCCACAGCGGCACCTGGAGCGACAGAGAAACCGCGACCGCATCCTTCCCAGTGTCTGCGAGGGCCGGGCTGGCCGCGGTCTCGCCGGTGAGGATCCAATCGACTCCGATGCCGAAGCTTGGTGCTCTTTCGGCGCGCGCCTTCCGTTCACGCTGTCGAGCCGCATCCGAGAGCGATACGAACGCGCGTACGTTCGGGTGTTCGCCAGCGGAGGCGGCCAACCGATCGATACTCTCTGCAGGGGGTGCTGCCTCCGGTTCGATCGATGCGACCGGCGTCGGGGTTCGGTCGGGCGCGCCGAGAATTCGGACGAGGCCTGCACTCGCGGCCCGCTTTCGTCGCCCGAGGCTGGCGTGGCGATCCCGGGCTCGGGAGAGTTGAAGGTCGAGCTGTGCGAGGTCGGAGAGTTCCGCAACGCCGACCGCGACGCGCCCGCGCACCTGTTCGGAGAGACTCTGAAGAACCTCGATCTCGCCCTGGTGCACCTGCAGTTCTCGCTCGATGCGCCACAGCAACCAGTAGGCCTCCGCGATCTCTGCCGCGATCCTCAGAGCATGGCTCTCGAAGCGCCGTTGCGCGGCCACGGCTTCCAACGTGGCCGCCTCTCCGCCCGCGCGCAGCGTCGTGGGCCACGGGAAGCGCTGAGACGCGCTCAGCCGGTGGCGCTGCGGTCCGACCCGCGTTTCGACGGCACGGACGAACGCGGTGTACGAGACCGTTGGCTCGGGCATCCTGCGCTCCTGCTCTGGGCGGTGCGTCGCGGCTCGCCACGTCTCGAAGCTCGCACGTAAGGCCGGACTCCTCGCGTACGCGTAGGCCGTGTAGGCGGCGAGCGTTCCGTCGAAGGAGACGTCACCGTCGTCCTGCTCCGAGATGGGTTTGAGAGAAACCTCCACGTCGTGGAGGGCGGCGTGTCGTTGGGGAGCACTCGGTGCACAAGCCGCGAGCCCCAAGAAAGCCAGAGTGGTGAAGTGAAGGTCGTGAGAACGACCGTATTTGGACATGAGAGAGCCTCGACGACGTGAACCGGAACAGCGAAACGGCGAGGCCCCGTCGGGGCTCCGCAACAACACGTGCTGCTGAGCGTCAGAGCAACAGGGTTCGGTTCTCGAGGTAGCGCAACCGCACGGGCGGACCGCGCGGCGCGGGCATGGGCGCCGCGTCGGGAGCGGGCACCCGATGGCGTGCAGCGCTTCGCGGACGCAGGTCCAGCGTCGCGGCATCGACATCCACGAGCGTGGCCGCCACTCCGTTCAACGCGTCGCCCTGCGGGTCGGCGCAGCAGGAGTGTCGCTTCACCGACGCAGCGTCGGATGCGGGTGTGTCGCTCTCGCACGGACACGCGCATCCGGCCGAAGACTCGGCGCTCCACGGTCCGCCGCTGAGCATCAGGACGGCGATCACGGCCAAACCGAGCGCCAGGCGCCACACGCCCCGCTGATGGTTCGCGAACATCCTCTGCGACAATGTGTCGCAGGTCCGCGAGGAAGTCAAATGCTGCCATCCGTCGCTGCGGGATGGGTGCTGCCCACGAAAAAGCCCGCCGCCGGAGAACCGGGGCGGGCTTGGTCGTGAGGCGAAGGCCTAGTCGTGCAGCTTCACGTACTCGAAGTCGACGGGCTGACCTTCGATGCCCTTGCTCGGGGGCGCGATCCAGTTCGCGAACTTCCCCGGCTCGTAGCACGGCTTCATGATGCTGTGCAGGTAGTCGTTGTCCTCGGGGCGGAGCAGCCAGACGCCTTTGTTCGCCTCGTACTCGTCCTCGGAGATGAGGTTGCCGGCGGGATCGAAGTGGTGGTCGGTGTAGATGCCCTGGTGCCGGTGGAAGCGGCGGCTGGGCAGGGTGAGAACCGTGCTGCCGCCTTCGGCTGCGATGAACTTGTTCCACCGCTTGAGCGCGCGCTCGCAGTCCTTGATGTACTGGTCGCGAAGGACCTCGTTCATCGCGTTGCGCAGCGGCACGTCCTTCTCTTCGACCTTGCCGTCCTCGACGACGGGCAGCCGATATGTACCGGTCATCGCCTTGTGGTCCTCGTAGCGGCTCTCGCGGAAGCGTCCCTTGAGACCCGACGCGAAGAAATTCGAGGCGTTGCTGCTGATCTCACCACCGAACAGGTCGAGGCTATAGGTGAACCAGTAGTTGATGGTGCGCTGGATGAGGTCGAAGTCGATACCACCCTGGTTGCGAACGTCGCCGTTGGGATCGAGCTTCTCAAGCTGCGCGGTGCGCTTGATGATGCGGCCCAGGCCGGTCTCACCGACGAACAGGTGGTGTGCCTCTTCGGTGAGCATGAACTGGGTCGTCCGCGCGAGCGGGTCGAAGCCCGACTCGGCGAGCGCGGCGAGCTGGTACTTGCCGTCGCGGTCCGTGAACATCGTGAAGGCGAAGAAGCTCAGCCAGTGGTCGCAGGGCTGGTTGAACGTGCCCAGGATGCGGGGCTTGTCCTCGTCGCCGCTGCGCCGGTTGAGCAGCTCTTCGGCTTCGTCGCGACCGTCGCGGCCGAAGTACTTGTGCAGCAGGTAGACCATCGCCCACAGGTGGCGACCCTCTTCCACGTTGACCTGGAACAGGTTGCGGAGGTCGTAGAGGCTGGGCGCGGTGTGGCCCAGCAGGCGCTGCTGCTCGACCGAGGCCGGCTCGGTGTCGGCCTGCGTCACGATGATGCGGCGGAGCGCGTTGCGGTGTTCACCGGGAACGTCCACCCACGCGGGCGCGCCGACGTCGTCGCCGCACTTGATCGTGGGGTCTTCGTCGTTGGGCTTGAGGAAGATGCCCCAACGGTAGTCGGGCATCTTGACGTGCTCGTAGTTCGCCCAGCCACCCGAGTCGACGGAGACGGCGGTGCGGAGAAACACCGGCTTGTCCGCGAAGTCGGTGGGACCCATGTCGTTCCACCATTCGAGGTAGTTCGGAAGCCACCGCTCCAAGGCTCGCTGGAGCTTGGGGTCGTCGCTCAGTCCGACGTTGTTCGGAATCTTGGCTGTCAGGTCAACGCTGCTGGTGGTGTTCGTAGTCATGGTCGGTGCTCCTGAGGGTGGGTGGTCCGGTTAGACGCGGCGCCAGTCGAACGAGGGGCGTTCGGGGCGGCCGTAAAGCGTGAGGGCGCCTTCGGGACCTGTGGCGTTGGGGCGAATGAAGATCCAGTTCTGCCACGCGCTGAGGCGGGCGTAGATTTTTGAGTCGGGCGTTTCGGGGCCCACGAACCGAAGGTTCTGCTCCATGCCCGTGAGGGCGTCGGGCGACAAGCTGACTCGTTCTTCGACGGCGATACGAACGTCGTCGTCCCAGTCGAGGTCGTCGAAAAGCATGGTGACCAGGCCGGCGTCGTCGGCGTCGCTGGGCTCGAGCAGGTCGCGGCGACCCGTGAGCGCTTCGGCCTTCTCGGGCTCTCCGTAGAGGCGAGCCTGAATGCGCGTAAGACCGGTGTTCATCGGAAGGGCGCCCTCGTTGAGGTCGCTGCATGCGACATGAACGACGTTGTCCGGATCGTCCAGCAGGTAGAACCTGTCGCTCGCGAGAGCGACCTCCAGGAGGTTGCCCGCGAATGCAGTGCCGGCATCACCAAGTGCGTAGAAGGAGCGGCTGGTGTTGTCCATGCGACGAAGAACGCGGCCCATGTGAAGCAGCACTTCACGGACGAACCAGTGGTCGCGACACTTCATGATCGCCGCGTCGTGAGCCAGCACGCGCTGTGCATCACCAGTCACGCGCACGGTCACCAAGCCAACGTTGGGGTGGTTGGTGCGCAGCTGCAGCAGCGCGTCGTCGAGCTCGCGGTACGCACGGAGAGCCCAAGCGTTCTCGCCGGCTCCGTACACGGCCTCCGCTCCTTGCTCGACCAGCGCGACGTCTTCGGCGGTCGGGCCCTCGATGGTGAGGGTGGCGGTGCGGGCGGCGTCGTCCCACGTCAGCGCAACGGAGGAGTAGGTCCGGCCGTCGTCGGTGTTCTCGACGTTCAACGGAGAAAGCTTGATGCCTTTTCGTTCGCCCGGAGGCAGTTCACCGGCCTCGCTCACGAGGGCCGCGCAGCGCTCGGCGATCTTGGTATCGAACTTAGAGCGCGGGAATACGGCGTCGACCAAATTCCATGCGACCGCGCGCTTGCCTCGCATGCCCTCTGCGGTGGTCGAGAAGACGTCTGCGCGGTCGCGACGGATGCGACGCTTGTCGACGAGGCGAGTGAGGCCGCCGGTACCCGGAAGCACGCCGAGCAGCGGGACCTCGGGAAGACTCACGGCGGAGTTGCCGTCGTCTTGCAGGTAAATCTCTTTGCAGGCGAGCGCGAGCTCGTAGCCGCCGCCTGCGGTCGTGCCGTTGCAGGCCGCGATGTAGACCTGATGGCTGGCCTCGGTCGCCTCTTCGATTTCGCAGCGCGTCTCGTTGGTGAACTTGCAGAAGTTCACCTTCCAGCCGTGCGTGCTGCTGCCGAGCATCTGGATGTTGGCGCCGGCGCAGAAGACCTTTTCGTTGGCCGACGTGATGACGACGACGCGCACCTCAGGGTGCTCGAAGCGCATGCGGCGAACGATGTCGGCGAGCTCGACGTCGACGCCGAGATCGTAGGAGTTGAGTTTGAGCTCGTAGTCGCTGCGGAGGCCACCGGCGGGGTCGACGTTCATCGCGACGCGGGCAATGGCTCCGTCGTACGAAACCTGCCAATGGCGGTAGGACGTAGGCTCGACGTAAAAGTCGACTTTGGTGTCCGTGTTCGTGGGCTGGGTCGAAGCGTCCGCGGCCTGTTCCATTCTGCGATCAGGCTAGCAGCGAGGACCTGATCGAAGACGTGTGCAAACCGGGTGCAGCCCTTGTTCACCGTCGTGTGTCGTCGCACGGGTGCGGCGCGGCACCCGACCTGTCCCAAAGGGTCTACGACACGCCGCCGGGGGGTGGCAGATTCGGCAGCGGTTTGCGAGCGCCGTTTCCAGGAGTGGACGCGGACGGCTTGAGTGAACTGCCGCCCATGTTGCATTCGCCTTGCAGCGTGCCGCCTTCTTCGATCAGCAGCGAGCGGACCGAGATGTCGCCCACGACTTGGCCTGTTGCCGAGATCACGAGGCGCCCGGTCGCGCTCACGCGACCTTCGACACGCCCTTGAATCTTGACGTTGGGGCCCGAGACGTCCCCCTTCACCAGCGCGTCGTCCAGCACCATGATCTCGCCGCCGGCGTTGACGTCGCCTTCAACGGCGCCGGCCACGGTCAGCGAGGAGGCGGTGGTGATGCTGCCTTTGATGGTGGTGTCTTCGGTGATGTAGTTCTGCGGATTGGACACGGAAGCTTCGCCTCTGAGGCCATGGTCGGCTGGACGACCTGCAGAGCGCAACCGCTAGCGACCGGAGACGTTCGGTCTGTAGGTTTCGGACACACGCTCGAGGAACCGAGCCTCCGTTTTGCGCCTTCGGCCGATCGTGATGCCGGTAAGGACGAGCACGGGGAGTGCGAGCAGACCAAGCACCAAGAACCCGGCTGCAGACGCGAGATTCTCGGCGTTCTCTGGAGCCCGCAGGACCGTTTCTCCCTCCAGACGGACCGCTTCGAACGGCTTGTCGCGCGCGAGCCAAACCATGACCTGATTACCTGGGCGCCCGGTAGGTCCCGACTGCTCATGCGTATCGACGCGCCGCCAGACCAGGACGTCCGCCGGCTCGAGGGTGACCGGCTCGGTCGTTTCGTTCGGCTTTGGAATGCCACCGACCTTGCGGCCGAATCGAGCCTCGAACTCCGTCCGAAGTCGCGTGGTGCCGGCGGCACTGAGAACGGCCCAGCCCGCGTGCTCGGGTGCGTCGGTCATCAGCGCCCGCGGAAGGATCGTGGCGTCGGTGATGCGGACGCGACCCTGCGGCGGCAGTTCCCGATCGAACGTCTCGGTCGTACCTTCGCGCGCGTCCTGAGCGAGCGCCTCCAGAGAGCTGAACCCTTCGGACAATCGCGCCGTCCCGAATCCGAACGTCACGGCGCCGATGAGCAGGCCGGGGACGGCGAGAACCGCGGCGGTGAAGAGGAGGAGCATCGTCACGGGCCGAGCGGGGGGCGCCGTCGGCAGCCCCTGCGCCCGCTCGAAGTCCACGCTGCGATAGCCGTCGATTGCGAGCGCGAACGCGATGGACTCGCCAGGCGGTTTCGCGACCCGAACGCGGACCCCTGCGCCAGGGGCGAGCCCTCCGTGCCAATGGGGCGGGAGGTGAACCCGCTGCTCGCCCACGAACCAGCGCGCGTTGGGAATGTCGGACTCGTCCTCGAGTTCGACGACACCCTCGATCGTGTCGATGATGGGCTGCCGTTCCGGTCGAGTGCGATGCACGATCGCGAGCGCGACCTCCAGCACCAAGACCAACACCCCGATGCCGAGGCCCAGGGCAACGTTGCCGCGCTGGAGCATCGACACGGCGACCGTGAGCGTGACGAAGACGGCGACGAACGTGAGCGTGCCGCGTCGACGTCCCAGCAGCCCGCGGTCGCGGCGTCGCTCGACGGCGTAGTGCTCGAGCTCGGCCTTGCTGGCGATCTCGGCGGTGGGAAACTCCGGGCTCAGAGCTTGTCCTTGAGGGACTGCATCGAGCTCTTCAGCTCACCGAACAGACCTTTGAGCTGCTCCGCCGCGGTCTCCGTGACCTGCTCGAGGGTCTCCTCGGCGGTCTTGAGCTTCTCTTTGACCTGCGGCTCC
>JBCCQM010000192.1:0-15565 GCA_039024335.1 Myxococcota bacterium
TCGCACGCTCGATGGCGCGAGGCGACAGATCCACGCCCGTGACGGCGGCGCCGAGGCGCGCGAGGGAGAGCGTGTCCTGGCCGAAGTGGCACTGCAGGTGGAGCAGCCGCCGTCCCGAAAGATCTTTCGGAAGCATGTGCAGCTCGATGTCGTGAAGGCTGCTGCGGCCCGCGAGCCAGCCCTGCACGTCGTACATCTCCGACTCCCAGTGCGCGTCGACCATCTTGTCCCAGTGGTCGCGATTCTTGTCGAGGTAGTCGGCGCTCATCGGGCCGCGGTGTAGCACCGCCATGGCGAGGCGCTACATCGAATCGTCGGCGAGCTCGACGGTCCAGCCGCGGCGAAACCGGCCCTACGTACGCATCCGAGAAAAAAGAGGCTGCCGGAATCCGCGGCGCCCCTGCTGGACTCTTCCTACATGACATGCCTTCCCTGCGCCGCCCCATCGCCCTGTTGAGCCTCAGCGCCCTGTGCTTGAGCGCCTCCCCCGTTGCAGCCGCTCCCTCCCGGGGCCAGGCCCCGACCATGACAGCGCGAACCGAGACCGAGCTGACCGGTCGGACCTCGTGGTCGGCGGTTTCCGGGCTGACCGGACCCAAGGTTGACCAGCTCGGCGCGCGTCACCGCAAGCGCGCGTTCGCGTTCGTACGGTGGTGGGAACACTCCGACGAAGCCTGCAAGTTCTGGGTCTACTACAAGAACGTGGCGGGGTCCGATGCACAGCAAGGCACGGCGAACCTGTCGAACTTTCGCACCGAGTTTTGCAACGGGCCGACCAACGGAGACCAGCTTGCGGTGGGCGCGAGCACGGAGAACGAGTTCGTCACCGGACTTCAGGTTTGCCTCACCGACAAGAAAGACGACTACAAGAACAAGCTCAAGGGCATCCGGACGTTCTCACGCATGTGGGACGAGCACCATGCGACCCTGAGCAGCGAGAACGACCCCGTGGAGCGCAAGCTGGGGCATTGCAAGAAGTGGTCGCGCAAAGTGTCGTGCTCCGCGGGACAGGTCGTCACCCAGCTTCGCGTCTACAGCAGAATCACAAGTGACCGGGGCGAAGAAGAGCACGGGTACGCGCAAGGCATTGCGATCGGATGTCGCGAGCTGACGCGGGTCACCCGGTCCGTTGCGGGGTGATCGGCGCGGCTCGTTCATCAGGTGGGTGGAGGCGCCCCGGCATGGCGAGGCGCTACATCGAATCGTCGACCAGCTCAACGGTCCAGCCGGTGAGCTCTCGGTCCGCGACCCAGTTGTCGCGATACACCTGCTCGCCGTCTTCGGTGTCTTCGCGCGTTGCCGCGGCGGCGTGGTAGCTGCCGTCGGCTTCGTCGACGTCCTCGGGCGCGACGGGCCAGATCGAGTGCAGCGCCATCGTTTGGCCGTCGGACTCGGGAAACACCCGCGACGGCGCTCGGGCGAACTCGCTGGCCTCCTCGCGCGAGGACAGCGTCAGCGCCCCGTCGGCATCGGCGTCGTACCAAACCACCAGCGCGTAGCCTTGGTCATCCGCTTCGACGTCGGGAAGGTCGACCACCAGCGAGCCGCTTGCGCTCGGCTCGACCAGCGCGATCGGGCGGAACGCGACCGTGTCGACGCCGTCGGGCGCGTTGATCAGCTTGGCCTTGCCCTCGACCGACACCAACACGTCGATGTTCGCCGCGATGGGCTCCCCGGCTTGGTCCTCCCCGAGGTCGTCCACGTCGAACAGCCCGGCACGCACCAGCGACGGGTCCAGTCCGTCACCCAGGCGGGCCTCGATTTCGAAGGGCCCGCTCGTGGACGGCGACTCCAACGCGTCTTCGATCGCGTCGTCGATCTGCCACAGCGCACAGCCCGAACCGATCGCGACGAGAAGCAGGGGAGCGGCGAGAAGGGAACGAGCAGCAAACATCAGGTCCTCTGCTCATGGGTGCCCGGCGGCCGACCGGATTCGTGAGTGCGTGGCCGAAAAAGCTGGATTGCGGATGCTGCACTTTGGGGCAAGGATTTTGAGGATGTCTCTTCTCGCGTCGGCGAAGCGGTTGCGTCGTGAACGGCTCGGGAGTCTGCCAAGACCGCGTGGCGCGTCGAAAGCCGACGTACGCCGACTCGCGGACCAGCTTGGATATCGGCTCCCCAAAGCGTACGAGGAGTACCTTCGGTGGATGGGGAGGGACGTTCATGGCCCGTTTTGTGGCTCGGACTGGTTCATCGATGACGTCGTGTCGAACACGGCCTACGTCCCCGGGCTTCTCGCCGAAAACAGCATCGCGCGGCGACCCGACGGCGACGTCCTGGCGTTCTTCAGCCACCAGGGATACATGGTCGCGTGGTTCGCTCTTCCTGCCGCGATGGATGACCCCCCGTGCTTCATGTTCTCCGAGGGGAGCTTGGAGGCTGGAGTCCACCAGGTTGGGCCGTTTTCCGCGTTTCTCCTCGGCGAACTTCGTGCGATGGCAGAGTGCATGGAACTCATCCGCGGGTGAGCTCGACGAGCGGTAGCTCGGGGCGGCCCTTGCAGAGCGGCCGGCGACTCTGACGGCTCGCGGCCCGGTGTTGACGGTCCGGCGGCCGAAGGCTACGACGCTGAACGATGGGCGTGAGGAGCGTGATGCGAACACTTGGACGGCTCGGTGCCGCGACGATCGTCGCGCTGTCGCTGATGGGCTGCCGTCGCGCTCCGGATGCGAATCAAGCCAAGGACGACACTGCCGTGAGCGTGGGATACCTCGAAATCGTCACCCCTGAAGTCGACGCAACGTGCTCGTTGTACGAGCGCATGCACGGTCTTTCCTTCGGACCTCCCGTGGAAGCGATGGGGAATGCGCGGACGGCACGAAAGCCGGACGGCATCCTCGTCGGCATTCGAGCCCCGCTTGCCGCCCACGAACAGCCGATCGTTCGGGCCTATCTCGCGGTCGACGACATCAAAGCCGCCGTCGCATCGGCGGAAGAAGGCGGAGCGATGGTCGCGTACCCGCCGACCGCCCAGGGCGAATACGGCACCTTCGCCATCGTGATCCACGACGGCGTCCAGCACGGCCTCTGGGCAGAGTAAGCAGAGGCGCCCGAGCCTGGTGCCCGCGAAGCCCGATTCGTGTGGCGCCGGACCGCGGACGGCGTCATGGTCGTGCGCGCCATGGTGAACCCGACGACGCTGCAGGATGCATTCGAGCAGGCGCTGTTCGTTTGGCTTGCCGGTGGCTCTGCCAAGGCGCGCATGATCGCGTTCGGCGTCGCGGCCTTGGAAGCTGGCGAGGACGGCGATGCTGTCGTGGCGTTGGCCGGCACCGACCGGGATACGCGAGACCTCGAGCTCGTGACGATGTTCGAGGTCGCGGGGCGGTCGCTGGGCTATGAAGTCCCGGACGTCGAGGGCCGCGAGGTCTGGCGCGCGCGTGCTGCCAGCCGACTCGAGGGGAGCTGCACCGGGTTGATCGAACCGCGCAGCGCCGACGCGAGGTTCCGTGATGCTTTGCTGGTGATTCACGCCAACCTCGAGCGCCGCGCGTCGGGATCGGCCTTCGTCGCACTGCTTGGGCAGTGGTTCGCAGGCACGATCGACGACTATGACGCATGGCTCGATGTGCTCGGCGCCGCGGCATCGCCCGAACCCATCGCGACCGAAGTTGTAGACCTGCTTCGGCGTACGGCCTATGGCGCCCTCGAGCCAGACGCGCTGGATGCTGCCGAAGCACTCCGCCGCGCGAGCGACGAAGCTCTCGAAGGCTGGTCATCATGAACGTCGCCTTCGGCGTGAGCCAGCTTTCGGTACGACGCGATGGCTATCATCCCATCGCGTACACCGAAGGCTGGCTCGAGGTCAGCCACGGCGGACGGATGTGGGTGCGTATCGATGAGATGCTGCTCATCGAGTTCGCGAGCGCGCTCGAAGGCTGGTTTCGAACGCTCCGGAGCCGCCCGAATACTCCGCTTTACTACGCTTCGATGGACTTCGAAGACGCGCCGCTCCTCGCCGTGCGGGTGGAGAGTCCGGAGACGGTGTACGTGTCGAGCGCGTGGGCCGATGGACCGCTTCTACTCTCCAGCCTCGAGGAGGTCCTGATCGTGTTGCGGCGGTATACAGTCGAGCTCTCCCGCGTGCTCGACGTTCGTCGCGGGTTCGACCTCCGTGCCATCATCGAGCGCAACATTGGGGCCCGAGCGGACGAGCGAGAGAACCAGTGACGCAGCAAGAGACATCGATGGTTCGGCGTCGTGGCCTTCGGAAGCAGCAGCAGGGCAAGATCTCCGACGCGCTCGGACCGGTGTTGCAGCAGCAGGATGCTCTGAACGGCTACCGCGCCGAGGGCAGCAGGCCTGAGGGCTCAGCTCCGCTTGCGGGCGGCGGCGACGACGTTGGTGAGGTCTTGGGCCGCGCGGGTGACGGAGTCGCGCAGGGCGGTTCGGGCGAGTTCGCCGTCTTCGATCTTGCCGTAGTAGTGGCCTTCGAGGTGGCGCTTCTCGTAGGTGTATTGCTCGGTCCAGATCGGCGTGGCGTCGCCGCGTCGATACAGCTCGACAGCGACGTTCATTTCGATGCTGCTTCGTCCGTACGGCACGCCGATGATGGCGGGGACGACCAGGATCGGACGCACGGCGTACTTCATCGTGGTCTTGACGAGGCGGCCTCGCACGACGAACTCGCTGGTGCCCGCGGTGCCCAGACTGACCTGGGCCCCCGGCGGGAGGGCGCGGGCGAGCAGGGCGGGGTACTCGTCTTCGAGGTCGCCCACCCGCACGACACCCTCCTCACCGAAGGCGTTGGCGTGTTCGGGATGCTCGGTCGCAGATTTGGCGTAGCCGACCCGCCACGCCTCCTTCGGCCGAAGATCCTCGAACGGTTCGATGTCGACGGTCGCGCCGTCCCAACCGGTGGGAGCGGTTGCGGTCTGAACGACGCCCATGTCGCTCACCTGCTCGAGCGCCGAGGACTGTGCACAGCCGGTTGCACCGACCAACGTCAGACCCAAACCCCATTTGACGATCGTCGACATCACGCGGGCACCGTACTGCCGCGCGATCGCGAAGTCGGGTGACGCCAGCCACAGCCGCGGTTCGCTGTGACGGAGCGCAACCGTCTCGCGCGAGCCGTGTCCGCGAGCTTCTTTTTCGAGCGGACTCAACGTCGACGTCGTCGACGTAGCCCCAGGGCAAGCAGGGGTAGCCAGGCGAGGCCGAGGCTTCGCGAGCCTTGGACCGAGCAGCCACCGTCGACGTGGCGGTCGTCGAAGTCTTCGGGAGCCTCCATGCCGACGAACACCACGACGGGGATGCTTCGGCCTTCGTTGCCTGCGGCGTCCACCGCGACGACCTCGAAGCCGACGGGGCCGTCGACGACGTCGGGGAGCGTCCACGCGAACGGGGCGTCTTCATCGACCGCGACGACCTCTCCGCCCTGCAGGAGCAGGACGTGGTCGACCGCGTTGTCGTCGTTGGCGAACGCCTCGATCTCGATCGGCTCGCCCGCGGCGAACTCGTCTCCGCTGCGGGGGGACTCGATGGCGGCCTCCGGCGGGAGCAGGTCGACGGCGGCGGGTCCGACGGAGCGCAGGAGTTCTTGGTGCGCGTTCTGGAGGTTCGGCGCGCCGCAGGTCTCTTCGTGCTGCCGTGCGCAGGCGATGCCGATGCCGGGGGCCGCCACGACGGGCATGCACGCATCCTGGAACGAAGCATCACCGTCGACGTTGGCGGGGAACATGATCGCCTCGGCGTGATCGGTATGTTCCAGGCCGAGGCCGTGCCCAATCTCGTGGCTGATCGTGCGCGCGACCGTGGAGGGCGTGGCGCCGTCGCCGGCTTCGTGGAACGCGAAGCTGATGTCGTTGTGAACGCCGGCGTTGCTGCAGTCGATGTACGCGGCGCCGAGCAGCGAGGCGTAGAAGGGTGCGGTGGGACGGTTGGGACCGACGACGGTCATCGCGTAGTCGCCGGCCATGGGCCGCTCGTCGGTGATCGCGACATTGTAGGCGGCGAAGTCGGCCCGGACCGCCTGGAGGATCGCTTCACGATCGGCGTGGCTGCCACCGAAGCCGGCGAGGGACCCATGAATGTCGGGCGACTGGGTGATGCCGCGCGTTGCATCTTCGGTGGTGCCGTGGCGGAGCACGTCGCCGTCGAAGTTGAGGAAGATTCGATGTGGGCCCGTGGCGGCCTGCGTGGTCGCTGCGGTGCCGGTCAGGCTCGGGCTCGCCGGGCGCAGCAGAGCGTCCGCGGACGCGACCGATGGGCACGCGATCAGCGCGCCCAGAAGGGCGGCGACGAAGCCTGCGGTCGTTGGCCTGGATGCGGACACGGTGTTCCCCACGTCCACCTACATCTGCGGACAGGCCGACTATGCGCCTCACGCGACAGGCGTCGAGCACCAAACAGGTGTCTACGGTCACGGTCTCGTGAAAATGGACGCTGTCGGAAGGTTGTGTAGGAGCATGTAGGGCAAGTCACGCGCTGCGAGCGCGAACCCGCGCGAACGGACCCAGGGTTCTGTGAGATGCGCGGGGCGCGGCGATGGGAACGCCCGCCGGGGAATGGCAGCCTGCAGGCAGCCCCGCCGTCGTCCCATGCGCCACCGCTTCGAATCCCTCGTCGACATGCAGTCTCGCGCCTGCACCCTCTTCGCCGGGTCGCGACTGTTCGGGGTGAAATCCGCCGGCGCGTACGCGTGGTCGACCTACGATGCGTTCGGTCACGACGTCGATGGCTTTCGCGGTGCCCTCGCGGCGCTCGGCGTGTCCGAAGGAGACAGGATTGCGGTCGTGGCTGGCAATAGCGTTGCGTGGGCCGTCACGGCGTTCGCGACGTACGGGCTCGGGGCTGTGCTGGTCCCCGTGATGCCGACGCTCCCCACGCACGAGATCGCGTTCGTGCTGCGCGACAGCGGGGCGAAGATCGTGGTGGCTGGAAACGAGGCGTTGCGCCGTGCACTTGCCGAGGTCCCGGACCTGCCCGCGGTGGAGCACGTTCTGGGTATGGGCGCGTCCGAGAGCGAGCACTCGTTTGCGGCGCACCTCGTGCGTGGACACGACATCGATGTGCCTCGCGTGCGGCGACGCGGCGATGATCCGGCGACGATTTTGTACACCTCGGGCACGACTGGCACCCCCAAAGGGGCGGTGCTGAGTCACGGCAACATCATCTCCAACGTCAACGCCGTCCATCAGGTCCACGACATTCGGCCCGAAGACGTCAGCTGCGCCTTCTTGCCCTGGGCACATGCGTTCGGGCAAACGTGCGAGCTGTTCTGCATGATGAGCGCGGGCGCATCGATCGGGCTCACCGACGACGTTCACTCGCTTCCCGACGACTTGCAGGCTGTGCGGCCGACCGTGCTGTTCGCCGTGCCGCAGGTGTGGAACCAGATTCACGCCCGCCTGCAGTCGAAGCTCGCCGGCGCGACCGCGGCCAAGCGCGCAATGTTCGAGCGGGCGCTCTCGGTGGCTCGGCGGCGGCGCGAGGCCGAGGCCAAGGGCGAACGAAGCCTGCGTCTCGACGCCGAGTACGCGCTGTACGCCAGCCTGCTGTTCGATGAAGTGCGGGAACACTTCGGCGGACGACTTCGCTACGCGCTCTCCGGGGGCGCTGCATTGTCCCGGGAGGTCGCGCAGCTGATCGAAGACATCGGCATCGACATGTACGAGGGCTACGGCCTGACCGAGACCGCGCCCATCGTCACCACCAACACGCCGGACGCCAAGCGCTTGGGCACGGTGGGTCGCGCCATTCCGGGCGTGGACGTGTTCGTATGCGACGAGGCCGGTGCCCTGCTTCCGCCCGGCCAAGAGGGCGAGCTCGTCGTGGTGGGACCCAACGTGATGCTCGGCTATCACAACGACGAGGCCGCGACCGACGCGGTGATCTTCGAGCTCGACGGGCTGCGAGCGTTTCGCACGGGCGACCTGGGCACCCAGTCGCCGGCGGGCTTCGTCACGCTCACGGGCCGTCGCAAGGAGCAGTACAAGCTCGCGGATGGCACGTTCGTGGTGCCCACGCCGATCGAGCAGCGCCTGGAGATGAGTCCGCTGATCATGCAGGCGTTCGTCTACGGAGAGAACCGCCGGGCCAACGTTGCGCTTCTCGTCCCCGATTACGAAGCGCTCGCCGCCTGGGCCCGCGCCGAAGGCCACGACGTCACCACACCCGGATCGGTGGTCGAGCACCCGGCGGTGCGGACGAAGATGGACGAAGCACTGACGGCGTGCTTCGAGGGCTGGACCGGCGCCGTCCCTCAGGGCTGGGCGATGCTGCCCGAGCCGTTCTCGATCGAACGCGGCGAGCTCACGCCCAAGCACTCGCTCAAGCGCGCCCGCATCGTCGAGCGCCACCGCGCCCTGCTCGATTCGCTCTACGCGTGAGCCGTTGGGCCGGCTGCCCAAGTCGGGAAAATCCGTTGAGCAACGGTTTCCCTTGTTGGGAAAAGTTTCGTGAAAACATGGTGTTGGGTCAAAAAGCGTTTGGCGTCATCTCGACGTCCGCGCTACTGCAGCCGCCATGACTCCGGCTCGGTCTCTCCTTGCGGTCGCTCTCCTCGTGTCCGTCGGCTGCGACGCTCGACCGGACGCGTCCACGAAGCGAGACGCGCTCCGCAGCGCAACCCACGTCGCCACGCCTGGGGCGCTCGCAGCTGCCATCGCGACCCTCGATGACGGCGGGCAGATCGTCATCGCAGCCGACGGCGACTACGGAAGCCTCGAGATCGTTGGGCGCGCGTTCGCCGATCCGGTTCGCATCCGCGTCGCGTCCGGCGTTCAGGCGCGCTTCGAAAGCGTCCGCGTCACCGACAGCGCGCGCGTGACCATCGAGGGCGTCGTCGTGCGCCCGCCTTCCAAGCACGCGGCCGTTCGCATCGAGGGTGGGCACGACATCGTTCTGCGCCAGGCCGACGTGGGCTTTGCCGACCACGCGGTGGGTTGGTCGGCTAGCGACTGGAACACCCGGGTCTCGGTTGGTGTCGAAGTGATCGACACGCCCAACGTCGTGCTCCACCGCAACGTCATTCACCACGTCTCCAACGGTGTGGAGTCGAATGGGCGGGCAACCGACGTCAACCGCAACACCATCAACTACTTCAGTGACGATGGAGTTCGCGTGCATGGGGACGACTCGAAGGTGCGCAGCAACCTGATCACGAACAATGTGAAGGTCGACGGGAGCACCAACGTCGGGGTGCAGAGCGTCAGCCGGGGACCTTCCGGCGAGGCCGGCGGGGGGCGCATCGACGGCCTGCTCGTGTGGGGCAACACGATTCTGGAAACCACGGACCCCGGTAAACCCTTCGGCGCCCCATTGCAGGGCATCGGGTTCTTCGACGGGATCTACGGAGGCCTGTTCGTCGCGCAGAACCTGGTCTCGGTGGACTCGTGGCGCGGCATCGCGGTCCAGGGGACCGATGGTGCGAACGTGCAATACAACACCGTGGTCGACTCGGATCCGTCCTCGTCGCGTCGACCCGACGTGTCGATCGACCGCCACAAGGACGGCCGCGCACCGATTGCGTCCCGACTTCGCTTCAACCTCGCCGCTCGCGTCGAGAGCGATCCAGCGGTCGTTCAGCACGACAACATCATCACCGCGGGCAGCGACCACGCGACCTTCTTCGAAGACCACGAGAACTTCGACTTCATGCCGACGGCGGCGGTGCCGAGCAAGCGCGGTTCGTGGCGGCACCGTGCCCTGGAGGGAACGCTGCGAGAGGCAGCGCGGCGACACGGCGTGATCGCGGGCGGCGGATTGGCGTCGTTCATGTGCAATCCGGCGTCGACCGATGCGCTGTGCGACCTCGCGTCGGAGGAGTACGACCTCATCGTCCCGAACAACGCGCTCACGTGGTCGGCGATACGGCCGAACGAAGCCACGTTCGACTTCTCGCGGGGCGACGCGCAGATCGGATTCGCAGAGCGAAACGGCCAAGTCGTCCACGGGCACACGCTGCTGTGGTCTGCCTTCAACCCGGCCTGGCTCGAGGCGTACCGGGGCGATGGTGAGGCCTTGGCCGCGTTGATGGACACGCACGTGCAGACGGTCGTTGGTCACTACCGCGATGCGTTCCCAGGCGTCGTCACGCGGTGGGACGTCGTCAACGAGCCGCTCACCTCGTCGGGGGCGTTTCGCAGCGACTCGATCTGGGCGGCCGTGGATGCAGCCGATGGACCCGCGGCGTATATCGAGCGGGCGTTTCATGCTGCGCACGCCGCCGACCCCGACGCGCAGCTGCTGATCAACGACTTCGGCGTCGAGTTCGGCCCCAAGGGCGATGCTCTGTTCGCGCTCGTGGACCAGCTCAAGGCCGACGGCGTGCCGATTCACGGCGTCGGCTTTCAGAGCCACTACGACACGAGCTGGACCAGCGTCCCCACGCAGGCACAAATCTCCGCGATGATGCAGCGCTACGCCGACATCGGTATCGACGTTCACATCACCGAGCTCGACGTTCGGACCCCCACGCCGGTCACGGCCGCCGAACGAGAACTCGCCGACAGTTTCTACCAGCGGCTGGCCTCGGCGTGCTTTACGGCGCCGAACTGCACCACGCTGACGAGCTGGGCGATCAGTTCGGCGAACTCGTGGATTTCGACGCTGCCGGGCTACGCGCCGTACCACGCCTTCGACGACGACCTGCGGCCCGAGCGTGCCTATTGGATCCTGCGCGCTGGGCAGTAGCGTGGACTAGCAGCCTGTGGTGCAACTCGCCACGACGCCTCGTTCGTCTTCTTCGCTCCTGGCGGCGTCGCCAAAACTTGCGGTACGCCGGTACAGCTGCGTTTCGGCTCCTACCCAGGAGCGGAAAATCCTTCGCGGTCCGCCGCGGCGAGTTGCACCACAGGCTGCTAGAGGTCGAACGACGCACGCGTCCACAGCATCGCGCCTTCGGCGATGATGACCGACGTGCCCGCAAACAAGGCACCGGTCAGCACCAGCACGCCAACGCCGCGTGCGGTCTGGCGGATGCGCGAGGCCGGGTAGAACTTCACGACCGCGGTGATGAGCAGCCCCGGCAGCAGCGCGATGAGCACGAGGCCGACGGTCATCCCGATGGGTCCGCCCAGGTCGGTCCCCGCGAGCAGCTGAAGGGGAAGCGAGACCAGCAGCCACAGCGAGTAGCAGTAGAGTGCAACGCTTAGATGCGTGAAGTAGGCGCGCGTGCGATCGAACCACAGGAACAGCAGCGCGAACACGCCGCACTCGGCGAGCGTGGCCGCCGTGTTGAGCAGCTCGTGTCGGTTTGAGAAGCGGTCGGAAAAGTGCGCCAGGCAGATGCCGTTGGCGTCGAGCTCTTTCGAGAACGCAGACCATGCCTCGGGATCCGCGGCGCGCATGCCATCGAAGTAGAGCTCGCTCGGGATCAGCCAGCTCATCACGACGATCGCCACGGTCGACATCGCGAGGGCCAGCTTCACGGCACCGACGTACTCGGGATCGTTCTCGAGCGCCGCGCGGCGGATCATCGTCCACGGGCGAACCACGAGATCACGCAGCGTGAGCAAGGCTCGGCCGTCGAGGCCCGTCGCCGCGTCGACCAGGTCTTCCGCCGCTCGCGAAGACGCGTCGCGGGGGCGCTCGTCGCGATCAGCCACGGATGCAGTTTGTGGACGGAGTCTCGCCAGCGCAAGCGCTCGACGGTTGGTCGCTCGCTTGCGTAGGCTCCTGCCATGCGTCGCTTCCTGCCGCTGTCGTTCGTTCTTGTCGCCTGCGCGGGCAGGCCTGGCCCCGACACGCCGGCTACCGAGCCTCACCCGCACCACCACGCGGGCGGGCACCACCGGTTCGAAGACGCAGAGGCGTGGGCCGCGAAGTTCGATGACCCCGCGCGGGACGCTTGGCAGAAGCCCGAGGCCGTGGTCGCCTTCATCGCGCCCGCACCCGATGCCGTCGTTGCAGACCTGGGGGCAGGCACCGGCTACTTCGCGATGCGACTCGCCGACGCCGTTCCCGAAGGCCGCGTGCTCGCCAACGACATCGAGCCGGACATGGTGCGCTACCTCGGCGAACGGGCGCAGAAGGAGGGCCGGACCAACGTCACGCCCGTACAGGGCAGCGCCGACGCGCCCGCGCTTCCGCAGCCCGCCGACGTCGTCTTCCTGTGCAACGTCTACCACCACATCGGTGACCGGGCGGGTTACTTCACGGCCGTCCGCGAGCAGCTCGCCGCGGGCGGCCGGCTCGTCATCGTCGATTTCCGCAAGGACGCCGACGCCGACGCGCCCGGTCCTCCGCCGGCCATGCGCGTCGCCCACGACACCCTCATCGCCGAACTCACCGCCGCCGGCTGGACCCACGCCCGCTCCGACCGCGAAACGCTGCCCCACCAATACATCGCCGAGTTCACGCCCACGCCATGAATCAAAGCGGCGTGTAGATCAAGAACACGACGTGCTGCCCCCACGCCGCGCCTTCGGGCTGGAAGTAGCTGATGCTGGTGGTGACGGCGATGTTCTCGTGCTTGAAGAAGCCGTCGGGGAAGTCGGGACTCCAGCCCTCGAGGCGCAGCGGGAACTGCATGCTGCCGATGAAGGTACGGTTCACCTTGGACTGGAAGTACTCCAGCATGCCGTGAAGCTCGTCCTCGGGTGCGGACTCGCCGGTTCGGATGCGCTCGGCACTCTCGGCCATGGCCACCTCGTCGGCGCCGCCCATGACCCGCGTGACCGGTGGCAGCCCAACCTTGGCGCGCGCGTCGTCGAGGGCGTCGAGAACGGCGCGTTCTTCGTTGGCGAAGTCTCGCTTCTCGAAGACCTCGTAGGCGACGTTGAGCAGTCCACGGCTGCCTTCGCCGTCGAGGGCCGCGCTGCTGAACACGCTGATGTGGGGCGCCAAGGCAACCTGACGGAACGAGGGGAACAGCAGGTCGGCCGCGAGCACCTTGGAGAGCGGGAGGTCTTGGTGGGCGAACATCATCTGGAAGCTGCCGCCGCGGAGCACGTCGTCGACCTGCCAGCCGGCCATCAAGCCCATCGCCGCTTCGTTCTGCACGCGGACGTCGTCGTTGCCGACCAGGTGCGGGAAGAGGTTCTTGACCACGCTGTTTTGCGCTTGCGCGCCGCGGAGATCGGACAGGCCCGCCTGCGAACGCAACGTGTTGATCCCGGCGAGCACGGCGTTGGGGCTGAAGTCTCGCTCGGTCACGGGCAGCGCCAGGTCGGGGGCCTTGTAGTCGCCGCTTTGCGCACCCGAAGGCGACACGTAGAAGCGACCCACGACCTGCCCCAGCACGGCGCCCTTGGGTGCCATGCTGACTTCGATCAACGCCTGATCGTCCGCGGACTTCGTCTTGCAGCGAAAGACGAAGCCGCCCTTGGGGCCGGCCGCAGGCACCCGCTCGCAGCTTTGAACGCCGAGCTCACCCTGGGTGATGGCGGCGTTGATCCACTCGACCCGCTCGTCGGTGGAGCCGCGAACGATCACGACGCCGTCCTTGCCGGCGTCGAAGGGCACCGGCTCGAACTGCACAGGCGACGTGACGTGCGCGGCGACGATCACGACCGTGGACTCCGTCTTGGCGACGCCGAGCCCGGCGATGGCGCCCTCGGGCAGGTCCTTGATGACGTCGATGATGGCCGGCATCGGCTTGTCCGCCGACAGGTCGCGGAACTTGGCGGGCTCGACCTTCCACCGCATGGTGCGGACGAAGCGATAGGGGACACCGCAGCGCGTTTGGACGAACGCCTTGATGTCTTCCCCCGCCACGGCGTCGTCATGCTTGGCGTTGAATCGGGCGTACTGGTGCGCGACGCAAGCCATGGCTGCCGAGTCGATGACGCCCTTGCCGTGCCGCTTGATCCACGCGCTGTATGCCTTGGCGCTGGGTTCGGTCCCGCTGTAGGGCTTGCGCCAGTCGGCCTGGGCCTCGGCTGGGTCGAGCGACCACGCGCCGACGGCGGCGAGCGTGCCGACCGTGGCCAGCGGCGTGTCCACGCTTGCGCTGCCGAGCTCGGCGAGTCGGGTTTGCGTGGGAAATCCCTGCGCGGCCGCGAACCGCTTGGTGTCGCTCTTCTTGCGACTACGCCGCGCGCCACCGGAGCCGTCGCCCTTGACGGGGACCGAGGCACATCCAAACATCATGAACCCGGCCATGGCCGCGCCCATCCAGAGCTTCGTACGTGTTCGCATTCCTTGCGTTGCCTTTCCTGGGCGCATGCAAGAAAGCCAGCAGCACGCATGGCGGTCAAGCGCGTGCGGCAGGAGGGGCAGGTCCGGGGACGGAACGTCGATCCGCTGCCTTCAAGCGTGGTGCTGGCGATCACAGCCTGGCGCCCCCGCGCGCCCCAACCGAGGGTGTTCCCTCTACCGCCGACCCGCGTGGCCTCGTAGCCTATACACGTGGGTCGGCTCGGTTGGTGTTGTGTCGCGTTGTTGGTCTGTTCGGGCTGTGAAGAGCCGCTGCAGGGCAGCCTCGAGGTGAGCGCGCGCGCGGGTGACTCGTTCCGCTTCACGCCGGACCACTGCGCCGACGGGGGCGAGCTGGGCTACTGGGGCGTTCATCTGCGTGATGAGCGTGGACGCGCCGTCGACGTCTTCAAGCGCGACGAGGTCCCCCACGCGACCGTCTACGCACCGGGGCGCGCGGCATTCGAGCTGAACCTCGACGCGTGCGAGCAGTTCGAAGGCAAGCTGACCCGCCGGACCGTCAATGGAAGCGGGACCATGAAGGGGTCGCTCATCTTCGAGTGCGACGACGGGGCCGGCAACGTCCTCGTTGGCGAGGTGTCGTTCAAGGACTGTGGGTCCTTCGAAGACCACGACGACGATGATGACGACGACTGGTAGGTCCGGCGATGTGATGGATTGCCGAAAATCGTCGGAACTCCGCCGCCCGATCGTTGCACAGTAGGGATGTGAGCCTTCGCGGTCGCCGCCGTCTTCTCGTCCCTTTTGTGGGCGTGTTGCTCGGGGGTGCTCCCGAGGTGGCGCGAGCCGAATGCGGCGACGGGGTGCTGGATGCGGGCGAGGACTGCGACCTCGGCATCGGCAACGAAGTCGGCTCGCGCTGCACGACGATGTGCGCCGAGCCGCAGTGCGGTGATGGCCTGCGAAGTCCTGGCGAGTCGTGCGACGACGGCAATCCGCTCGGAGGCGACGGATGCAGCGCGGACTGTCGCGCCGAGGACGAACCGCGCTGGCGGTCGGTCTTTGGCCGCGCGTACGAGGCGGAGCGCGAGTGGTTCAGCGATGTCGTGTCGTACGATGGTGGATACGTCGCGCTGGGTGGGGCGACGGACGGGTTTCTCTCGTTGCCCAGTCTGCTGGTCGCCTACGACGCGGAGGGCAACCATCGCTGGACCCGCTCGTTCGGACACGAAGCCTCCGGTGGATTGCAGGCGCTCGTGGTTCACAACGGGCAGCTGCTCGGGGTCGGCACCCGCACCGCGCCCGGGGACGAGGGGCGTGGCGTCTTCGCTGCAATCGGCGCGCTGGGTCAGGTCCTGGGCGAGTCGTTGATTTCGGGCACGGGCGTTGTCACGAGGATCGCCCCGGGCCCCGACGGAGACCTCTTCCTCGCGGGCCTGACCGAGGGATTCGACGCGGGCCGCTGGGTCGGCCGCTATCGCCTGCAGGACGATGCGTTGCTGTGGACCTGGACCGACCCCGA
>JBCCQM010000193.1:0-15530 GCA_039024335.1 Myxococcota bacterium
ATGGCGGTCGGCGCAAGCCTCTTCGGCGTGGGTGCCCGTCGCAGCATCGAGATGGGTCGCGAGTTCGACACGCTGTCGACGTCCCTCAGTGACGAAGAGATGGTTCAGGTCGACCTGGCGCTCAACGAAGTTCGAACCGCGCGGACCGGACTCATGCTGCTCGTGGCCGCGCCGACGTTCTTCACCACCGGCGTGTCGATCCTGCGGCACCGTCCCCGCGCCCCGCAGCTGAGCCTGAGCCCGCAGCTGAGCACGACCTACGTCGGCCTGACCGCGAAGGTTCAGTTCTAAGAGACTGTGAGGCTCGGAAGGTGTTGCGAGAAACGAACACCTGTCGCAAGCACGCCACGCTCGAGATCCTAAAACCTGCCTCCGACGCCGTGCGGCGGCGTTTTCATCGGCCCATGATTTGCACGAGGTTGAAGCATGGCGCGATGGCTGTGGCTCGGGTTTGGACTGCTGGTGATCTTCGGGCCTCGGCCCGTTCTCGCGGGGGACCGCCTCGAGCGCGTGCGGGGCGAGTTCGACGGCAGCTCAAGTTCGGGCTCGCGTTCGGACGACGACGACGACGACGACGACGACGTCGGTACGGTGCGAGCCCTGCTCGAGCTCAGCGAAGACGAACCCGGCAAGCTGCAGCGATTTCTTCCCTATCCGTATGCGAACGGACGCCGGGGGTACATCGTGCGGCCGGCCGACGCGAAGCAAGCCGATGCCGTCGGCAAGGAGCTGGCCGCCGAAGTCCAGGCCGAGGGCGGCTACCTCTACGACGACCTCTGGCGCAGCTCGCTGAGCGTGCGGGCATCCCAGTCCCGGCTCTACATGCGCGGCGCGTACGACCTGTGGGTCGAAGGACCGCGCGCCCGCCTGGATGGCGACCTCGAGATTCGCGGCTCCGTTCACGACCGGCTGCATCGCGTCTCGTTCGAAGTCGGCGGCCAGTTTGCGCCCTCTGAAGTGGTCACGTTGCGCTTCGCCCCGGTCCTGAGCGTGCTGTTCGAAGACCGCCGCAGCGGCTCCGCGTCGCCGCTGGTCATTCCATGGCTCGGCTGGAGCGCCGGCATGGATCTCTTCGTCGCCCGGCCGCTGGTCCTTCGGGCCAACGCCGCCATTCACGGCAGCTTCGGCGTGCTGATGCCCCACCTTCGGGCCACCGCCGGCATCAACCTGCGGCGGGTCGAGCTGTATGCCGGCTACGACCAGCGATGGGTCGGCGCGGTGTCGCTGGGCGGCCCAACGGCGGGGCTCACCGTACGCTTCTGAGGCCGCGCCCCCCACGGACCGCGCGATGCGTCCGGCCGCCGTAGATTTAAGGTCGTCGCACAGGCTGTCTGCGGTCGCAGCGCGAAGCCTGCACGCCCGGAGTCCGCGGTCCGCCGCGCCGCACAGGACCTTTGACGCGCCCTCGCATCGGCCCGCGTGCCCGGGACCCGCACCGCGAGGGCTGCAATACTGGCCGCGTCGTGAACGCTGCGGATCAGACCCAAACCTCCACGATGGCCGAGGACGACGGTCGCTCGCCCAAGCGATGGTGGCTACACGTCGTCCACCACGACCGACCGCGGTTCATCGGACGCTCCATCCTCGTCGACGACCCCGTCGAAATCGGACGCAAGGGCACGACGTTCGGGGAGGGCGTCTTGGACGACGGCGCACTCTCGCGCGCGCACGCCCAGCTCGAGCTGGGCAGCGGCGGTACACCGACCCTTCGCGACCTCGACAGCCGCAACGGAACCTTCGTCAACGGCAGCCGCGTCCGCGAACATCCGCTCGTCAGTGGCGACGTCATCGGGCTCGGTCGCATCCTGTTGATGCCCGTTCGTGAACCCAAGCCTCCAGTTCACGCCGCCACCGAGCTCGTCGGGGCGAGCCACGCGTTTTGTGCGACGCTCGCGACGCTCGAGAAGGCGGCGCGCCGCGGCCCGACGCTGCTGTGGGGCGAGTCGGGCGTCGGAAAGGACGCGCTGGCGCGTCGGCTCCACGAGTCGAGCGCGCGAAGCGGGCCCCTGCACGTGCTGCGATGCGGCGGCCTGCCCCCCGAGCGCGCGGCCGACACGATGCACGCGATGCTCGACGGCGCCCGTGATGGCACGCTGATCCTCGATACGGTCGAAGAGCTGCCGTCCTCGGCCCAGCTCGTGCTGCTCGACCGGCTCGACGCGGACGATCTCGGAGGCGCGCACATCGTGGCCTGCACCATCGAGCCGCCCGACGGTCTCGCCGCCAGGCTGCGCCCCGAACTCGTCAACCGCCTGCGTCGCTGGTCGATCCGCGTCCCGTCGCTGAGCGAGCGGCGTACCGACATCCCTCGACTCGCCATCGCGTTCGCGCGGCGGTACGTCGAAGGCGACGACGTCCGCCTCGATCCCGAGCTCTCGTTTCGCCTGCTGCGACATCGCTGGGGCGGCAACCTGCACGAGCTCGAGGCCGTCATCGAGCGGGCTGCCGTCGAGTCCGAAGACGCGGTCCTTCGCCCGTTCGACGGCCTCGACGCGCTGCTCGCTCAGCACGCGAGCACGCGCATGATCTCGACCTACGGCCGGACCGTCGACCCCGAGCCGTTCGTCGTGGACGGGTTGGGCCGATGGTTCACCACGCCCGGAGGGCAGAAATACGACCTGGAACGCCGCAAGACGCTTGCGCGCGTCCTCGCCACCCTGATCACCGCGCGTCAGGAGTCTCCCGGCCGCGCCCTTTCGGTCGCAGACCTGCTCGATCGCGCCTGGGCCGAGGAAAAGCTCCTGCCGCGCGCCGGTGCTAACCGGGTCTACGTCGCCGTCACCACGCTGCGCAAGATGGGGCTCAAAGACCTGCTGGTGCGGACCGACGCCGGCTACGTACTCGACGCCGAGGTCCCGCTACGCGTCATCGAGAGCTGACCGGCGGCAGCGCATCGAACAGCGCGACGACCTCGTCGACTTCACCGACGCCGAACGCATCGGCGTTTGCTTGCAGGCGTTCGATCAGTGCCCTCGCACTCTCGCGATCGCCGGGCTCGTCACGGCCGATGAACGCCTCGGCCGTGCGCAGCCGCAGTAGATGCGCGTCGACGGAGTCGGGGACTCTTTCCGCCGCAATCATGCCCTTCTCGGAGGCCTCGATCGCCTCGTCGAATCGCCCTGCCTCAGTGAAGACGTACACGTGCGTGATCGCCATGACCACGCCGTTGTTCCTCGCGAAGGCGCTGTTGCGCCCCGCTTCGTCCATGCGGAAGAGGTAATCGATCGCAAGTTCGTATCGGCCGCGGTCGGCCTCGATCAACGCCAGCTCCCGAAGCGCCCCCGTGCGATGCACCGACAGACTTGGGTCGGACTCGTCCTCGAGCCTCTCGTAGGCGTCCATGGCGACGGCGGCCCCCTCGTCGAGCTCGCCCAGCTCCCGCAAGACGCCCGCAAGCTCCGTCTGAGTCGAGGCGCGCTCCCCTTGGTACTGGCCCCGATATCGCGGCTGGTCGTAGATCTCGATCGCACGCAAGAAGCGCTGCTTGACCGACTTCATGTCTCCACGCGCGTACTCCACCGCGGCGAGCATGCTGAGCGCATTCACGATGCTGGGATGGTCGGGGCCGCGGTGCGTCTCGATGTTGCGGACCATCGTCCGTGCAGACACGTGGGCCAGGTCGAGGTCGCCCAGCGCCTCGGCCGTGCGACACACCCCCTGAAGGCTGTCGTTCGCGTCCGGGTGGTCCGTCCCGCGCGCCGCCTGCACGCTCACGACCGCGTCTTGAAACGCCGCCAACGCCTCGGCGTGGTTGCCCTGCCAGTACAAGATTGCGCCGATGTTGTGCTGACGTCCGCTTCGCGCCATGAGCCGGGTGGACTGGCGCGCGGGCGTCTCCTCGCCAACGTCGGTACGTCCGACCTCGTCGGCCTGGCGCATGAAGGCGAGCGCCTCGTCCAGGTCCCCTTCCGCCTGCGAAAGCGCAGCCATGTTCATCAGGCGCGCCGCCGCAAGGTCCGGTTTCGGCGTGAAGTTTTGCATCCGCAGCTCGGCCTCGCGACCCCACCGACGGCCGGCTTCGATCTCCCCGAGCGACATGCCTTCGACCCACGACAAGTGCACCGCCGCTCCTGCGGCACGGCGATCGTCGTCGACCGAACGCGCGATGTCGTAGGCCTGCCGCAAGACGGTATGCGCCAGCTTGTACTCGCCCACGCTGTCGAGTTCGTTGCCGACCATGGTCAGCGAGTGCGTTCGAAGCGCCTCGGGCTCGACCCGCGCAATCGCGTCCAGCGCCAGCGTCAGCTCGGCCCGAGCCGCGAGCGCATCGCCGACCCGCATCGCATCCTTCGCAGCGCGTCTGCGGCGAGCGACCTCGTCCAGGTACGCACGGACCGTGGGATCCTGCCGCGCCTGCTCCAACCGAGAGGCAAGGGGCTGCAGGCAGGCGTCGGCCTCGGTCAGCTTCGTCACCTGGCTCAGCGCGGCGTCGGCATCGCTCGCGCGACGTCCGAGCCGCTCCACGAGAGCGTCGAACGTTCCGCGATGACGGAGCAGACACGACTGCGCGAGGTCGCGGGCAATCGGCTCGAGCTCGCAGGTCTGCTCGTATGCGTCGGACCACGCGAGGGCCTCGCCGTCGAGCATCGCGAGCACCCGCTCGATCCGGTCCCCCCGGACGCCCTCGGTCCCCTCGAGGAGCGCAGCCTCGATGCCGCGACGCTGTTCGGCGTCCAGCAGGGACGGCGCGCCGCAGTCCTCGGTTCGCGGCGACGCCGGCATCGCGGCCAGGCCCACCGGTACGGCTACGAGCACCGCCGCACCACCCCACAGCAATGCGCGGCTCCGATCAAGCGCTCGAAGCAGCGTCGCCATGTCGGCAAAGCGATCGGCCGCGCGAGGTTGAAGCCCACGACGAAGTGCCCGCGCGAGATACAGCGGCAAGCCGCGAAAGGCCTCCAGCGGCGGACCCTGGTCCTTGAGCTCTTCGAGCGCCAGCACCGTAGGCGCGCGAAACAGTCGGTTGCCCGTGAGCGCCTCGTACAGCGTCACGCAGTAGCTGTACTGGTCCGAGCGAGGGGTCAACGGCAGCGCCCGGTGCTGCTCGGGCGACATGAACGCGGGCGTGCCCACGGCCACCCCCTGCGCGGTGACCGTATGCGACACCGCTCCAGACACCCCGCTGGGGCCGGAGAGTTCGGCGTCCGAGCTCGAGTCGTCATCGCCGTAGGCCCGCGCCAAGCCGAAGTCGGTGACCTTGGCTTCGAGTCGGTCCGTGATAAGGACGTTGTCGGGCTTGAAGTCGCGATGGACCAGCCCTGCCGCGTGCGCGGCCGCCAGGCCCTCGCCCGCTTCCCGCATGACGCGAAGCCGCTCTCGTCGCGAGGGCGAGGTCTCCAGCCAGTCCGTCAGCGTTCGCGCCCGAAGGCGCTCCATGACGAGGTACGCCTCATCGTCACGCAGGCCGAAGTCGTAGACCTTCACCACGTGCGGGTGATCGAGTGCCGCCATCGCGCGCGCCTCTCGAGCAAATCGGTCGGCGCCGCGGCGGCTGCCCGTGTCGGATGCATGCGCCATCTTGATCGCGACGCTGCGGTCGAGCGTCGGATCGACGGCTCCATACACCACGCCCATCGCCCCCGCACCGAGTCGCTCCTCGATGCGGTATCGACCAATCGTCGTGCCGCGCCCTCGCTCCCAGCGCGCACCTACGGCGGCGTCCTCATCCCCGAGCGTCTGCGTCCGCGACCTCACCGCCGGGGGCTCGTGCGTCTCCGTCAACGTATGCCGAGTATCCCCCACGTTCCGCCCGCGGTCATAGACGCACGACGAGCTCAAACGCTTCCCGAATCCGTCCGCTCCTCGCGCAGCTGATATATTTCGCAGCGTTCGAGACACCGCGTGAACGACTCGGCCCTCGCATCGACCACCGTCAATCTTCCTCCCGCCCTGCGCGAGGGGGCGTGTGTTCACGTGGTCGCGCCGTCGGGCCCCGTCGACCCCGGTCGGCTCGACAAGGGGCTGAGGGCGCTCAGACGCGTGGTTGGAGACGTCCCGCTCGAACCCGCAGCGAATCTCCTCGAGCGCGATGGTTACTTCGCCGGATCGGACGCAGCTCGCGCAGACAGCCTTCACAAAGCCTTTGCGGACCCCGACCCCGGCATCATCTTGTGCGCGCGCGGCGGGTACGGGATCACGCGTCTGCTCGGCCGGCTCGACCCCGCGAGGCTCCGCCGAAATCCCAAGGCCATCGTCGGCTTCTCCGACGTGACCGCGCTGTTGTCATGGGCTTGGGTCACCGCGTCGGTCGCCTCGATCCACGGGCCCGTGGTCACCCAGCTCGGCGGCCTGCATCCCGGCGACGTCGATCACCTTCACGACCTGCTTCGCGGCGAGGTTCCACCGCCGATCGTGGCTTCGGAGGGAACTGCCCTCAACGGCGGAACCGTCGAGGGGCGACTGGTCGTGGGCAACCTCGAGGTCCTCCGCAGCCTCGTCGGTACGCGCTTCTTTCCGCCGCTTCGGGGCAACATCCTCGCCATCGAAGAGATCAACGAGGTCCCGTACCGCATCGACCGCTCGTTGACGCAGCTGCTCTCCAGCGGTGTGCTCCGCGGCGTCCGCGGGATCGCGATCGGACAACTGTCGATGTGCGACCCCCCCAACGGTCTTGGACCCACCGCCGAGCAGGTCGTCGTGGAACGCCTCGGCACGCTGGGTGTTCCGCTCGTCACCGGGTTCGAGTTCGGTCATGACCCCGCCCGCAACCGGGCGCTGCCGTTCGGCACCCGCGTGCGGCTGCGCGCCGACGACTGTGCAATCGAACTGCTCGAACCGGTCACCCAATGAACTGGCTCCTCGAGAACTGGCCGTGGGTGCTCGGCGGTGTCGGGCTTCTGCTGGTCGTCGCGGCGCTCTTCAATCGCTTGCGTCCCGGTGGCCTTCGGAGCCCGATGGACGAGCGGCTCGACGCGGATGCCACCGACCCGCTGCGGCGGTGGTGCCAAGCCGCAATGATGCTGGTCACCCGCGACTGCGACTACGGGCACCTCGATCGCGGCGAGGCCCGTCGCATGCTGCAGCGCTGGTGGCACATCCACGGCGCGCGTGAGCTGCACGACGCGCTCGATGAGCTGGCGCACTCCCCCCATCCCGACAACGCGTGGGAACTGCTGCGCTTCGTGCTGGTTGCGCGGCTGGGCGCTGCAGCCGGCATGGTCGACCCCGAGCAGTCGTGGGAGATGATCGCCCCGGTTGCGAAACGGCTGCAGCGGGCGTACGACGACTGGCCCGACATGGCGCAGGCCTACGTCCTCGCGCGCCGACAGTGGCGCGAACTCCCGCTCGACGGGTCGGACGACGACGCCACGATGCAGTGGATCACGCACAACCTGCATGCGCTCCGGTCGGGGCTGTGGACCGAACTTCCGTTCGGGCTCGACCTGGAGAACGCATGACTCTCGAAGAAGGCCAATCCATCACCGTTCGCTTCGACAGCGTTGCCCCACGCGGCGACGCCATCGCCAGCGAAGGCCTGCCCAAACCGATCTACGCCTCGGGCGTGATCCCGGGCGAAGAAGCGCGGGTCAAGATCCGCAAGATCCGACGCAACTGGATTGCGGTGGACGTGGAGGAAGTCACCGAACCATCGCCGCATCGCGCGACACCGCCGTGCCCGCTCTTCGAAGGCTGCAGCGGCTGCCAGTTCCAGCACGTGCAGTACGAGCACCAGCTCGACCTCAAGCGGCGCATGGTCAAGGAACAGCTCGCCAAGTTCGGCGGCTTCGAAGATGCGCCCGTGCAGCCGGTCATCGGCGCCGAGTCTCCGTGGAACTACCGCAACCACGCGCGCTTCACCGTCAAGGAGGGCAAGCTCGGCTTCGTCCGTCGCTTCCGGCGCCAGTTCTTCGAGGTGCCCGAGTGCAAGATCATGGAGCACCGGGTCAACGACGTGCTCGCGAAGGTCCAGGGCAAACTCGACACCGCGACGCAGTGCAACATCCGCGTCGGCGCTCCCGAGGACCAGGTGATGATTCAGCCGGCCTTGGACTTGGCGCACCTGGGTCTGGAGACCGGGCAGAAGCACATCACCGAGCAGCTGCACGGCAAGGCGTTCCTCGTCGCGGCGAGCTCGTTCTTCCAGGTGAACCGCCGGCAGGCAGAGCGACTCATCGACGTCGTGCGAAGCCAGGTCTCCGGTGACCCAGAGACGGTCGTCGCCGACGCATACGCTGGCGTCGGCACCTTCGCGGCTCTGCTCGCCGATTCGGTCGCCAAGGTCGTCGCCATCGAAGAAAGCGCGCCGGCCATCGAGGCCGCGAAAAAGGCGTTGGCCGACCTCGATAACGTCGAGCTCATCTGCGCGCGCGCAGAGGAGCTGCTCCCGACGCTGGAGCAGCGCATCGACGTGGTGATCCTCGATCCCCCCCGCAGCGGGTGCCTGCCGGCCGCGCTCGAGGCCGTGGCCAAGTTCAAGCCGCGCCGCGTCGTCTATGTGTCGTGCGACCCCTCGAGCCTGGGCCGAGACCTCCAGGTCCTGTGCGGACCCGACGGTGCGTTCGACCTGGTTTCCGTGCAGCCGGTCGACATGTTCCCACAGACGCACCACGTCGAGAGCGTGGCAACGCTGGACCTACGCGGTCAGTAGCGGGCGCCGACCCAGGTCGAGATGCCCTCGAGAAAGGCGTCGCGGATGGCGACGCGCTCGGGGTCGTCGTCGATGTTCTTGGAGAACATCGGCGTGTAGTCGTGGGTCTCGCTCAAGCGCACGGCGTCGAAGTCGATGCACTTATCGACATCCTTCACCGCGTCGTCGGTCCACGTGAACGCCACGATCTGGTCGTGGGCGTAGATCCGGCCCGGCTCGTAGTCGTCGGGAGTGGGCAGGTACTGCGCGCCCATGCGCCAGGGCAGGCCAATCGTGTACACCCGGGACTGCGGCCAGTCGCGCAGGCTGTGCCAACGCCGCTGGTAGAACTTCACCGCCGCCGCGCCGCCCTTGCTGTGGCCGAAGATGTCCCACTGAGCGACACCGGGCGTGACGACGGCGGCCTCCCAAACCGGTTCCACTGCATCGAGGCCGAGTTCTGCGGACTCGCACAGCATCAGCGTGTCGTCTGAAGTGAAGTCGCCCCAGCCGCCGTCGCGGTCGTGGTAGGCGACGCTGACCAGGCAGTCGTAGCCGCGGCCGCGCATGAAGTGCCATGCCGCGTCGGCCCCGGCCGAGCCCTCGAACATCGTCCCGTTGACCGAAACCAACACGTTCTCGCACTCGGTTCGCTCGATGGCGGTCGAGAGGGTCGCGAGCGCGTCCGTGTCGAGCGGGCCCAGGTCGTTGTCCTGGCCCCACGAACGCAGCCGGGCTTGTGGGTACGGGCGTACCAAGAAGCTCAGCGGCCGACGAATCTGGGCACCGCCGTCCAGCGTGGACGAGCACGCTTGATCCGCGCACGGCTCAATGTCGATCTGCAGCACGAGCGTCCGCAGATCGGTCATGTCGTCGTCGGGCTCGCCGAGATCGAAGTAGTAGTCGGCCGAGAGGTTGCGGCCCGCCGCGCGCTGGTCCCCCGTCACCACGTCGGTGGCCTTGAGCTCGCGCGAGAGCTCGCGCCCCCCTTCTTCGACCTGAAGGGTCCACGTCACCCGCTGCGCTGGCGCATCCACGCTCGGGGTCCAGTGGGCTTCGGCGTCGAGCAGATAGCCGTCGACGAAAACGACGTCGGCCCACGCCGCCGCGTCGGTGCTGGCATCGTCGGCTTTGCCGGCCGCGTCCGTGGTCTGCGACGCGGTCTCGTCCACGCCACCCGCGACGCAGCCGCCCAACGCCACGGCCAGGCTCGCCACCAGCATGCACGGAGTGCCAGACGACATCTGCCTACATACTAGAGGTCGCGCCGCCCGGTGTCCATCGCGCGTGAGCGGGAACATGGGCGCCGCCGCGCTGTCTGGGTGAATATCCGCCGATGGACGTCCGTCTGATGCCGCCCATGCTCCTGCCCGCCGTTGCCGCAGCCTTCCTCAGCGCCCTGCCCACGCCGACGCAGGCGGCCCCGGTCGCGAGCGCAGACGACGCGCAAGCCGTCGTCGCGGCGGAGGAGCGGGTCTTCGTCCAGCTGAAGATCAAGAACGGAGCCAAGGAGCTCAAGCACCCCGGCCACAAGATGGAGACCGGCGAGGAGCTGGTCCTCGTGCTCACCGAGGGCAAGAAGAAGCACGAGGTGATGGTCTACGTCGAGTCCGCAGACAGCGGCTACAAGGTCGAGGTCGTCTACAAGGCCGGCGGCAAGGAGCGCGTGAAGGCCGAGTCGGCGATCAAGGGCAAGACCTGGGTCGAGTTCAAGAGCGACGACGGCAAATCGCTCGTCTCGCTGCGGGTGAACCCGGGCAACAAGCGCGCCGACGGTGTCGACATGCCCGACGGCAACGACCCGCTCGACGGCCTGTAGGAGCAGCCCAGCCCAGCCCAACGCAACGACGCGAGCCCTGGGAGTCTCCGGCGCTCGCGTTTTTCGTTGGTTACGGCGTCAACCAAAAGGGCGCGGGCCACTCAAGTAGGGGGAAGTGACCCGCGCCAGGGATGCCGACCTTGTCTGGACTGTCACCGTCGGGGTCAACCCCGCCGGCCATGGAACCCTGTGGGCTCCACACTTGGGTAATGGTGCGGCGCGGGCCTTTCCTTCATCCGCCCCACCAGTTTTTTCGTTTTTTTTGACGACGGGCTATGGCGCGGTTGCGGTTACGTCCGAGTCGCCCACGCCGCCGGTCGAAGAGCCGCTCGACGAACTCGAGCTCCCGTACCCGGTCGTTTCCTGCCCGGTTTCGCCGATTTCCGTGCCTTCGCACGGGCCGCAGCCGAGCTTCTCCACCTCGGCGACGCACTGGCCGTCCCACTGCACCTCGCAGCAGAACGCGTCGAACTCGCACACGCAGGCCGCGACCGCGTCCGACTCGCAAGAGGCACCCGGCTGCACGAAGCAGCACGACGGCCCGCCGTAGCGATCTTCGCAGGTGCCGCACTCGAGCGTGTCGACGGCGTCCGCACACAGCACATCCCACTCCTGCTCACAGCAAAAGGGATCCTCGGCGCACACACAGGCGGCCACGTCGCGGTCTTCGCAGCCCACGCCCCCTTCGGCCGCCTCTTCGCAGCATGCCCCCTCGTTGGCGGGCTGCGGCGGCACCTCGCAGCGGCCGCATCCGGACAGCGCAGCAAGCTCTACACACGAGGCGTCCCACGAAACGTCGCAGCAGAACGGGTCCGCGTCACAGACGCAAGCGGCCACGTCATCATCGTCGCATCCGGGAGCCCGGTGTGGCTCGCAGCATCCTCCGGCGCGGTCGAAGTCCGTCGTGCCGGTGGAGCCCATCGAGCTGCTTCCCGACGATGATCCGGTCGAGCTTTCCCCACCCACAGCGGCCGTGCTCCCGTCGCCGGAGACGTCGGAGCTCGTAGTCGCGTCAACCGTCGTAGTGCTGACCGTCCCTGAGGGGAGTGCGTCATCAGCTTCGGGCAGGGGCCCGGTAATGAACTCACACCCGAGCCCTGCGGTCGCCAAGAGCGCAAGAGCGTATCTACAAGCCTTCATCCGTTGGCTCTCTCGAACCATCCATGGTGCATCGACGGTTGAACCTTCAACCTTCCGTCGTAATGGGACGGCCGCCGCTGCAGGTCCAATCGAAGTTGTCCAAAACGACGACGCTGTCGAAGACCGAATCGGTCAGATCGAACAGGGCGAACACCAGCTCGATCGTCTCTTCGGCTTTGACGGGAGCTTTCGTGGTGAGCCACTTCGTTCCCGCGTGGTGCTGCATCGAGAACCCCTCGAGCTCGGGCGCGTCGCAGTCGGGACAGTCGGCGCTGGGGCTGCGGTAGTCCAGGAACACGCTCTGAACCGTGATCGGGTTCATCTCGTCGTCGAACGACACGTTGCCCGTCCACGACTCGGATTCGAGCCAGGCGATGTACATGTCGTTGTAGGGCGTGAGGACGCCGTGCTCCGTATAGAGCGGGTATTCGCTCGAGAAGAACGCGAAGTCGAACGACAACGCGTCGGTGTGCGGCGGCACCTGCGTCCGCATGCGCAGCTCGACGTAGTCGTACGCGCCTTCGCCTTGGGCCCAGTGCTCGGCGAGCGAGTTGGAGCAGTCTCCCTCGCCCACCAGCAGCGGAGCATCGATGCAGTCGAGTTCGTCGTGCACCCGCCGGGGCGTGAGCGGCTCGGGCAAGAAGTCGCGTAGGGCCCCGCCGAGATCGCTGCTCGGACACTGCTGCGGGTCGTCGCACTCGAGCGGATGCAGCGCGGACAGCTCCTCGGGCGTCATCGGGACCTCGGCGGCGCGACCGGTCGAGAGGATGACGAAGCGTTCTCCTTCGCGGGGCGCGAACGGGCTGGCCTCGCCGCCCATGCGCCCTTCGTGAACGATCATCGAACCCAGCTCCCCGGTGTGGGCAAAGACCGACTCGTCGATGTCGCTGCAGCCCAAGCCGAGCGCTTGATACCAGGTCGCGCCATCGTTGCCGTCGCACGAAGGGAACGTGGGCGGCGCGCAGAGGTTCGGGTCATCGTCGGGCGCAACGTCGAACAAGGGCGCAGGGTCCGTCGGCATGTCCGACGTCGACTCGTCGTCGGCCGTGCCCGTCGTGCCGCCACCGCTCGCGCTCGCAGCCGAGTCCTCGCCCCCGGATGCGGCAGACGAAGCGGCCGTGTCGACGCCATCGCTCGACTGCCCGACCGCGTCGGCCGCATCGCCGCTGTCGGCTTCGGCGTCGTCGGTGGTCGCGCTCTCGTTGGACCCGATGAGGCCCCGAACTTGGCAGCCGCTGCTGAGCAACGCGGCGGCACTAAGCCCGGTTGCGAGTGCCCAGCGCGTCATCGCATCGAGCATAGCAGACCCCCTGAGCGGGCCCTCTCGTTCAGTCGAAGGCGGCGCGCACGGCTTCGGCGTACGGGCCCTTGCCGTGCTTCTTCAAGAAGCGTTCGCCTCGACGCGAAGCGTCTTCGACCTTGCCCAGCTCGGCGAGCGCGATGATCGTGAGCGCTTCTCGCTCTTCGGCGAGCATCCCTCGTGGGAAGGACCGCTTCGCATCCTTGAGCAGCGCGAGCGCGCGCCTTGGGTCGGTGCGAAGGGCCTTGCGAGCGTCGGCGACGAGCCGGGCCTCACGCACGTAGTCGTCGGCCTTCGGCTTGGCGGGCTTGCTGCCTGCCTTGGGCGCGTGGCGAGCCCTCAGCACCGGTGCAGCGTCGACCGCGGCGGGCTTCGGTGCTTCCTCGACGTGCGACGGCGGTGCGGGCGACTCCGGTACGAGCACGGGCACCTTGGGCTCCGTCTCGAGCTCGACTGCCGGCCCCTTGCTGGACGTTTTGGACGTTTCGTCATCCTCGGCCGCCGCAACGACGCGCGCGGTGGGTGGGGATGCCTCGGGCTCGGAGCGCGTCGCCAACCAGGCCGCAACCCCGCCGCCGATGAGGACCGCGCCGATGACCGCTTTGCCGAACCATCCCGCGCCGGCCTTTGCCGCGCCGCTGCTGACCGCCGTTGCGCCCGTCACCTCGGCCGCGATCGCGGCCTGCAGACCCGCAGCGCCCGCGGCGACGTCGAACCCCTCGAGCCCGGCAGATGCGGCCTCGACGAGGTCGGCGCGCAGGCCGGACACGACCGAAGGGTCGTCGATCAAACGGATGGGATCGTTGCTCATGAGCTTGCCCCCGGATTCAGTCGAGCGGAGATGGGACGAGACGTCCCGGATTCTGCGGTTCCGCGCGCCAGCGAGGCGTGGGCCTTGGCGAAGTCGCGGCGCGCCGAGTGCAGGCGGCTGTACACCGTGCCCACGGGGATGTCGAGCGACGCCGCGATGGCGTCACAGGACTGACCTTCGAGCTCGTACAACACGAACACGGCGCGCTTCTCGGCGGTGAGGGTGTCGAGCGCTCGCTGCACCCGGGCCAGGGCCTGCCGGCTCTCCGCGTGCTTGCCCGGCGATGCAGCGGAAGCCGCCGCAGGCGCCAGCTCGACCTTGTCGGCGTCGGCGTCCTCGAGATGTCGGCGGGCTTTTTTGCGTCGGTCCGACGACACGCGAAACGCGATCTCGGCCAACCATGTGGTTGGTTTCGCGCGTCCGGGCGTGAATCCGCCGCGACGGTGCGCCACCAAGAACACCTCCTGCACCAGGTCAGGCACGTCGTCTCCTCGCACGCCCAAGCGGAGCAGGAAACGGGCGACGAACCGGGCGTGAGCTCGGTACAGCGCCTCTGCGTTGAGGTGTTCGGACACGGGTGGGCATGAGGGTCCCACGCCATGTATTGACGAACCACCAGGATCCTTCACCGAAAGCACACCGTTTGGTGTCCGAAAACGACCCGTTCCGTCGGGATGCGCGCGAGATTCTTCCAATCGCGTGCGACACGGCACGCTGTACCGCAGTTGGGCAAGCGCAGATCACGGCCGATCGAGAGGAACGGGTCAGCGGAAATTCACGACGAGCCCCGCCGTGAGCCATCCGCCCAGCCACGGGAACTCGCGGCCCACGCGGCGCGTGCCGTCCTCATCGAGGAAGTCAAACGCCGGCTGCAGCAGGTGGACGAGGCCTTCCGCACCGAACTCGAGCTCCAGGCGCGGCGCGATTTCAATCCTCAAGTCGACGCCGAACCGAGTCGCGAGCCACGGCAAGCGCGACGTCTCGGACTGCTCGAACGAGGTCCCCGTTGCGAGCGCGCCGCCGCCGACCAACCCTACGCACCCCCGCGGACGGATCGAGCCCACGACGAACGCGCCGCATCCATTGACCGTCGCGCCCACGAGGGAGTAGGTCGCCCGCCCCTGCCCTGCTGCCTGCGGATTGGAACGGGCCCCCAGCACGCCCACCGACAGATCGACGTAGTCGCGCCAGCGAAGCTCGACCGCCGCGCCACCCACACCCCCGATGTCGGGCGGCGCATCGAAGCCCACGCCACCGAACACCGAGACCGCACCATGCCACGGACTCGGCTCGTACGACGTCTCGCCACGACGGCGCGCATCCAGGTCCGGCGCACGCTCAGCCTCGTCTTCCGCTTGCGGCGTCGGCTCCTCGAGCACCGCGGGTGCTCGAGTCTGCGGCGGCGTCGGCTCGCGTGGAGGCAGCGGCGTCGACTCCAGCGCGATGGTGATCGATACGCCGATCGCCATGTGGAGCTGGTCGCAGTCCGCGATCGCATGGGGGAACTCGCGCGTTGCAACCCCCTGTCCGTCGCGGACGATCGTGTACATGATGGACAGCGGATCCTCGGGGTCCCCGACGATCTCCACCGAAAGCCGGGCGGGAACCTCCGTGGTCCGTAGGTCTCCGCTGATGACACCGCTCAGCTGATCGACCTCGAGGCATGATGCGCCGGGCTGCACGCTCAGCGCGTCGCGAATCGGCTGCATCTGCGGACCCTCGCTCCCCGGCTTCGGTGCGGACCCTGGGTCCGTTTCTTCGCCTGTCTGGACGACTCCCGCCAACGCCTCGGTGCCTACGGATGACCCGGGGTCTGCGTCGTCCGCGGACGCGTCGCCGACCGCTTCACGGCCAACAGCGGTCTCATCGACGGACCCTGGGTCGGACCCGGTTG
>JBCCQM010000194.1:0-15524 GCA_039024335.1 Myxococcota bacterium
GGTGCCGGCTCGGGCGCGGGCGCGGCTTCGGGTGCGTCGGCGTCCTCGGGCTCGAGGGTGCGGGTCGGCGGGACCGACTCAATCTCGGAGGTCTTGAGTCCCTCTTGGAAGCTCAGCTGTGTTTGCACTTCACCGTGGCCGTCGAGGATCGAGAGCGAGTCGGCAGACAGGGCCGCGACCTCGCCCGTCGGTCCAACCTCGACGCGGCGCCCCACCATCACGCCCAGCGCGAAGACGAAGCAGCCCACGACACTGAGGCCGAAGAACAGGAAAAAGATCTGACGGTTGTCGAGGTTGAGCTCGACCTTGTCTTTCCACTTGTGCATCTCTCGCATCGGTCTGAATCCTCCGGGTGGGAGATCTCATGGAGATCTCGTGTCCAGAGGTACGGCACGGTCCGATGTGCGACAAAAAAGTGGAAACCGCTTACTGAACGATCTTGAGGGAGGGTGCCGGTTCGCGCAGTGCTGGACGTTTTTTGTCCTCGGGCATCTCGCCGCTAGGGCTGGTGCCACGACGGATGATCTCGGTGGTCGGCGGGTAGTTCAGATTCCACGACTCGGTCTTCACGACCTCGCCCGCCTGCAGGAACTTCCGCTCGCGCTTGAGCTTGAAGCCCCGACGCCCGCGCTGGGCCATCGACTCGGTTCCCGAGCGCAGCCGGCTGTCGTCGCGCCAGACGGTGCCGTACGGGACGGCCTCTTCGAGCGAGCGCTCGAAGGCGATCTGGTACGGACGACGCGGGCCGAGCACCTCGGCGTGGACCTTGCCCTGTGACACGGTCATGTGCAGCACGACCGGGAAGTCGTAGGGATTGCGCAGCTTCATGTCGACCGAGGGCCACACGACGGTGGAGTCCAGGCCCATGTCGACGTAGCTGCTCGGGCGCGAGTGGGGGCGCGCCGAGACGACCTCGAGGCCGCCGAAGAACCCAGCGCCGAACATCGTCGAGCTGACCTGGCAGATGCCGCCGCCCAGCACGTCGACGAGCTGGCCGCCGGAGATGCCGGTGCCATAGCGATAGCCGTTCTCGGCCGAGCGCGCGCCGACGGTCTCGTTGAACGAGAACGTCTCCCCCGGCTGCAGGACGAAGCCGTCGATCGCGGTCGAGCCAACCTTGAGGTTGTGCGTGCGGTCTTTGTACGACTCGTCGGTGCGGTAGGGCGTGTCGAAGCTGCCCAGCACGATCGAGATGTCGAGGTCGGCCGCGATGGCCCCCAGCGGGTCCTCGACCGGGGGCTTCTGCGCGACCACCAGCTCGACGCGCTGCGCCCCCGAGGCCAACCCCGTCGCGACCGCCGACAGCGAGTCGTAGGCGAGCAGCGCGGTGCCGGGCTCGGCAGGCACGACCTTGCGCCCGGCGAAGTCCAGGCGCGTCGGCAGCGACGGCGTCTCGACGCGAGGTGCAAGCGCCTGCAGCTGTGCCAGCGCAGCCGACTCGTCGAAGCTGTAGGAGACCGGAATGTCGATGCCCTGCTTCGCCGCGAGAAGCTTGGCCTGAAGATCCACGACGGGGTCTCCGCTGCGGGCAACCTCGAGTGCCGTGGCGGCCGCGCGCGCAACGTCGGCGGTGGCGCCCAGCTGGGCCGCCGTGGTGTCGACGGACTCCGCCCCAGCCTGCAGCGTCAGCGGTCGCGCGCTCGCGCTCTGCCCCGCCCGGACGGCGACGGCATCCAGGTCCTCTTGCGCGGTGCCGCCGACGTCCAGTCCGGCAATGGACACCCCAGCAATGACCGAGGGCTGGGTCTGCCCGGCCGCCCAGGCGTCATGCACGTGAAGGCCGCCCCACCCCAGCCCGGCGAGCAGCGCCATGCCTTCGAGGAGCGCGCCCGCGCGCGCGAGGGGTCCACGGCCACGCCCCGCCTGGACGTCATCCTGCTCGGACGCGTCCACGGTCGAGCGGGCCGGTTCGGGAGACGATGCCCGTCCGGTTCGCAGCGCGACTTCGGCCATGGCGCGACCGTAGGCACGCCGCACCGCCCCCGCCAAAAAATCCACGCTCCGCCCGCGCGCTCGGGAACCTCGAGCGGGGTTCGGCTGTCAGGTTCAGCGGGGCCCACATCCGCGGCCACGCGCTTCGAGTCGCGCTCGAACTCCAATCGGCAACCCACCGAAACTCCGAGCACTTTTTGCGACACCACGTGAAGTCCCCCGCCGCACGCGTTATGAGTACCTCGATGACGGACCCCGCCTCCTACAGCACCCAGGTCCGGGTGACCCGAAAGCTGCCCACCTGGGTGAAGCTGTGGACCGTCGTGATCCTCGCGAACCTCGGGGGGTTCGCCATGTCCTTGTTCGTCGCGGGCAGCATCCGGCGGATCCCCTCGTCGACCGGCACGGAGACCGCGCTGCTGTTCGGCTACTACGCGGCCATGGCCGTGGTGGCCGCGTTCGACGCACTGCTGCTCGACGAGCTGTTCTTCAAGGGCAGCTTTCGCAAGACGCACATCGAAGGGCGCGTCGCTCGGTTCAACGCCCGCAGCGGTCAGGGCGACTCCGTCGACGACGTGGCCGCCTCGATGCAGCGCACCACGATGAGCTTTCCGTTCCTGCTCTTGGTGTGCGGCGCGGCGACCTACATCCTGTTCAACCTCGTCAACCACGACTTCGACCCCTACTACCGGCGGGTCGGGCGGCACGTGGTGACGATGCACATCGGCGAAGAGGCGGCCCAGATCGACGCGATCGAGACGCTGTCGATCCGGCGCGAGCCGCAGGTCCTGCCCGCGCTGAAGTGGCGCACGGCGCAGGGCGGCGAACCGGCGCGGTGGGCCGCGTGGGCCCTGGGGCGCTTCACCGACCTGCCCACCCGCCGGCCACTCAAGGCGCCGCTGGTTGCGGCAAGCCGCAGCGAGGATCCCGGCCTTCGCCGCGAGGCCCTCGTCGCGCTCGGCCGGGTTCAGCACCGCGCCGCCGACGAGGCGATTCACGCCGAGATCCGAGGCCAACGCGATCGCGACGAGGCCGTCGACGGCCGCCTGCTCTACGCGCTCGGCGCCATCCAGACCCTCTCCTCCGTCCCGCTGCTCGAGGACTTGCTGCACACTGCCGGGCCGCAGACCCAGCGCATGGCCGCCTGGGCGCTGGCCCAGCACCGCGACCAGCGCGGCGGTCGGTCGGTGGTGAAGATCCTCGAGGCCCGCCTGCCCACGGCCTCGCACGAGGTCCAGTGCGCCATCGTGCACAGCCTCGGCATCCTCGCCGACGAGGCGTCGAACCTGGCCCTCATGGACGCCTACGACCGGGCGACCCCGGCGGAGCGCACCACGGTGTGTCCACGCGTGCAGCTGAGCATGCGCCCCGATGGGGGGATGGATGACCGCGTCGATCTCTTCATGCCGCAGGACACGTTCGCCATGAAGGTCATCCTCTCGCTCGCGCAGATGCGGGCGACGAGCAGCGACGTCCGCGGCCGGGCCGAGCCGTGGCTGGAGCGGATCATCGCCGACGAAGAGACCACGCCTGCGGCCCGCGAGTCCGCGCGCAGCCTGCTCGCGGGCATCCGCAGCGGCCGCGACGACAACGCGTCGCCATCCGTCGAAGACGCGCTCGGGATCTGAACCCTCGCTTTTTTCCCCAGCGCTGCGTTCGCGGTAGCCTCACCCCGTGGAGGCGCTGCCCGTCGACGCGCAGATCGAGTCCGGGGAGCTGATGGCGCCCGGGGCGACCGCGGGCGCGCCCTTCGAGATCAAGGCGCTCGTCGGCGAGCTACCCCACGGCATCTGCTACCGCGCGCGGCAGGACGGCGTCGGCGTGCTGCTGACCGTCCTCGACCCAGTGTTCACGGCCGACCCCGCCGTGCTGGCCGGCCTGCGTCGAGACCTCAACGCAGCCCAGGCGCGCTCGCATCGCTGCCTGCTCCCGATCTTCGCGTTCGGTCGGCCGCAAAAGCACTTCCTGCTGCTCGAGCATGACCCCGGCGGGACCTCCGTCCGCGAGTTCGTCCGGCACCGGATCAGCCGCGGGCATCCGCTCGACGGCGATGCCGCCTACGCGCTGGTCGCCCACGTCTGCAACGCGCTGAGTGCCCTGCACCCGGAGGTGATGCACGGGTACGTCACCCCGGACACCACGTACGTCAGCAAGGCGGGTCGCGTCTTTCTCTCCGGCGTGGGCGTGGGGGCTCACCTGCCCCGCACCCCCGGTTTCGCGCGTCACCGCCAGGCGGGTCGGCTGCCCAACGTCGCGCCCGAACAGCTGCTGGCCACGCCGCAGCTCAGCCCCGGCACCGACGTGTTCGGGGTGGCCACGCTGTTCCTCGAGATGATCACCGGGCGTCCGCTCGCCGAGGCCGGTCAACCGATCCAGGCGCTCGGCCTCGACGGCCCCGACGAGCTGCTGATGTGTCTCGAGCGGGCCACCGCCCCTTCGCCCACCGCCCGGCCGCCCGACGCCGCCGCGTTCAAGTCCGAGCTCGCCGAGGCGCTGCAGGCTGGATCGCTGCAGCGCTCCGATCGCGTGGACGCGCCGCTGCCCACCCACCAGGCCCCCTCGCCCGTGGCCGTCCCCGCGCCCGCCGTGATGCCGAGCCGGCCCCCGCCGCCTCCGATGCCACCGCCCATGCCGGCGCCGCCGCCCATGTCGCGCGCCGCCCCGCCTCCGCCGCCGCGCCCGGTCGCCCCCCCTCCGCCTGCACCGCCTCCGCCCGCGCCGCCGCCCCAGCCGACCGGCGTGCCGGAGCCGGTCCAGAGCAACACCAGCTCCTCGATGCTGGGCCTGTCCCTCGGAAACATCGACGACATCGCCGACCGCCTCGCGACGATCGACGGGCACGTCGCCGATGACGTCGACGCCTCAGCAGGCCCATCGGGGTCGGGCAAGTTCTTCGGCAGCTACGCCCCCACGATGGAGGACCAGGACACCGGCCTGGATACGGCCCAAAAGGGCGACGCGTACTTCTTGGTGCGCGGCGACGCGATGGAGGGGCCGATGCCCTTCGACGCCATCCTCGCGCGCGCCGACGAAGGCACGCTGTTGCTGACCGACAAGGTGCAAGACCGCAGCTCCGGCAAAAGCCACCTCGTACGTGGTGTGCCGTCGCTGGCGCGGCTGCTCGAAACCGCCGATGAGCGGGCGGAGCTGCGAAAGTTCGCCAAGGCTCGGGCCGAGGTGCGCGATGGGCCCAAGCCCGCGCCCCTGCCGAAGCTCCCCAAGGAGCGTCGCGGGCTCAAGACGGCCGCGCTGGTGCTGCTGACGCTGGCCGCGTTCGCCGGAGCCGGCTGGTACCTCATGCAGAGCCCGCCAGGGTGACCGCTAGCCGTCGCGCTTCGCCTGCGCCGGAAGGTCCCCCCACTGCGCGAGCACGTCGGCGGGGACCGGGTCGTGGCCGGCGATGAAGCGCTCGATGTGCGGGTAGGCGTCTTGCCCCCAGAACATCTCGCCGTCGATCTCGAACGACGGCACGCCGAACAGCCCGCGTCCGACGGCCTCTTCGGTTGCCGTCCGCAGCCTGAGCTTGTTCTGTGGCGCCAGCGCTGCCGCGACCAGCCCGGCGCCGTCATGCCCCGACCGCGTGAGCCCCTTCGCGAGCGCCTCGGGATCCGTGATGCCCTCCCCCGTGATCCACACGCGCGCGAACAACACGTCGATCAAGCCGCGGCGCTGCTGCGCGGGCAGGTCGAGCGTGGCGAGCCGAAGCCCGAGCAGCGGATTGAACGGGTGCGCTGGTGGCGGACGCAGCGGCACCCCTTGATCCGCCGCAAGGCGCAGCACGTGCTTGAACGTGTAGATGCGCTTGGGCGGGATTTCGGCGGGTCCCTTGTGGCCGTACGCGTTGAGCATCGCCGCAAACAGCACGGGCTCGGTCTGCAGCTCCACGCCCACCCGTGCCGCGAAGTCGTGAACCCGCAGCCACGCGAGATAGGCGTAGGGCGAGATGAAGTCGAAGGAGAACCGGAGCGTTCGCGCCATCGCGGGCCGATGGTACCGTCGGCTCGTGCTCCGCGCCCTCACCCTCGCGCTCGCGCTCGTCATCCCGACCGCAGCCTCCACGGATGAAGGACGCTGGCCGAGCTGGCCCACCGAGGTCGACCGGGTCGCGGCCCCACTCGTCGCCGTGCAGCGACCCGCCCAAGATCGCGAGCGCGCGGCCGCCCTGGTCCGACTGCAGCGCTTTCCGACCGCGCTGATCGAGGACCACCTCCTGCTCGCGCTCGACGACCCCGCACTGCAGGTCCGCCGGGAGGCGCTTCGCATCTGCTACATGCGCCGGGTCGAGTCCTGCCTGGAACCCGCGACCGAGCAGGTCCGCACCGGATCTGCACCGTCCCTGCGTGCCGCCGCCCTCCGGGTCATCGCCACCGACCCTCGCGGCGAGCGACTCGACCTGCTTTTGCAGACGATGCTCGACCCCTCGGATGCACTCCGGGCCGAGGCCGCGCAGCTTGCCGGGTGGTCGGCAGTGACGGGCGAGGCCCGCGTCCGCACCCGGCGGGCGCTGCTCGCGAAGCTCTCCGACACCGCCTCGGTGGTGCGGCAGCGGTCCGTCACCGCGCTGGGTCTCCAGGGGCCCGGCGACGGCACGCTGGCCATCGCACGCCTGCTCGAGGATCCCGAGCCGTCCGTACGCGCCGCGGCAGCGACCGCGCTGGGCCACATGCGCGATCCCAGGGCCTCGGGCGCCCTGCTTCGGGCCATCGACGGTCAGAACGAAGGCAACGTCGTGCGGGCGATGCTCACCGCGCTCGCGCGCCTGCCCGGCGACGACGTCTCGGCGGCCCTGCTGCGCTACCTCGACGATCCGCCGGTCGGCGTTGGTTCCCTGAGCGTGGCCGAGGCGATCGGCAGCCGCCCGACACCCGAGCCAGCGCTGATCGACGGCCTCGTCGCGCGCCTCCGCGAGCCCGCGCTTCGAGCCGTGGGGCTGCGCGCTCTGATGTGGATCGGTCAACCCGCCAAGCCGGCGCTGCAGACCGCACTCGAGCGCGGCGTGGAGCCGGAGCTCGAACGTGAAGTGCAGCGGCTGCTGGACGCGCTCACGGTGGCGCCCGCCGCCAAGCCCGACGTCGCGTGGCCCGACCTGGACGACGTCGGGACCTGGTCCACGCACCTGCGCTCCGTCGACGTCGTCTCCCAGCTCGAGGCTGCGTCCACGCTCGCCGCCGACCCGCCGCCGTGGCTCGTAGGTCAGGTCCACGCCCGGCTGCAGCGCGCGCTCCCGATGGATGGCATGCGCGGCTGGGTTGCAGCGATGGCCGCACTGCCGATGTCGGTCGCGTTCCGGGGCGACACCCTCGCCCCCTGGGGTCGCCTCGCTGCACTGGCCACGGACGTGACGCTCGCCGAAGGCGACCGATGCTTGGCCACGCTCGCGCTGGGGCGGGCGCGAGGACGTCGGGCCGAAGCGTTTGCGAACGCGGTGCTGCACGACCTCGCCGGCGACGGCTCCCCGCGCGTTCGCAGCTGCGTGGCCTTGGGCGCGCGCGACCTCGACCCCGCGCTGGCGGGCCTCTTCCTGCTCGATGCGGACCCGCGTCCCCGCGCGGCCGCGGCCCACGTCCTCAGCGACCCCGACCTCTCCACCGCCCTCTCCCGCCGGCGCGCAGTCCTTCGCCGACTCGACCCCGACCCGCGGGTCCGTGCCGCGGCATCCTCCGCGCCGGGCGGCCCGGGCTTGCGACTTCAGGCCGAGCCGACCGCCCGCATCGCGTGGAGAAACCCACCGCTCTGGCTCGGCGACGCGGGCGTGGTCCTGGGGACCCAAGGGGCGGTCTGGACGGCGCTCCCCCGCCCCAAGTCGTGACGATTACGCACCTGGGGTTTGCACCAACGCCTCGAAAGACACTTTTTGCGTCTTTCGTCGCAACTTCGATGTCTTTTGTGCGCCGGCATGGACGTCGCACACGCTAAAGACTCAGGATCACTGAGAAAACGTAACTGGTCGGCCTCTTGCTCTCTAGGCGGGCATGGACGTCGCCACCGCCCAGTAGTTCTCCGACCTTGCCATGCCCCACGTGCCCCGCCTCTACCGGCTGGGCCTGCGGCTCACCCACCAGCCCAGCGAGTCCTCCGACCTCGTGCAGGAGGCGCTGACGCGCGCATGGGCCAACTGGTCGAAGTTCGACCGCGCGGGCAGCCTCGGCGCCTATCTCTCCCGCATCCTCTACAACACGTTCGTCTCGCGTCACCGCCATCAGCGCGTCGTCACGACCGTGGCCAGCCGCGCAGACCTGGTCGAACACCTCTTCGATCGCCGCCGCATGGACGAAGCCGATGCACCCGAAGCGTCGTGGCACCGTGAGGGGCTCTCGGACGAGGTGCTCGAGGCCCTCGAGGGCCTTCCCAGCCACTACCGCGAAGTCGTGGAACTCGTCGACCTTCGCGGCCTCGCCTACAAGGACGCCTCGGAAACCCTCGGCATTCCGCTCGGCACGGTCATGTCCCGGCTGCACCGCGCCCGAAAGATCATGCGCGGCAGCCTGACCGAGTACGCCCGCGGCTTCGGCTACGCCGCGGCGGCCTGAGCGTCGAAACAGCGCCTCAGCCTGCGTTCGGAGAGATCGAACCGCGCGCACAGTTTGCGCCGCGCGTGAGGCTCTTCCCACGTGGGATCGCCGAGACGCCGCTCGTCGCCGTGGCACGCCGAGTCGGCGCCCTGGCGCAAAGTCCGCCAAGACCTCGAAAACGTCCGATTCCGGGCTGTTTTCGAGGTCTTCGTCGTTTCGGGGCGCGCGCCGTTCGCGACGGATGCCGACGAACACCCGGGTCGGCCGTCGCGCCATCGGCCGTAACACCCGGCGGCGAGCCTCTCGCCGGCTTGCGAAGGGTCTTTCCATCCGGCCACAGACCCCCTAGAACGCAATCTCAGATGGGCGCGCACAAAATCAAGCTCGGCCTCGATCTGCCGATCACCGGCGAGCCGCGACAAGAGATTCACGAGAGTCGGGCGGTCGCTTCCGTCGCCGTCATCGCAGCCGACTACATCGGCATGCGACCGGCCATGGCCGTCAAGGCCGGCGAGACCGTGAAGCGCGGGCAGCTCCTGTTCGAAGACCGCAAAACACCCGGCGTTCGGTTTACCGCGCCAGGTGCAGGCACGGTCACCGCGGTCAATCGCGGTGAACGACGGGCCCTGCAGTCGGTCGTCATTCAGCTGTCCGACGCGGAGTTCGCAGGCGAGACCAAGGACGACGAAATGCAGTCGTTCGAAGCGTACACCGGCAAGGACCCCGCAGACCTCGCGCGCGAGCAAATCCAAGGACTGCTCGCGGAGTCGGGCATGTGGACCGCGATTCGGGCACGCCCGTTCTCGCGGACGCCTTCGCCGACCGCGGACGCCGCACACTCGATCTTCATCACCGCCAGCGACACGCACCCGCTCTCGCCCGACGTCGACGTCGTGATGGCGGGCCGCGAAGACGACTTCCGCCGCGGCCTCGATGCGGTCTCGAAGCTCACCGAAGGCAAGACGTACCTCTGCAAGATGGCGGGCACCCAGGTGTCGGCCGGCTCTGCCAAGGGCATCACCGTCGAGGAGTTCTCGGGTCCCCACCCTGCGGGCACGGTCGGGCTGCACATCCACAAGCTCGACCCGGTTTATCGCGCGAAGACGGTCTGGCACATCGGCTACCAGGACGTCATCGCCATCGGCGAGCTGTTCCGCACCGGCGTGCTGCCCACCGAGCGCATCGTGTCGCTCGGAGGCCCGCTCGTCGACCGGCCTCGCCTGCTTCGCACCCGCGTCGGCGCGTCGATCGACGACCTCACCGCGGGCCGCGAGCTGCTCAAGCCCGAGGGCGACACCCGCGTCGTTTCCGGCTCGATCCTTCACGGACGCGACGCCCAGGGCGAGATTCACGGCTACCTCGGCCGCTACCACCAACAGGTCAGCGTGCTCGCCGAGCCGCATGAACGCGAGTTCATGCGCATGGTGATGCCTGGCTTCGGTGTGTACTCGACGGTCCGAGCGTTCGTCGGCGCCATCCTGCACCAGGTCGCGCCCCGCAAGTTTGCGATGGATGCCTCGGCCAACGGCAGCCACCGCGCCATGGTGCCCATCGGCATGTACGAGCGCGTGATGCCGATCGACGTCATGCCCACGCACCTGCTTCGGGCTTTATTGGTCAACGACACCGTGTACGCCGAAAAGCTCGGCGTTCTCGAGCTCGACGAGGAAGACCTGGCGCTGTGCAGCTTCGTCTGTCCTTGCAAGAACGACTACACCACCGCGCTGCGTGAAACGCTGGCGCTCATCGAGAAGGAAGGCTGATGGATTTCCTCCGCAAGATCTTCGACGCACTCGAGCCCAACTTCAAAAAGGGTGCCGAGTGGGAGCGCCTCTACCCGCTGTACGAGGCTGCCGACACCATTCATTTCTCTCCGCTGGACCGCGCCAAAGGCACAAGCCACGTGCGAGACGGCCTCGACCTCAAGCGCTTGATGCTGACGGTCGTCGCGGCCCTCATCCCGTGCGTGTTGTTCGCCATGTACAACACCGGCTACCAGGCAGCGCTGGCGGTCGAGGGTGCTGCGACGCGGCTGGACACGTGGCAGGACATCGTCTTCTACGACATCCTGCGCATGCAGGCGGACTCGAACGACATCATCGGCTGCATCGTCCACGGCGCGATTTTCTTCCTCCCCGTGTACATCACGGGGCTGGCGGTCGGCGGCCTCATCGAAGTGACGTTCGCAATCGTCCGCCGGCACGAAGTCACTGAGGGTTTCCTCGTCACTTCACTGCTCTTCCCGCTGACGCTGCCCCCGACCATCCCGCTGTGGCAGGTCGCCCTGGGCATCGCGTTCGGCGTCATTATCGGCAAAGAGGTCTTCGGCGGCGTGGGCATGAACGTGCTCAACCCGGCGCTCACGGGGCGCGCGTTCCTCTTCTTCGCCTACCCCGCCCAAATCTCGGGTGACCAGGTCTGGATCGGCGCCAGCAACCTTGCGGCCGACGGCTACTCGGGCGCGACCTACCTCGCGCGCGCTGCCGAGAGCGGCATGACGCAGCTGACCGACCAGGTCTGGATGGACTCCTTCATCGGCCTCGTTCCTGGCTCGATGGGCGAGACCTCGTTCATCGCCTGCGCCCTTGGTGCGGTCATCCTGATCTTCACCCAGATCGGGTCCTGGCGAACCATGGCTGGCGTTCTCGTCGGAACGTTCCTGATGGCATCGCTGCTCAACGCCTTCCCATCGGACACGAACCCGATGTTCGCCATCCCCTGGTACTGGCACATCGTCATCGGTTCGTGGGCGTTCGGCACCGTGTTCATGGCGACCGACCCGGTCAGCTCGGCCTTCACCGAGAAGGGCAAGCTCATCTACGGGTTCGGCATCGGCGTCATGGTCATCCTGGTCCGCGTGGTCAACCCCGCGTACCCCGAGGGCATGATGCTGGCGATTTTGTTCATGAACATGTTCGCCCCGCTCATCGACCACTTCTTCGTTCAGGCAAACATCAAGCGTCGGGAGGCACGATATGGCCTTTAGTAAGAACTACATCGTCGGTTTCGCGGGCGGCATCTGCGTCTTCTGCTCCATCTTCGTGGCGGGTTCGGCCGTTGCGCTGAAGGACCGCCAAGACGTCAACGCGGTCGTCGACAAGCAAACCCAGGTCCTCAAGGTCGCCGGCCTCGTCAAAGAAGGCGAAGCCATCGCGGCGGCTGAAGTCGGCAAGCGTTTCGAGGAAAACCTCGTCCCGCGCGTCGTCGACCTGGAGACCGGCAAGTACGTCGAAGACGCCGACGCGGCGAACTTCGACATGGACGCCGCGATGAAGGACCCCGCGACCAGCGAAGCGGCTCCGGCCAACGACGCCAAGGTCCAGCGGCTGCCCAAGCAGGCGCTCGTCTACGAGCTCAAGGGCGAAGGCGGCACCATCGACGCCCTGATCCTTCCGGTTGAGGGCAAGGGTCTGTGGTCTACGCTCAAGGGCTACATCGCCCTCAAGCCCGACACGACCACCGTCGCCGGCCTCACCTTCTACAGCCACGCAGAGACCCCCGGTCTCGGTGGCGAGGTCGACAACCCCAAGTGGAAAGCCCTGTGGCCCGGCCGCAAGGTCTTCCCGGGTAACGACGACTGGGCGCCCAAGCTCGAGGTCATCAAGGGCCAAGCCGGCCCCGCCGCGGACGACCCGTACCGCGTCGACGGGCTCTCTGGCGCGACGATCACCAGCCGCGGCGTGACCCACCTGGTCCAGTTCTGGCTCGGTGACCAAGCCTTCGGCCCGTACCTCGAGAACATGCGCAACGGCGCAGGGAAGTAGCGAAACGACATGGCCAAACCGTCCAAAATCGTTCTCGACCCGCTCTTCAACGACAACCCGATCGCCCTCCAGGTCCTCGGCGTCTGCTCGGCGCTCGCCGTGACGACCAAGATGGAGACCGCGATCGTCATGTCCCTTGCGGTCATCGCGGTCCTGGTGGCGTCCAACGCCTCCATCTCGGCGATTCGCAACCGAATCCCGCCCAGCATTCGAATCATCGTTCAGCTGGTCATCATCGCGTCGCTCGTCATCATCGTCGACCAGGTCCTCAAGGCCTTCGTCTACGAGGTCAGCAAGCAGATGTCGGTCTTCGTCGGCCTCATCATCACGAACTGCATCGTGATGGGTCGCGCCGAAGCCTTCGCGATGCAGAACGGGGTGAAGGATTCCATCCTCGACGGCCTCGGCAACGGGCTGGGCTACTCGCTCATCCTCGTCGTCGTCGGCGCCTTCCGAGAGGTCTTCGGCTCCGGCTCGTTCTTCGGCATCCAGGTCCTCAAGCCTGTAACGGAGGGCGGCTTCTATCAGACCAACGGCTTGATGGTGCTCGCACCGTCGGCGTTCATCCTCATCGGCATCTTCATTTGGGTGCTGCGCACGTTCAAACCCGACCAGGTGGAGGCGGAGTAGTTCGATGGAGCATTATCTGAGCATCTTGGCGAAGACCATCTTCGTCGAGAACATGGCACTCGCCTTCTTCTTGGGCATGTGCTCGTTCCTGGCGGTCTCGAAGAAGATCGAGACGGCCATCGGACTCGGTGGCGCGGTCGTCTTCGTCCTTGCGGTCACCTGCCCGATCAACAACCTCATTTACACGCTGCTGCTCAAGGAAGGCGCGCTCGCTTGGATCAGCCCGAGCTTTGCCGACGTCAACCTCGAGTTCCTCACCTTCTTGACCTTCATCGGCAGCATCGCCGCGACGGTCCAGATCGTGGAGATGGCGCTCGATAAGTACTCACCGGCGCTCTACAACGCGCTGGGCGTGTTCCTGCCGCTCATCGCGGTGAACTGCGCCATCCTCGGTGCGTCGCTGTTCATGGTCGAGCGGGACTACAACCTCGCCGAGTCGACCGTCTTCGGAATCGGCAACGGCATCGGTTGGGCCCTGGCGGTCGTGGCGCTCGCGGCTCTTCGCGAGAAGATGCGCTACAGCAATGTGCCCGAAGGTCTCCGCGGCCTGGGCATCGCATTCATCCTCACGGGCCTGATGGCCATCGGTTTCATGGCGTTCTCGGGCATTCAGCTCTAGTCCACCTACGACGGAAGGAAAGCGAAGGATATGGATCCCACAATCATCCTCGGCGTCGGCATGTTCACGGTGGTCATCGTGGGCCTCGTCGTCGTCCTCATGGCGGCGCGTGCCAAGCTGGTGAACACCGAGGCTGTCACGCTGAACATCAACGGCGAGAAGGACATCAAGGTCCCCGCCGGCGGCACGCTTCTCAATGCCCTCGCGGCCGAGAAGATCTTCATCCCCTCGGCCTGCGGCGGCAAGGGCAGCTGCGGCGTCTGCACCGTCCACGTCAAAGACGGCGGCGGCGCCATGCTTCCCACCGAGGAAGCCCACATCAACCGCGGCCAAGCCCGCGAGGGCTGCCGCCTTTCCTGCCAGGTCAAGATCAAGCAGGACATGAAGGTGGAGATCGAGCCCGAGCTCTTCTCCGTCAAGAAGTGGAAGTGCAAGGTGCTCTCGAACGACAACGTCGCCACCTTCATCAAGGAGCTCAAGCTGCAGCTCCCCGAAGGTGAGGCGGTGCCGTTCCGCGCCGGTGGCTACATCCAGATCGAGTGCCCGCCGCACGTCGCCAAGTACAAGGACTTCGACATCGGCGAGGAGTACCGCGGCGACTGGGACCGCTTCGACATGTGGCGATACGTCTCCAAGGTCGAGGAGCCCGTCGAGCGCGCATACTCCATGGCGAACTACCCCGAAGAGGAGGGCCTCATCATGCTCAACGTTCGGATCGCCAGCCCACCGCCGCGCGCGCCGGAGGGTACCCCTCCGGGCGTGATGTCCTCGTACATCTTCAGCCTCAAGCCCGGCGACGAGGTCACCATCTCCGGCCCCTTCGGCGAGTTCTTCGCCAAGGACACCGACAACGAGATGGTCTTCATTGGTGGCGGTGCCGGCATGGCGCCGATGCGCTCGCACATCTTCGACCAGTTCCGGCGCATCGCGACGGACCGCAAGGTCACGTTCTGGTACGGCGCCCGGTCGCTTCGCGAGGCGTTCTACACCGAGGACTTCGACCAGATCGACGCGGAGAACGACAACTTCGACTGGCACCTCGCGCTGTCGGACGCGCTCCCCGAAGACAAGTGGGAGGGCTACACCGGGTTCATTCACCAGGTGCTCCTCGACAACTACCTGAGCAAGCACGACGCGCCTGAAGACTGCGAGTACTACCTCTGCGGTCCTCCGATGATGAACAAGGCCGTCATCGACATGCTCATCGACCTCGGGGTCGAGCCCGAGAACATCATGCTCGACGACTTCGGTGGCTGAGTCCCCGAAAGGACCCCCGCCTTCGATCACGGGCCGCCCTCAACGGCGGCCCGTTTTCTTGGTGGGTGGCATGGCGGTCCTCGTCGCCCTGACGATCTGGCGGTTCTACTTTGCGCCGCCGCCACCGCGCGTGGTCGCCATCACCGGGGAAACGATGGGCACGACCTACACGGTCAAGTTCGTCGCCGACACCCGCGACGAGCAGAGCGACGAGACCCGCGCCGAACTCAAGGCCACGATCGACGCGCAGCTTGAGGCGGTCAACAGCGCGATGTCGACCTACAAGCCCGACTCGGAACTCTCCCGCTTCAACGCCGGGCCGGGCAACGTCGACGTGACGCTCTCGCCGGCCATGGCCGAGGTCGTCACCGTCGCGCTCGACGTCGGAACCCTGAGCAACGGTGCGCTCGACGTCACCGTGGGCCCGCTCGTCGACCGCTGGGGGTTCGGGGCCAAGGGCGAGCTGTCCACGGTCCCCACCCAGGACGAGATCGACGCGCTCAAGGCCCGCCTGGGCCACGACCACCTCACCTTCGACGCCGGCGCGTCCACGCTGCGCAAGGACGCCGACGCGCTCGCCGTCGACCTGAGCGCGGTAGCCAAGGGCTACGCGGTCGACCAGGTCTCCGCAGCCCTGCACGAAGCCGGCTTCTCCGACCACATGGTCGAGGTGGGCGGCGAGGTCCGCGTCTCGGGGCAGACCGAAGCCAAGCGCGCGTGGCGGCTCGCGATCGAGAAGCCGACCGAAGAGCAGCGCAGCATCTACGAGGTCGTCGCGCTGGGTGACCAGGGCATGGCGACCTCGGGCGA
>JBCCQM010000195.1:0-15475 GCA_039024335.1 Myxococcota bacterium
CTCCGCCCCCCAGGTGACACCTCCTCCGTAGGAAGCCCCCGCCGAGAGCAGCGACCCCTCTCCGGTCACGCCGAGGGTGATCGCCCAGTCTTCCCCTAAAGGAATCTTCCAGGACCCAGCAATTTCCCCCTCAACGACTGATGCTTTCGCGCCCGCATGCGCACCGGCAACCAGCCCGCCGTCTTCCCTGCGACCGCCACCGACCTGAGCGTGCGCCTTGGCTCGACCGATCATCCCCACAACGTCGGCATCGAGGAACTTGGCGAGCCCGGTCGGCTTGGGCGCCTCCACTTGTTCGACTGACGTTACCGGAGGGCCGGGCACCCCTAACGTCACGGTCGAATCGCCCTTGATGACAGTGTTCGGAGGACCAGACTCGACGATCACGTCTCCCACCCTGACTGCGGGAAGGCCGTTGATCAGCACGGATTCATCGACGGCCGAGACGACGATCCCTCCCACATGAGGAACACCTCCTGTCTGCAGAGAGCAGATGTGAACGTCCGCCAGGGCTCGCCACGCTGCCTTCCCACCGATGAGGACATCGTCGCTTCCCCATGGGCCTTCGGGCAAAGCGTCACCGTGAAGAGTGGGGTCGCCGGCCCGGGCTGCGTAGGCCTCAGCCGTCACGAACGTGATGTCTTCTTGCAGCCCCTGCGGAGCCTTCAAGCCATACTCCTCAAGAAGGTCAGCTCGCGAGTAGATACCGGACACATCCAGCTCGCCATCAACCAGATATGCCGACAACTCGCCCTTCTCGGGCTTCAACTCAAGTTTGAAAAGGTCGAATTTTCCCGCCGTCTTGAAGAAGGCGGCCCAGGCTCCGTCGTCTTTCCCCTCCTGTGTCGAACCGTAGTGCCCCTCCACCCGGCCCAGCGACACTCCGGACTCCACGCTATTTTCGTCGAGCTTCCCCTCCGACTTGTAGCCGTGCGACTTCGGGCCATCACGTTTCGTGAAGATGAACTCCGGCGAGAGCTCGGGCTTCTCGTTGCGGGGGTCGCGATCGCGAGCCATCAGTTGATCCTCACCTTCGAGCCACGCACCACGGTCTCGCCAACACAGGTCATCGACAACCCTGCGACACCTTCGACCTGTGCCTCCTGCGCGACAACCCTCGCGGTCTCGACGCCGTGAACGGTCACGCCGGCCCCTTCGACTCGAAGCTTGGCCTTCGCCTTGCACTCCAACTGCTCCGAAGAAAGAGAGACCGACGATTCCTGTCCGGCACCACCTCGCAACACGGCATCTTCCTGCCGAAGCGTCAGGCTGCCTCCAGGCGCGCTCACCTCTACATGCTCCGTCGGGGTCGCTGTAAAAACCGGACCGTCGATGAACACGCCTCGCGGGCTTACAAGCACGCTGGAGTCCCCGACCTTCAACTCGATGCTCTCCAGCGCTTCGATTGTCGCCGCCGTGGGAGTCAGCGTGAGCACAGTGCCACCCGAGGGCGCACGGTCGAGTGCTTGGGGACCCGAGGTACAGGACCAACAGACGCGCTTTTCGGCATTCGCGATGATGGCCTCCTCGGCAAGCCAGAACGCCGAGGTCGTCTCCAGGGCGTGAACATCACCGATATGGCGCAATTCGCCTCCGGTCACGAACACCTCCAACTCCCCCTTCTCGTCAGCATTGGGGGTCCCCACCTGCACAGTCTCGCTTCCCCCGATCGAGCGCTGGGAATCCTTGCCCACCGAGAGGCTCCGCGAGGCTCCCACTCGTGTCGACTGAGTCGCTCTGACGACCGTTCTGTGGTTGCGCTGCGCGTGCAGGAGGACCTCCTCGCTGCCCCGCGCATCCTCAAACCGCAGTTCGTTGTAGCCAGGGCTGTCCTCACCGGCAGAGGGCGAGCTTTGGGTGCGGATCGTGGTGCAGGTCTTGCTTTCCGGCAGCACTCCGGGCGGCACGTTCGTCCCCGTGTACAGGCACCCGACGACGACAGGTCGATCGGGGTCTCCACCGAGAAAGCTGACAACGACGTCCATGCCGACGCGCGGAATGAAGCTCACGCCGTATCCGGCCCCTGCCCAGGCCGACATCACCCGCAGCCAGCATGTCTGGCTCGGTGCGTCGTCCCAGGCAAAGCGTACCTGCACGCGGCCGAGCGCATCGGTGTGAACCTCTTCGCCCTCGGGTCCGACGACCGTCGCGGACTCCATCCCTGCAACGCGAGGCTTGGATGGCAGAGGTGGACGCACCGGACCTGTTGCGAGCGGCGCGGCCACAAAACGGTTCACATACGTCGGTGCAGCGCCCGCGACATGTCCGACCTCAACCTCTGGGAAGTCGGCCTGATGGACGACACTCAGCACCGCATAGCCCTGGTCGAGGTCCGTGTGGGGGTGTCCGTCGAGCTCGAAGGTTGCGCCAGCTGTGAACGCGGCGATGTTGCTCTGCCCTTCGACGTGGACGCTGCCTGCGACCACTTCCTCGAGTCGCCGCATCGCCCACGTCGACGTCGCGTCCAACTGAGGGCCCGCACTCCCCTTCCCTTCGCTGATTCGGTACGGCGCGAAGGACCATGCGTGCCCAGTCCGGCCCGACGAAGGCTCCAGCTCGGCACGCGCCTGCAGCCGCTGACCGCCTGCGGTTTTCCACGCGCGTGCCGAAGCCGTCACGCCGCGGCAATGCAGGCCGTCCGCACGACCGAGATACTGCACGCTGGGTTCCTCCGCCTCCTCCTCGGCGTGTGGCACGAAGGGCACTTCCACGGGCCCCTGCCCCGTACTTGTCCCGAAGTCGCCTCCAACGCTGGGCAGGGCCTCGTTGTGGTCGACGAGCACGTACCGGACTTCGCCTTGCTCGCCATCGTCGGCGGCGTTCAACAAGCTCACGCCGGCCTCCCCGAGAAGTCGAAGCACAAAGGCCAGGTCGGTCTCGTCGTACTGGACGACGTAGTCGCGCAGCTCGTCAAGATCGCCACTGGCGAGCCGCGAGGCGTCCCAAGCACCGCCATGGGCTCCAAACACCTCTTCGGCGACCTGCGTCAGAACCTCGAGTACCGTGCTGTCGGTGAAGATGCGACGACGGGTGCTGTAGCGCAGCAGCGCCAACGACGGCTCGACCACCACTTTGCAGAACAACTGCTTGCTCCGCGTCGAAACGTACTCAGAGCGTGTGACCACGCCACGCATCGTCCGTCCGCCAACGCCCGGCCGATCGAGTTCAAAGACGGCCTCTGTCCCGACGAAACTGCGCACATCGAGGTCGAGATCATCGCTGACCAGCTCAAGCGTCGCCTCATAGGGATGGTCGATGCGCTCGACCATCTCGAAACGTCGCACTGCCGCATCCCACGTCTCCCCGTCGCTCCTCAACGACAGGCGCACGCATACAGGTTCGAGAATCACGCCCACACCGTACCCATCCGCACGAGCATAAGCGCCGCGGCTGCGCCCATCCCTGCGCCCAAGGCCCAGCCCGCCACGGCCACGACAGCCGTACGCGGAGACTTGACGTCCACCCTTGGCGAACCCGCAGGCCGGTCGCACTCAACGGGGGGCCACGGGCGCGCGAGAACGTACATGCGCTGACGTCTCATCGAACGACCTCCGTCGCCTGCTCTGCAAGCGCTACGAGAGAGACGCCTCGCGGCTCCCAGCGGTCCATCGCAGGCGCCGGGGGCAGCGTGGCCCCAGACCCTTGGGGACGAATGCTGAGGCGCTCAGCGGCCTCCAAGGGACGCATGAACGCGGGGAGAATACTCCGGGTCATCGCGCACCCCGCTCTGCCGAGATTTCGATCGTTCCAGACGCCGCGTTTCCGCAGATCCGCTCGCCAGAGGCTCGACGCAGCACGACAAACCCACGAGGGGCACGAGCATGTCGAGATGGCGCCTCTTGGCTCGGTCGAGGTCTCTTCCCAGCGAACATGACGGCCTAGACAGCAATCGCCAGGCCGACGCACCGCCGACGTGTTTTCAGGGACTTACATCTTCGTCGCCAGGGAACCCCAGGTGCCAGGTACCAGCGGCGTGGAACCTGAAGGTTCCATCGCGTCGCGACATCACGCCCCTTGAGGCTTCCGTTCGACGCCGAGCCTACGCAACAATTCGCGCAGGCCCTTCCGGGAGTAGTTCAGACGTCGCGCGGCTTCAGAGAGGTTTCCATCGCACCGCTGAAGCATTTGAACGCAGAACTCGCGCTTGAACGTCTCTTCTTGGTGGCGCATCGCTTCTTTGAGCGGAAGCTCGAAGAGCGCTGGCTCGATCTGGACAGGCGTTGCAAGCTCTTGCACCCGGACCGGAGCCTCCATCCCCAGATCAGAGGCGGAGACCAAGGGAGGACGCGCGCACAGATACGCCCCTCTCTCCACCGTGTTCCGAAGACCCCGAACATTCCCCGGCCACTCGCCAGCCGCGAGCGCCGCCATGGCAGAGGGCGTCAGGCGACGCTCTTCCCCTAGAGACTCCGCAACAGCAGCGACGAACCGAGCAGCCAGCATCGGGATGTCTTCACGCCGCTCTCTCAGCGGCGGCAACTCGATCTCCATCTGGCGAATGCGTTCATACAGGTCGAGCCGGAACGCCCCTGCAGAAACCATGTCGCCCAACGGACGATGCGTCGCGGCAACGAGACGAACGTCGACACGACGACCCTGAGCCTCCCCGATACGACTGACGACTCGCTCTTGCAGAACGCGAAGCAGCTTCGGCTGAAGCCCCAAGGGGAGCTCGCCGATCTCATCGAGGAACAGAGTGCCTCCGTTGGCCTCCTCAAAGACGCCTGCTCGGTCTTCGGTCGCCCCCGTGAACGCCCCCTTCCGGTGGCCCAGGATCATCGACTCCGCGAGCTGTGCGGGGATCGCCGCACAGTTCAGGACAACGAAGGGCCCAGGACGTCCAGAGCGCTCATGAAGAGCACGTGCAAACAGCTCCTTGCCCGTGCCCGTCTCACCGAGAATGAGCGTCGACAACGGCGTGGGCGCAAGCCGTTCCATCCGCGAGAACAGTTCGCGCATCGCGGTGCTGCGACCCAAGATCCCGCAAAACTCCTGCGACGTCGTCACGGCGACGTTGCTGGACCGGACGGCACTCACCTGGATGGCACACTCACCAATCTGGACCTCCGCCGCTCCGTAGAGCGTGCCCCTCCCGAGGCCAACGCCGCCGACGCGCGTGCCGTTGCTGCTGCCGACGTCGTGCAGCGTGACGGACCCATCGTCCTCGAGAAAAAGCTCCGCGTGGCACGAACTGACGGACGGGTCCGGCAACAACACGTCGCTCCCAGCCCCGCGCCCCACCGTGAAGCGCTTCTTTCCTCGAAGGACGAAGACGCTCCCAGCAGCCATGCCGTTGAGGACACGGACTTCGACCGACTCAGGGCGCTTGAGCAACTCCTCGCCGTCGACGGGGACAGCGAGCGTCGCGGTGTACGAGTCAGCCATCGTCCGAACTCCGGACCATCGGATCGAATTCGGGAAACGGCGTCGAGACCCCACTGGGTGTCCACGTCTTGACGAGGTCTTCGTACCCGGACTGACAGCCGCCCCTCCGCCGCACTGGAGCGAGTCCGCTCCGTCCCCATCGTTGGCGATGATGCTCGAGTAGAGAACGCTCAGCTCGCCCGCTGAGTCGACTCCTGTTGAAGGGGGTTTTTCCCCGACGCACGAGTGCCTTGCTCTGCTCCTCACCCGTGGACAGAACCGCAAGTGTCGACCTGTACACGTCCATGCTCATTTGGACTCCCGCCCCACGGTCGCCACAAAGAGCGCCATCTCGCGATACACAGCCAAGGCACTGCTCTCTAGCCGTGTCGCCTCATCATGGATCCGGACGGTCTTGGAGCGCCATACGCTCTCCTCACCCGTTCCAAACTGTACGAGTTCTTCGTGATAGTCGAGGACGAGGCCTGCGTCTTCAACAAGCCTGGTCGCAGCACGCGACACGCCCTTGGCGGCAGCAGAGCATCGCGCGTCAAGATCTCGTAGGACATGGGCGGCGTCGGCCCAAGCATCCTCTCGCGCTTTCACATTCGCCACGGGCATTCCAGAGGAAAACGCGCGCTCGAGTTCCTGAACCTTGTTGGCCAACCGCTCCATCGGTCCTCGGCACTCAGAGGGCCGCACTTCCCTCACAAGCTCGGCGTAAACAACCTTCATCGACGTGCGCTGCTCTGCAAGGGAAGGAAAGTCCGCCCGCAACGCATCGACAGCGGCCTTGAAGGAGCTCTTATCATCAGCCCGGGGGTGCTCCCGCGCCATGAACTCCTGGTGAAGCTCGACCACCTTCTCGTAGACTTCGATCGCCGAGTCGATCTGGCGGAGATACTCGGTACCGAGGACAACGTCGGCCTGCTCACGTCCTTTCTTGCACTTGGCGGTTGAAAGGCGCTGCTCCAGGCTCGCCAGCGACTCTTCGGAGGAGTTGGCAACTCGCGCATAGATGTCCCCCGAGTTCAGTGCCCAGCACGGCCTCGTCGCAATCACGGCCTCAGCCCACGTTGACGCTTTCGCAGCCGGCTCTGGCGCAGGTATCTCGTCCAGAGCGCTCGCAAAGGAAGGCTCATCGACGGGTTCTCCATCTGTCCGCCCCTCGATTTTGGAGCTGAGCATCTCGCTCTGGGGAGCGGCAGGAGCCTGCCGACGCTCCTCTTCGCTCTTGCGCACCTCCTCCGACGACCACTCGACCCCGCGAGAGTACGCATCCCCTCTTACGCCACCCAACGCTGACAACGACTCATCGTCATCGCAGATGGATGGCACCGAGCCAGGAGCCCCCAGCAGCACGAGCGCCCACTCACCATTTTCTTGCTGGAAGACGGCCGTAAACGGCAGGATCGCGGACTCGAACACAGCATCTCCACGAACGCTCGCAAGGCTGTTTCGTCGGCAGAACGTCGTCGCCTCAAGCGATTTGAAGTCCTTCGGGAACGGAACAGGAAGCTGAACATGCTCGGGTCCACCCGTAGCCGCGATGCACGCCTCGGGTGACGATGTCTTGGAACAAGCGAGAATGATGCTCTCGACCTCCTCGCTCAGGCCCGCAAACATGAACGAGAAGGTCGCCCAGATGCCCCCAGCGATCAGCCCGATCGCCAACACGATAGCGACCACCACCACTGCGACCGACGGGCCCTTCTTCTTCGGTGACGGCTCGGAGGGCAATCGAGAGCCATTCGGATACTCAGGCGGAAAATGCGAATCCTGCTGTCTAGGTCCGGGGTCCATCGAGTTTCTCTTCGATACTGTCTCTAAAGATCACGGCCACGTCGGCGACGGCTGCCGCACAGGCGTGCAAGCCAAGGTCACCGGCAGGAGGAGAGGAGCAAGAGCCTTCGTCACGGCACGTCTGCTCCAGCAAAGTCGCTCGCACCGTCTTCGCTCGGTCGCGCGTCGCCGTCGAAGTCGAAGGGCGGGTCACCGAGCTGCCAGACGGCGATGTCTGCGAACTGGGCTTGGCCTGACGCTGTCAGGCGGAAGTCCGCGCCAGCGACGCTCTCAAACCATCCTGGGTCGAGAGCCCCAACGTTCTCGTTCCCAACGCCAGCTATCGTCTCGTCGAACGCTGAGTTCGACGCGACGAGCGCTCCACAGTCGATCGAGCTAACGTCGGAGCCGATGAGAATGCTGTTGCGTATGACAGCCGCCCCTCCGCCGCACTGGAGCGAGTCCGCCCCATCGCCATCGTTGGCGATGATGCTCGAGTAGAGAACGCTCAGCTCGCCCGCTGAGTCGATTCCCGTTGAAGGGGCGAACTGCCCGCCATTTAGGCCCACCATGCAGTTGCGCAAGAACCCACTCGTCCCGCTGGCCAGCGTGATGCCGCCGCCTGCGTTCTGCGCGATGCGGGTGTTGTCCGCATACAGCGTCGCCGAGGACGTCACCGAGACGCCGACGTCGTCGCCGTTGAGCGTCAGTGCCACGCGGTGCAGGTACGCGGTCGTGCCCGTGCCCGTGACGCGGATGGTGGGGTTGCCCGAGTTCCCTCGCACTTCTCGCACGCTCGTGCTGTCCGACACGATGGCGATGGTCTTCCCGGCGTCGATGGTCACCGTGTGAAGCTGCCCGCCACCGGTGAGCACGATGGCGTGCTCGGCACCGTCCGCAACTGCGTCGATGGCTGGCTGGAGGCTTCCGGGGGTTCCGGCGTTGACCTCGGTCACCGCTGCGGGGTCGAAGCAAGCTCCCGTCGCGATGTTGCACGCGGGTGAGCCCAGGTCTTGGCACTCCTCGTGGAACGAGCACCCTACGCACGTGTTCGTCTCGTCGTCGCACAGCGGCGTCGTGCCGCCGCAGGCGTCCGTGCTCGCGGCCGAGCACTGCACGCAGGCATCCCCCACGCACAGCGGGGCTTCTGCGTCCAGCATCGCGCAGGCTTCGTCAGGAGACTCTGCGGCGTCGCACGTCGTGCACTCCCCTTCCACGCAGAAGGGCGCATCGGCATCCAAGCACGGCAGCGTCTCCGAACACTCTGGGCCGGTCGTCGTGCTTGGCTCTTCTGTCTCCGACTCGGTCTCCGTAGTACCTGTGGTTGCGCTCGTCGGCATGTCGCCCGTACTTGAGCTTTCGCTTCCCAGCGTGGGGTCCGTTGGGTCGACGCACACATCTCCATCCCCGCTGCCATCAGCGCCGCACTGGTCGCGACACTCTGTCGACGGAAGTTCGGCAACGCACCCATAGGGGTCGCTGGCGTCGATCCCTGCAGCGTCGACGCAAGACTGCGTCCCTACGACGCAGTAGGGTTTGCCGGGTGCTACTCGACCGCAATACGCATCGCCCTCGTTGAGGCCACAGTAGTCCGGGTTGGCAGTGAACGTGCCGAAATCGCCGCACGAAGCCAGAAGGATGCAAGAAACAAGAAGCGACTTGTTCATGGTTTCAGAACGTTCCCGTCAGAGAAAAACCGACCTGGCGGCCATCGAGCATGGGTGCAACCGACGTCCGCTTCGCGGCGGACCGCGAGCGTTTCGAGTCGACGATGACCATGGTGATCCCCGCGATCACACCGAGCGAGCCCACACCAACGAGGGCTCCCGTCAACGCAAGAGGGTAGCGTCGAACGACCTCGGTCCCGAAAGCACCCTCGCTCAAGCGCGGTGCAACCTGTTCGCGCGGCATGAGCACTGCCCCAGCGACACCGAGACCAAGCCCCGCGACACCGACACCGATCCCGGCCCACCGCAGCGTGTGCTTGGGGTTCGGCTCGTTTTTCGGCGTCTGCGGTGATGCATCCGTCCCCTTCGGTGGCGCTGGCTCAAGGACAGTCGAGATGTCGTCGTCCTGCTCAACGGCCTCAATCGCTGCGACGACTTCCTTCATGGCGGCCGTCGCCAGCTCGTTCGACCCGCATTCGCAGACATCGGTCGGCATCCCTTCGTACACACGCTCGTCCCCACGGACCAAGGACACCTTCACCTGAAACTGAAGGAGTTCACCAAGGATCTCGACCTCGATGGACCCCGGATCGCCTTCATATTCGAGCGTCTCAACGAGGTCTTGGCACCGTTGATGAATCCGAGGCTCGGTGATCTCGACAAAGTCCGGAAATGCGTCTGATGCCCACTCTACGGAGCAAGGCTGGGGAGTCTGAGGGATGTCGTCGACATCCACCTCGTCGGGCGCGAGAGCGGCAGCAAGTAACAGAGAAAGCATGGAATTGGGTCCTTATTGCTTCGACGCGCAGAGTTTCGCGTAGGTTCGAGCCTCGGCGTGCTTGCTCTTGCTCCCCGCCCGCGCGCAGGCAGAAAACTCGCCAAGCTCGTAAAAAGCGATGGTGCGAAGGAAATCTCGTTCGCCTTGTGAGGAAGTCCAGCAGCGCTTGCTCCTCGTAAGCCGCAGAACGTCTCGCGAGCGGCTCGACTTTGCGGCCTGCTTTGCATCGGCGCGCGCGCGAACGCAAGCATCTGTGTCCTCCGCGGGTACTGAGTCGACGCTCGGCAGTGTCGGAGGCGGGTCCTTGCGGGGTCGACCCCCGCCCTTCTTGGCTCCGCGGCGGTGCGACCTTGAGCCGTCACCGGCTGGAGGCGAACTCGAGCGACCGGCGGGAACAGGCTCATATTCAGGCGTAGCTTCGGGCTCGGGCTCGGGCTTGGGCTCGGGCTCGGGCTCGGGCTCGGGCTTGGGCCCGACGGAAGAGCGCTCAGCAGGCTCAATGCTCCCGAGCGCCGCGGGTGCAACCGACAGCCCTCTTTCCGCGACCAAGGCCGACGGCATGAACGCAAAAACACCAACGGCCCCCCCGATAAGAGCGAGCATCGCAACCAGAACGATCGTGACGACTCGCCCTTGGCCGTGTGATGTCGAGTCTTCGGCCCGAACATCAGGCTGAGATGCAGGCATCTCATCCTCGACCGCGGGTTCAGGTTCTCCAGGCTCCGATACAACGCTCAGCGCAGCAAGAACCTGGCTCTTATTGAGGACGACACGCTCATCGTCATTGGCGTTCCGAAGACTCTCGTGAACACGCTTCACCGACGGCATCTGGACACCGTCCTTGACCAGCTGCGCTAGTGTTTCGTCCCCTGCAGACCGAGCGCCCTCTGCGACCACTGCGGGTTTCCGCGCAAGCATCGTTGGGTCTTCGTCCGCTGTTGAGCCTCCGTGGTCGTGTTCAACAGCCTGGCGCAACCCATCGATCAGATGGGGCAATGAAACACGGTCCTCAGCTCGGAGCGCGAGCGCCTGGTTGATCAACTCGGCGACGGGACCGGGCACTGTCGGATGCACCCGGCAGTCGATCTTAGGCTGACGAAGCTCTTCTCGACCCTGCAGCTGCGCGAAGATGTCGGGTTGCACATCTCGATACGGGTTCTTTCCCAGCAGAAGCTCGTAGCCGACGACCCCCAAGGCAAAGACGTCCATGCCAGCGCATGCCTGCTCGCCACGCGACTGCTCCGGAGACATGAACCATGGAGTCCCCGGGACCTCTCCGACAAGCGTCGCTCGCTCTGCTGCGCTCCGCAGCAGGGATGCGTGCGAGAAGTCGATCAGCGTCAACGTCTCCGGTCCACCATTGCCGAGGAACACGTTCTGGACGGATACGTCTCGGTGGACGATCCCAGCGTCGTGACAAGCGTTGACGACACGTGCCAGCGCGAGCGTCAAGGAGACCGCCCTCATCGGCTCAAACGCCCCACTCCACGCGAGGATTTCGTTCAGCGAGGTTCCTTCGACGATCTCATATGCGACGTAGGGGCATCCGCCGAGATCTGAGACTCGCCCCCAGCCGAGTACGTCGACAACCTGCGGATGTACCACCGCTCCGGCCATCTCCCCTTCGGCAAGGAGCCTCGACTCTCGCTCGGCTCGACCTCGATAGCGCGGCACCAACAGCTTGAGGGCGACGTCTCGACCGCTCTCTCGGTCCATGACGCGATAGACGGTGCCGAGCCCTCCCCCACCGAGAACGGCTTTCACCTCAAACCGCGCGTCTAGAACCAGTCCGACGACATCCTCATCGTGCTCGGCAACACTCGCGCTCACGGCCCCCTCCTCTGCACGCGCGGCTTGCCTTGACGGATATTGACGAACAAGGACTCAGGCAACTCGAGCGCAGGGATGTTGATCGTGCCGTAGCGCTCGCACTCGCCATCATGCGAGCAGAACGACAGGCGAGTTCGACCTGGCGGAAGCATTTCCTCGAACGCGGTCTCACCACGAAGGTCCGCCAACACTCGCTTCTTTCGACCGATCTTCACGATGTCTGCAGGATGAGAAACACCCACGTAGAACACGACTTTGGTCTTCAGCGAAGGAGATGAAGACGATCGAGAGCGACGGTCTTCGCGAGGCTTTTTCCCAGGAGCCAATGCTTGCGCTTCAGCCTCGAGACTCGGCTCGGGCTCGGGCTCGGGCTCGGGCTCGGGCTCGGACTCGGGATTGGGCTCAGGCTCGGGCTCAGGCTCGGGCTCAGGATTGGGCTCAGGCTCGGGCTCAGGATTGGGCTCGGGCTGCTCGGACGGCGGTGATGATGCAACTGTGCTGGGAGCCAACACAGCCGCTCCATCGTCCGCACCGCCACTCGAGAACGCTTTCCAAGCGACCGCCCCCACCCCAACGCCAACCCCGATGGACGCGAGCAAGGTAAGGGCCAGAACTCTTAGCCACCCTCGCTGGCTTTCATCTTTGCCTGCAACACGCTGCCGCGCGTCAACGCCGACGGGCTCTGTTCCAGCCTCTACGACAAGGGACGGCGACGTCGACTCGGCGGCTTGTGTCAGGGGTCTTCCCTGACGAGCGGCACGCAACTCCTCCTCGGAGACTGCAACCGTATGCCCTGGTCCATCCTCAGCCGGCTCCTTCGGAGCGACATCAACAGTTGGCTGCGGTGCTCGTGCCGAAAGGCCTTGGGACTTGCTCCGGAAGTAGTCAGGGAGAAACGACCCCTCACCGTCCAGTGCTTGCAGGTACTGCGTCAACCCGGTGTGAGGAGGTCCGATCAGACGAAGGTAGAGCTCGGACAACTCGGAGCGTCGATCCGCCACATCCACCAGCTGTAGGGCGTCGAGAGCGTCGCTCGCCGAAGCGATCCTGTCGTCAACCCGCATCTGAAGAAGCATCTGTCGCAGGGACTCAAGATGAGGACTGACCTCGGCATCCAACCGAGGGACACCACGCTTGTAGGTGTTCTTGACGTCCAGTACCCCGGCCCCCTTCCGGTTGACGCGCTCGCCGCTGAGCAGCTCGTGAAGGATCAATCCCGCAGAGAACAAGTCGCTCTGGGCGCAGACCACCCCGTCAAACGACTCGGGTGCCATGTAGGGGACCGTGCCAATGACCGAAGACGTCACGACCCTTCCCTCGACGACCCGAGAAATCCCAAAGTCCGTCAGGAAAATGTCTCCGTGAGAGGAGACCATGATGTTCTCCGGCTTGATGTCACCATGCACGACGTTGGCCTCGGAGTTGCCCCGCCGGTTGCTGTGGGCGATGACCAGCGAGCGGAAGAGGCTCCGCATGATGTGTACGACGAGCCCTTCACCGAACCGACGATCCTTCACAAGCGCGCGAAGGTTGACCCCGTCGATGTAGTCCATCACCAAGAAGGGCAAATCACCCGCGGCATCGAAGTCGTGGATGGCGGGAAAGCCTGGGTGCCGGCCGAGCTGCGCGGCGACCTTGGCCTCCCTCGTGAACATCTTGCGGTACCGGTCATCCCAGCCCAGTGAAGGGCGCAAGACCTTCAGAGCTTTTGGGATACCCAGCTCGGGGTCCACGACGGACCACACCTCTCCCATCCCACCTCCACCGAGCAGCGAGACAAGCTGGTACCGACCGATCTTCTCGAACATCTCTGACATCTCCTACGCACGCTCCGTGCCAAGATGAGGCTGGCCAGCTCTCGACCACTTGGGCCGACTCCGGTGGAACCTCAACTTCCCAGTCCTGGGAACGAGTGGAACCTCGACGCCCCAGAGGCGTTAAGATTTCTTGCCATTAAAAAATATTGTTTTCTCAACGTCCCAAATAGGCAGCAAGCGCATCGCTGATGAGGTCCGAGAAGGTCCGGTCCTCATCGAGAGCCTTTCGCTTGCCAGTCTTGTGGAGCGCAGGAGGGATGTAGACCGTGACGGGCTTCCTTTCGACCGCAGCCTTTGGACGCCCCCTGCTCCGGGTCTGAGTGCGGCTCCCCCCCCCTCCCCCGTCATCGGGTTTGTCACCTGACAGCCAGTCCTCCACCGCAGCACCCTTCGAGCGGCTTTCGGACTTGGCCGCCTTTGGACGCCGACGTGGCGTCGCACGGGGAACAGTCTTCTTACGCGGCATAGATTTCCTCCGCGATGCCATCGATTTCGGAAACCAGCGCAAGAATCTCGCTCGCTGCAGCCCCCCGGGGCTCGTAGGTCAGCGGAGTTTCCCCGGCGGTCTGGGCCTCGATGTAGCTGGTATGCAGCCTCAGCTCCGACATCAAGAGCGGAAGCTCGGTGAGTTCTTGCAGCGCGGGGCGGTGGTCCCTGGCAATGCGGGTGTTGGCGATCTTGTTCAGGAGAATCGCGACGCGCAGCTCGGGAAGCCGAGCCTGCACGTCCTCCACAAGGTCGAGCGTCGGACCGAGCGCGTTGTGGTCATGACCACCGGGGCAGACGGGCAGCACAACGAGATCGGAGATGCCCATTGCGGCGCTGGAGATTTTGCCAAGCCGCGGAGGGGTGTCGATGACGACGCAGTCGTAGTCCTCCGCCTTCGCTGGGATCTGACGACAGATGAGTCTCCAGTCAGTGAGGCGGATGACCTCGGGAACGTCGACATCGTTGGAGGTTGCGACGGCCGCCCAGTCGTGTGCGGTCGCTTGCTCATCGGCGTCGACCACCAGCGTCCGGTAGCCCTGTTGGTGCCAGGCCATCGCAAGGCACTCAACGACGGTCGTCTTCCCTGCGCCCCCTTTCTGGTTGGTGACGGTCAGAATCATGGTCGGAGGCTACCACAGACTTTTTGACGGTAAAAAATCACAACGTCGGGACGGCAAAAAATCTCGCATCGATCTCGTCGGTGGCTGAAGGACCTCTGAACACTCCCAGAGAAAGGTCCCCTTGGTTCTCAAGGGACCTGAGCCTTCGTGACTGGCTCATTGAGTACCAGCCCGCACACCGCGTCCGTCATTCACCATGGCCCACTGCTCCGCGTTGGTGTGCCGGCATTTGGAATGCGCGCCTACAAGTTTTTTAACGTTAAGATTTCATGGGGCTTTAATTTCTTAGCCCCAGATGAGGGTGCGGAGTTCCCCAAGACGAGCTTGGAGGAGCTCGGCGTCGATTTCGTCTGGGATAGGGAGACCTCGGGCCCGTCGACGTCGCCAATACTCCAGCCGTCGGGTTTCCCCTGTCCCGTCCAAAGCCTGCGCTCGGTCGCCATCAGAGACGTTCGGTGATGAAATCTTGTCGCTGACGCTTGATCGCGAGAGCAGAGGCGTAGCCGGAGCCCAAGTTTGGTCGCGTAGCGACTCGTCTGTTGGGGGGAGGGAAGGGGGTCTCCCCCTTCTGAGCCTTAGTCCCCCTTCCCCCGTAGGGGGGGGGACGGGGTTGTCGGCATTTTGTGCCGGGCAATCTAATCCCGGCGTTTTGAGCTTCGGCGCGCGCTCTGCTCTTGGCTTCCGACGAGACGGGTCCGTCCGGGTCGAGGCGTCCTCACCCGAGCGACGGGCCAAGGCTCGCTCTCCTCGGTCTCGTCGGGCGCAGCGGGCTTGCTGCCGCCCCTGCGCAGCCCGTCGCCGGGCAGCGCCCCGCGTGTACCCCGAGCGCCGTGGTAGCCGGTGTCCACGCTCCGCTCGACGCGCACACGTCAGCGGTAGGAGTTCATCGGCGAGCGCGGGTCCGGCCTGCAGCAGCAGGTAGTGGTGGTCGCTCGGGCGGTCTCCCGCACCGCGCTTCCAGGTCTGCCTGCGCTTGAGCAGGCCAAGCTCGACCAGGCCAGGGGGGCGGCCTTTGCCGCCGTTGATGGCGTATCGCAGGGCCCGCTCGCTCATCCCCAGGTCGGAGGCGAGGATGGGCTGGTACTCGTAGAGACCCAGGGCCCCGCCCATGTACGCCGTGATGACGGC
>JBCCQM010000196.1:0-15329 GCA_039024335.1 Myxococcota bacterium
ACGCGCTGAAGCACCCACGGGCCCTCCGTGTCGGCGACCGCGAACGTATCGTTGATGAGGCCGCTGCCCAGGCGCTGCACCGACGCGCCCGCGAGGCCAAAGTGGTGCAGCACCGCTTCCGCTTGTTCGATCGATGCCGCTTCGGTCACGTCCGAGCAGCTTCGCTCAGCCGCGCGGCGTGAACAAGCCCCCCATCCGGCGCCATCCGCCCCCATCCGACCCCATCCGACCCCATCCGACGCAGACCTCAAGGGTCGAGCGTGGCGAGACGTCGACGCTCATCGACGACGCGCTCACGCACCCAGCCCGGCAGGCTTCCTTGGGCTTCGAGCACGTCGAGGTCAGTCCGCGCCCGGGCGAAGGCCCCACCGCGGCGCAGCATGCTCGCGCGCTCCAGCCGAATGACGGGGTGGCCGGGTCGAATCTCCAGCGCGCGGTCGAGCGCCTGCAGCCCGCGCGAGGGCTGGCCGACGTACACCCACGCAACCGACAGATTGTAGTAATGGACGGCCGAAGGCGCGTCGCGACGCGAACGCGGCCAGAACGACGCCGCCACCAAGACCGCGAACGCGACGACGGCCGGCCAGCGACGCTGCTGCACGGCGGCCCGAACCGCGCGGACGCCCGACGGTACGCACACGGCAAACGGCACCACCAAGGGCAGCCGGTGCTGCGCGGAGGTGAAGTACAAGAGGTTGGCGGCGACGGTGCCGACCGCGAGCCCGAGCAGCGACCACAACACGACGTCCTCGCCCGCCGCTTTGCGCAGTGGGCCGATGCCGAAGAGCGCGAAGGCGAGCGCCACCCCGAAGGGCAGCCCGATGCGCGGCGACGACGACAGCATCTCCCGCTCCCCGAGCACGTCGTAGTCTTGGGTCAGCGGCTCGTTCCCCGCCATGAGCCACAGCTTGCGGACTTCGAGCCACAGCCAGCGCCCCGGGTCGTCGGTGATCTCCTCCCACGCGCGCGCGTAAAGGGCACGACCGATTGCAGCGATCTCGGTGTCCGCGTCGTCCGATGCCGGCACCCCCAGCGTCTGCCGCAGCTCGTCCCGCTCGTGCGAGACGTCCCCGCTGAGCAAGCCGCCGGCGGTATTCCAGACCCCGCGCGCGCTCGCGTTGTTGCCGATGTAAAACGACGTGCCGCCGCCGTGCGCGGGCATGACGGTCGCGCGCCCGGTGACCTGTGCGTTGCGAACCGCCATGGGTCCCAGCGTGAGCAGCAACCCCAGCACGAGCAGCCCCAGCCGGGCGCCCCGCCCCGTCGTCGCGTGCCTCCATCCCGCGACGGCGAGAAACGGCACGACCACCGCGAGGTTGGGTCGCGCGAGCACGGCGATTCCGGCGAGCCCCCCAAGCACGGTCCACCAACCCGCGCCTGCGTCGCGGCAGCGCACCGCCGCCCACAGCACCCCGACGCTGGCCGTGACCGTGAGGCTCGCGGTCAGAAACTTGTTCTCGTAGAACGCCAGCATCGGGAACGCGAGCAGAGCCAGCGTGGCCCAGCCCGCCTCGACGCGGCCACGCCATCGCTGCATCGCACGGAAGAACCATGCGTGCGTCAGGCCTGCGATCGCCAGCTGCAGCAGCAGCGCCAGCGAAACCCACTGCCGAATCATCATCGGCAGCGCCATCTGATAGGCATACAGACCCTGCAGATAGAAGGGCTGCGTCCCCCACGGCGGGTGCTCGAGCACGTCGATCGCCGCGAGCTCGTACTGTCGGCCGTCCGAGAAGGTCGCGAGCGCGAACGGGACCTCGGCCAAGTACGAGCAGTGGTACAGCACGCGCAGCAGGGCCGCGATCACGAGCGCCGCGGTGAGGGCCGGCCCGAGCCGGCGCGCGTCGGGTTCAGCCAACCCCGCCACGATAGCAGCTGGCGTATGCTCGGGCCGTGTCCGTCGACGACGACGCCGTACATCGGATCCACGCCCGCTACCTCGAAGAGGTCGTCGAGGGCTTGGGCCTGTGTCCGTTCGCCCGACACAGCCGCGAACAGGGTCGCGTCCACCGCCCGCTCGTCCACGTGAAGGGCGACCACCCCACGCCCGCCGTCGTGGCCGACCGCGTCGCGGAGATCGTCGGTGACCACGACGACGCCGAGATCCTCCTCGTTACCTTCGTCGACCCCGATGGACGCTTCGATGATCCGGGGATCTTCGACGCCTTCGTCACCGCGGTCCGCGAGGACTACAACGCGCGTGGTGGGGCGGTGTGGTTCATGGTCGCCTTCCATCCGCGACTCGCCGAAACGATCGATACCAGCCGCCCGCTCACCAAAGACACGCTGGTGCCGTTGATTCGGCGAACGCCCGATCCCGTCATCCAGTGTGTGAACGCCGTGGTGCTGGAGAAGGCCCGTGCCGCCGCGCAGCAAGCGGCCCATCGCAAGCTGCTCGAGCAGCACGGCCACGATCCGGTGCTGCGGGCGATGATCGAGCGCAGCGTCCAGACCGACTCTGAGCTCTCCGCAGACATCGCCCGGGCGAACTTCGCGACGTGCGGCTCGGGGGACGGAAGGGCCGAACTCGACCGCCGCATCGCCGCGATTGCGGCCGACCGCGACGCGACGTACGGCGAGAGCGACGCCGGCTGAGACTCCCCGCCGCCGCTTTGCAGTTGGTACTCTCCCGTCGACATGGCCAGTCGCAACGCACTTACGCGACGCGGGCTGTTCCGGGGCATTGGTTCGGCGACCGTCGTTGCCGGCTGCTCCGGTACGGCGCCCACCGTAGACCCCAGCGCGCCCGGAACCGACGCAGCACTCTCCCCCGGTGAAATCGGGCCCGCCGCGTCGAGGCTGTCCTTCGAGCTCAACGGCAAAGCGGTGCAGGTCGACGTCGAACCCCGCACGACGCTGCTCGACGCGCTGCGCATCGACCTCGACACCACCGGACCCAAGAAAGTCTGCGACCGCGGTGCGTGCAGCGCCTGCACCGTCCTGGTCGACGGCGTGCAGCGCAACAGCTGCATGATGCTCGCGCACGACGTCGAGGGCCGCCGCGTGACGACGGTCGAGGGGCTCTCTCCCGACGGCAAGCTGAACGTGCTGCAGCAGAAGTTCGTCGAGTACGACGCACTCCAGTGTGGATTCTGCACGTCCGGCATGTTGATGAGCTGCACCTCGCTGCTGCAGCGGGCCGGCGGCGCGCCGGTCTCCGCCGACGAGGTCACGCACGCGATCAGCGGCAACCTCTGCCGCTGCGGCACGTATCCCAACATCGTCAAGGCCGTGGTCGCGGCCAGCAAGGAGATGGCCTGATGCCCAAAGCCAAGGTCACCGTCGGCTTTCGCGACCAGCTGAGGACCGCCGAGGTCGAACTTCCCGAAGGGGAAGCGACGCCCTGGGACGGCAAGAGCGACCTCAAGGTCGTGGGTAAGCCGATCACCCGACGCGATGGCGCGCTCCGGGTCAGCGGCAAAGCGAAGTACACCTTCGACCTGCAGCAGCCCGACATGCTCTACGCGGCGGTCGTGCGCTCGCCGCTCCCCGCCGCCAAAGTGCGCAGCATCGATTTCAGCGCCGCCGAAGCGATGGAGGGCGTCAGGGCGGTCTACGCGGTGGCCGAGCCGGGCGCCGACATCCTCTTTGCGGGTCAGGACGTCGCAGCCGTCGCCGCGACGCGCCCCGAGCTCGCCAAGCTGGCCGCACGCGCGGTCAAGGTCGACTACGAACGCCGCGCCTTCGTCACCAACACGATCTCGGCCGCCAAGCCAGACGCGCCCAAGGTTCACCGAGCGGCGGTGCAAGAGCGTCGCACCGAAGGCGATGAGCCGGGCACCGGCGGCGGTGCCGAGGCCAAAGGCAACGTCCGCCCGCTGCGTCCAATGCAAAAGGGCGACGTCGAAGCCGGCATGAAGGGCGGCACCGTGCACGAGGCGTCATACGTCACGCAGGTGCAGACGCACTCGGCCCTCGAGACGCACGGCATCATCGTGCGCTGGGACGACGACCAACACATCACCGCGTGGAGCTCGACCCAGAGCATCTTCAGCGTCCGCGACGAGCTGGCGGAGGTGTTCAACCTCAAGCCGGCCAACGTCCGCGTGCACACCGACTTCCTCGGCGGAGGCTTCGGCGCCAAGTTCGGTGCATCGGCACCCGGCTCACGCCTGGGCACGATCGCCGGTGAGCTCGCCAAGAAGACCGGCGCGCCCGTGAAGCTGATGTGCGACCGGCACGAGGAGCAGGTCTGCACCGGCAACCGGCCGGACGCGCACCAGGACGTCCGCATCGCAGGCACGTCCGACGGCTCGCTCACCGCGATTCACGTTCGGTCGCTGGGCAGCGCCGGCATCGGCACGGGTGCGGGCGTCGGGCGCAACGCGTTCGCGATCTACACGAAGTGTCCGAACGTCCTCGTCGACAGCAGCGACGTCTTCACCAACGCGGGCCCCGGCACGGCCATGCGCGCGCCGGGTCACCCGCAAGGCGCGTTCGCGCTGGAGCTTGCGCTCGACGAGCTCGCGGTGAAGCTGGGCGTCGACCCGCTTGCCATGCGGCTGAAGAACGACGAGCACCCCGTGCGGCGGTGGCAGTTCGAAGAAGGCGGCAAGCGCTTCGACTGGGCCGCCAAGCGAGCCGAGTCCAAGAAGATGCGCGAGGGCAAGGCCCGCATCCGTCGCGGCGTTGGCGTGGCCGCCTCGATCTGGGGTGACTTCGGCCGCCCCAAAGCCGCGGTCGCGACCTGCTCCGTGCTTCGAGACGGCACGGTCGAGATTCGCAACGGCGTGCAGGACATCGGCGGGGGCATTCCCACGGTGCTCGCGCAAATCGGCGCCGAAGTGTTCGGCCGCTCGCTCGACACGATCAGCGTCAAGCATGGCGACTCGGACTTCGGGAGCTCCGTCGGCAGCGGCGGCTCGCAGACCACCAGCAGCGTGACGCCCGCAGTCCGCAACGCGTGCGAGGCCGCCAAGACGCAGTTCATCGCCCACGTGGCCGACCTGCTCAAGGCCGCGCCTACAGATGTGGTGTGGGGCGCCGACGGCACGCTCCGCGCCGGTGGCAAGAGCATCACGTTCGCGCAGGCCTGCAAGAAGATCGATGGCGAGTCGATCACCGCCACGGCCAGCCGCCCGCGTACCTACGGCGCCCACCCGGTCGCGTTCCTCGGCGCCGGCATGCCCGAGATCGCCGGCGTGCAGTTTGCCGAGGTCGAGGTCGACACCTGGACCGGCGTGGTCAAGGCCAAGCAAATCCTCGCGATGCACGACGCGGGACGCATCATGAACCGCCTCACCTGCACCAGCCAGGTCAACGGCGGCGTCATCTTGGGCACCAGCTACGCCTTGATGGAACAGCGCGTCATGGACCACGACGTGGGCCGGATGCTCAACCCGAACCTCGAGAGCTACAAGATCTGCGGCGCGGCCGACGTGCCGAAGATCGAGGTCGAGCTGACCGACGTCTTCACGGGCGCCAACAACACGGGCGCCGCAGGCATCGGCGAGCCCTCCACCATTCCTACCGCGGCCGCGCTCGCGTGCGCGGTGTTCGACGCCGTCGGCGAGCCAGTGCGTCGCCTCCCCATGACCCCCAGTCGCGTGCTCGCGGCGATGGGCCTCGTGCCCACGAAAGGCATCATCGGATGAACCCGTTCACGCTCGTTCGACTCCCCACGCTGGACGCCGCGCAAGATCGCGTTGCGGCCGAGCCTGCCCGTCGCACCTTCCGCGCGGGTGGCATCGACCTCATCGACCGCATGAAGGAGGGCCTCGACGAGCCCGACGAGCTGGTCGAGCTCGCCGCAATCGGGGGCGAGCACGGTCAGCGCATGCGCGGCATCGTGCAGACCGACGATGGGGGCTGGCGGATCGGCGCCCTCGTGACGCTGGGTCAGATCGCCGATTTCGACGACCTCCCCTCGGCCTACGGCGCGGTCAAGGAGGCGGCGGGACACGCCGCGACGCCAGGCATTCGCAACGCCGCCTCCGCCGGCGGCAACCTGCTGCAGCGCCCGCGATGCTGGTACTTCCGCCACTCCGATCTGCAGTGCCTCAAGAAGGGCGGCTACGAATGCCTCGCGCTGACCGGGGACCATCGCTACAACGCGATCCTCGGCGGCGGCCCCAGCTTCATCGTGCACCCCTCGAGCCTCGGGTCGGCGCTCGTCGCCCTCGATGCATCGGTGACGGTCGCCGGTAAGGACGGCCTGCGAACGATGCCCATCGAGCAGCTGTTCGCCCCGCCGACGGTCGACCCGGTCAAGGAGCACACGCTCGCCGACGGTGAGGTGTTGCTGAGCATCGACCTGCCCGCGCCGCTGGCCGGTCAGCGCTCCGCGTACCACTACGCGAAGGAGAAGCAGTCGCACGACTGGCCGCTCGCCGAAGCCAGCGTGCGATGCACGGTCGAGGGCGGCACGCTCCGCGAGGTGCGGGTGGCGTTGGGCCACGTCGCGCCGATTCCGTGGCGCAGCAAGGAAGCCGAGGCGGTCCTCGAAGGCGCCAAGCCCTCGGCGGAGCTCTTCGCCAAGGCCACCGAAGCCGCGCTCTCGGTCGCCAAGCCTCTCGAAGGCAACGCGTACAAGGTCCCGCTCGCCCAAGGCGTGCTCCGGTATGCCCTGCACTTCGCCACCTCCACCCCCCTTCCCGCCTGAGGTCCGCCATGCCCATGTTCGACGAACTCGCCCGCCGCAAGTCCGAGGAGGACGCGCCGGTCTGCCGACACATCCGCACCAAGGCGCTGCACGTGTACGGACAGGACACCCCCGACGCCTACCTGACGTCGCACTCCAGCAGCTATCAATGCCTGCGCACGCAGTTCATCACCGGACCCGACGCGAGCCCGTGTCTTCCGGAGGACTGCCAGCCCGGGCGTGACTGCTTCGACGCCCGCTGACGGTCGACGCGCCGTCCCCCTGGGATCTGCTCTTCGCTGCGCGGCGTTCGGATTTGCCCACCCCATCGGGGGATTGCGGGAGCCTGACGCCCGGCCGACGCGGTGGCTCCCTCTGCCTCCAGACAGCGTGAGAACCGCAGATTGGGCGGCTTTGGGCGCGTGCGCTGGCGCAGCCGGCCGATCCCTTGTCAGGTCCGGGCGGCAGTGCGATACGTTTCGCACCGATGGCCAGCGACAACGTGACCAACACCACCGACGGTAGCTTCAACTCCGACGTGCTGGAGTCCGACAAGCCTGTGCTCGTGGACTTCTGGGCGACGTGGTGTGGGCCGTGCAAGGCGATCGCGCCGCACGTCGAAGCCGTCGCCGAAGAGCTCACCGGCAAAGCCAAGGTCGTGAAGATGGATATCGACTCCAATCCTCAGACCCCGGCCAAGTACGGCATCCGCAGCATCCCCACCCTGCTCGTCTTCAAAGGCGGCGAGGTGGTCGACCAGCTCGTCGGCAACCCCGGCAGCAAGTCGAAGATCGCGGACCTGCTCAGCCGCCACGTGTAGTCTTCCACCCCTTCACCGGCCGAGGCCGCCCGAGCACGTGCTCCGGGCGGCCTTTTGCGTTGGTGCGCCGATTGTTCGGTCGCGCCGAACACACCCGTCGCTTCCGCACCGCATGCATCTGTGCCCCGATCAAGGAGGCGTTGGTGCAACGAATACAAGCGGAGGGGACTGCGTCGACGGCCGCCAAGACCGCGCGACCGTACGAGGCCGACGCCACGATTGCGGGCACGCTCGGGGAGCCTCGCGAAGGTGAGGCTCCCGCAATCCCCGAACGCGTCGGGCGCTTCGTCGTGCTGGAGCAGCTCGGCGCGGGCGGGATGGGCGTCGTGTACGCCGCGTATGACCCCGACCTCGACCGCCGCGTCGCACTGAAGTTTCTGCGCTCCGACGGCGCGTCGGCGCGCACCCGAACACGCCTGCTGCGCGAGGCCAAAGCACTGGCCCGACTGAGCCACCCCCACGTGATTCAGGTCTACGACGTCGGCGCGGTCGGCGGCCGCGTCTACGTGGCGATGGAGTTCATCGACGGCCTCAGCCTGCGGGCCTGGCTGGGGGCTCGAACCCGACCCGCACCCGAAATCCTCGACGCCTTCGCGGCGGCTGGTCGCGGCTTGCTCGCAGCGCACCAGGCGGGACTGGTCCACCGCGACTTCAAACCGGACAACGTCATGGTCGCCCGCGATGAAGGACGCGTCGTCGTCCTCGACTTCGGCATTGCGCACGCCATCGAGGCTCCCTCCGAATCCGATTCAACGCAGCAGGGCGACCCCGTCCCGGACACCTCCGGCCTCGTCGGGACGCCGCGTTACATGGCGCCCGAGCAGTTCAGCGGACAACCCAGCGACGCCCGCACGGATCAGTTCAGCTTCTGCGTGGCGCTGTGGGAGGCCCTGTACGGGCAGCACCCCTTCGCCCCGGAGGGAGCGACCGCCATGATCCTCGCCGCTCGCGTCCTCGACGGAACGCTGCAGCCCCCTCGAGCCCAACGCAGCATTCCGCGCCCCGTTCATCGCGCGCTGCGGCGCGGGCTCGAGCGGGACCCGGACGCGCGCTTCCCCGACCTGGACGGGCTGCTCGACTCGATCGCGCAAGACGTCCGCGCACGTCGACGGATGATCGCCATGGGTGGGGTCGTCGCCGCCTCCCTCGCCACGGCGGCCTGGGCCGGCACGCAGACGCCTTCGGGCCTGTGTACGGACGGCGCAGACCGCATCGGAGATGACTGGAACCCCGAGCGGGGCGAGACGCTGCGGGCCGCCTTCGATGCGACCGGGGCCCCCTATGCTGCCGACAGCTTCGTGCGCGTTGCAGCGCGACTCGACGCGTATGCGAACGCGTGGAGCACCGTCCACGACGAAGCCTGCGCTGCGACCCATCTCGAGCACACCCAGTCCGCGACGCTGCTCGACGCCCGCATGCAGTGCCTCGATGCCCGTCGCGTCGCCCTGCGTACTCGCGTCGAGGTGCTGACCGACACCACCCGCGAAACGCTCCCCAAGGCGGTCTCCACCGCTGCCGACCTTCCTCCACTCGAGCCCTGCAGCGACCTCGCGCAGCTCGCCTCTCCGACCGCGCCACTTCCGGTGGGGGCGTCGGGCACCGCGGCCACCATTCGCGAGGCCATCGAGGCCGCCGACGCAGCACGCAGCGCTGGCCAGTTCGATCGCGCTTCGGTGCAGGCCCACGTCGCCCTGGATGCCGCAGAGGTTCTCGATTACCCACCGCTCCTCGCCGCGGCTCAGCTCGCGGTCGCACGTGCCCTCGGTGAAGCCTCCGACTACGACGACGCGTTGCGACGCGGAGAGCAGGCATTTCACGGCGCGTTGGCCAGCCGCGACGACGCGCTTGCGCTGCAGGCTGCGACACACCTGCTATCTCTGATCGGTGACCGACAGCGTCGACCCGAGGACGCGCTTGTGTGGGGGCGACTCGCGGACTCGCTGCTGGCCCGGTTGGACACGCCATCCGAAGACGCGGCGGAGCTGGCCAGCGTTCGCGGCGTGGTGCTGTGGCGCGCCGAGCGACTCGAAGCCGCACGCGCCTCGCTGGACGACGCGCTGCGCCACGCCGTCGACGCGGGCGCCGACGAACTGGAGCTGGCCTCGATCCGCACGACGCAGGGCGCCGTCCTTTACTCCGCGGGCGAGCTCGAGGCGGCGCGCAGCACCCTCGAGTCGGCCGTCCGCGCGTTCGAGGCCGCACTCGGGCCCGAGCACCCCCGCATCTGCGACGCGCTCAACAACCTCGGCGCAGTCGCGTTTGCCCGCGGAGACTTCGACGAGGCACTCGAGGCGTTCGAACGCGTCGCGAAGGTCCGCGCCGCCGCGCACGGGGCCGACCACCCCACCGTCGCGGCCGCCTCGAACAACCTCGCCGTCGGCTACGCCCAACGCGGTGAACGGAGGATGGCTCGGGACACGCACGGTCGCGTGCTGCAGATCTACGAAGCCACATTGGGCGCGGACCACCCCGAGACCGCCAAGACCCACGCCAACCTCGGCTGGGTGCTGCACAGCCTCGACGACAACGCTGGGGCCCAAAACGCATTCGAGCGTGCCATCGAGATTCAGACCGCGCGCGAGCTGGACACGAGCAACGCGTACGAAGGACTCGGCGAGGCCCTCATCGCCCAGGGGGAAGCCGACGCAGGCCTGGCCGCGCTCCAGCGTGCCGTCGATCAGAGGCTGCGAAGCTTGCCCGCCGAACACCCCGATCTGGCCGAGGCGCTGATGCGGCTGGGCACCGCACTGGTCGCCCTCGACCGTCCCGAAGACGCGCTCCCGCTGCTCGACCGCGCCCGCGCCATTCGACGGGTTGCGCTCCCGCCGGGACACCCCGACCACGGCTTCACGCTCACGTATCTCGTGCGCGCGTATGCCGACCTCGGTCGCATCGGGCCCGGGCAGGAGACCGCCAACGCGTTCGACGCCCTGCCCGCGTCCGCCCAAGGCCCGCTCGACCGAGCGCGACGCGTTCGCTTCGACCGCGCGCGCCTCGACCAAGACCGCGCTCGAGCCCGCGCGACGATGCAAGCCCTGCGCGAGGACATCCCGCCCGAGGACCGGCTGCGCGCCGAACTGGACGCGTGGCTCGAGGACCACGGCTGAGAGTCCCAACCAACAAACAAGGGCCCGCACCTGGCGGGCCCTTGGGTGTGCCGGTCGGCGTCGGCTCAGTTGCGAACGCCGATGAGCTCGAAGTCGCTGCTGTCGGCATAGCCGCGGACCATCACGTGGATGACGCCTGCCTCGGCGAGGTTCACGGTACACCGCTCCTCCGAGCCAGCCGCGTAGGGCCGGCAGTCGAACGCCGAGGCGGTGGGCGCTTCGCCGACGCGCACGTAGAGGTCGGCGTCGTTGGTGCCGCTCATCTCGAACTCGTAGCTGCCCGCCGCGACGACGGGCGTCTCGAAGCGCATCTCTTCGTCGCGGGCGACCGTACCGCTCTCGAGCATGCCGTCCCAAGCTTCGACGTCATCACCGCCTTCGCCACCGCCCTCGCCGGTGACGGTCAGGCGGTAGTGGTTTTCGTCGCCGTAGCCGTGGACCAAGGCGAACACGGTCGAAGCCTCGGTCAGCTGCACTTCGCAGACCTCGTCCGAGCCTTCGAGGTAAGGCCGGCAGTCCCAGTTCTCGAGCGAGGGCTCTTCGCCGACGCGAACGTAGAGGTCGGCGTCTCCACCGGGGTTGGTCGGGTGGTGCGCAAGCGTGAAGGTGTAGCGGCCCGGCTGAAGCTCGACCACGTGGGTCTGCGTGCCGTCCTGGGCGACGAAGTCGGTCACGTTGAGCTCGACCGTCGTGCCGCCGCCACTGTTGCTGCCCTCGGGCGCGCAGCTCTCGGGCTCGTTGGCGCACTGCAGCAGCGCGCGAGCCTGCGAGTAGGCAACGTACGGGTTGTCGCTGTCGCCACCGAGGTCGTCGGACCCTTCACCCCAGCCGGTCGAGTCGACCGCCATCCAGATGAAGTCCGGGTGGAGTTCCTTGCTGTTGGGGCCCCAGCTGACCGTGGGGTCCTCGATCCACTCGCCGCCGAGGATCTCGTCGTCGGCGCCGAGCTCGAGCACGTAGTTGAGCTCGACCCGCATCGGATCGACGGCGCGAAGGTCGGCGCGCACGAGCAGCTCGTTCACGGGCACGCCGTCGCTGATCATGGAGTAGGTCATCGTGACCTGCACGAAGCGGACGGCCTCGTCGTTGAAGACGTAGTCGCTGCCGCCGGCGCCGATCAGGTCGTTGGCAGTCTGCGCGTCGATCTCTTCTTGCGCGTCGATCGTGTAGCTGACGATCGGGAAGTTCCAGACCTCGTGGTCGTAGTTGTGGTCGATGATGAACGCGGGGCGAGCGTCGGCGTCCCCCGTGGACAGGCTGCGAGCGCCGCGGCCGAGCATGCCCGTGATGGCGACGTGGAACGAGCCAGGGTTGAGGTCACGGCACGCAACCTCGGTCGGGCGTCCGAACTCGTCGCGCTCGATCTCATCGGGCCGAGTGTTGCAGCGGCGACCGCTGAACGTGGCCTGGTCGCTGAAGTACAGCTCGGTCATGAGCGCCTCGATGTCCGCCATCCGCCAGGTGATGCAGCCCTCGGCGTCGTCGGTGCACTCGACGACCTGACCGTCGTCCATCCGCACGGTCACGTCGCGACGCGGGTAGCCGAGCGGCTCGGTCGTGGCGTAGGACGCCCAGCCGTTGCAGTGGCCCCACCAGTGGTCGGGCTCGACCCACTGGTACTGCCCCTGGTTTTGCATCTCCCAGGCCGTTGCGGGACCGGCGACCTCGACCTCGGGGTGCTCGATCTCTTCGCAGTTGTCGGGATCCGCAACGTAGTCCGCGTAGGCGCAGTGCGAGACCCCAGGCACCACCTGCTCCTGCCCCGGGTAGAACATCAGGTCGTACTTCTCCATGGGGGAGAGGCGGTTCACGTCGGAGCGGTCGCCGTAGTCCTGATTCGCACCCGGCTGCCAGCGCCAAGCCGTGCCGTTCTTCGACATCGGCCACCACGTCGAGGCGAACACGTCCCAGCTGGACTCGCCCTCGGAGAGGTCCGCGTCGTAGGTGTGGTATTCGCTGCCGCGGACGAAGTCCGGGTGGAGGCGAGAGACGCGGTTGGCGTCGTCGATTGCCTCGGTTTTGCCAGCTTCGTTGAAGCCGACGACCGCGTGCGAGCCACCGCGGATCTGCTCGCCGTCCGCGGCCGAGAAGCCCAGCACGTAGAAGTAGGACCCGTCGCGGAAGTCCGCCGCGGGCTCGTGCTTGGTGGGCTCGGTGCCCTCGGCGGCGCAGCCAGCGAGGAGGGTGAGAGCGGTGAAGGCGGTGAGATGGCGGCGGAGGTTCATGGCGGTTCTCGCAGGCTCGACGTCGTCGAGATGGAACGTGGGTGTGGGGCGCACCTACGTGACCGCCCTCGGAAGGCAATGTATGTGCCAACCTCACCGAAGATGCAGAGGGCGAAATCCCTGCATTTTTTCAGTGTGCCGGCGCACGGCCCGCGGACCACTGACAACGGTCGTTGCCGGTTCCTGGCGACTGGACTTGCCAGCGACCGAAGTCACTGACTTCAAATGACTCTTTTCGACGTTGCTGCTGCAACCAACCGACGGGCGGCGCGTCGCTACTCGACCGCGAGCGAGATGTCGTAGTCGTTCGCCGCCCCGCCGTAGCCCTGAACGGAGACGAAGAACGTGCAGGGGTCGCAGCCCGCTTGCGTGATCGTCCGCTCGGCATGCTCGTTCGACGTGGCGCTCTGGCCCGCATCGAGGCTGCAAAGCTCGGGCGCGTCGGGCGTGCACGGCGTCAGGTCGGCACCGTCGACATCATGGAAGTGCAGGTCGAGGTCGCCGTCGGCGTGGACGAACGTGAGGTCTTGGACCAGCGTGTCACCCGTAGACAGGTCGACTGCAAAGAAGTCCGCGTCTTCGCTGCAGATCGCCCGGCCACTCGCATTAAACGGCAGCGTCACCGCGCTGGCCGTGTCGAACGTGTCGTCGTCTTCGGCCGCGTCGTCTTCGCAGGTGCCCGCGCAATTCTCTGCGGAGAAGTCCACGAGCAGGTCGTACGCTCGGGTACCGCCCGCGGTGGAGAACACGCGCAGGTAGTACGTGCCCGGGGAGACGCAGGCTCCGACGACCTCGTCGCTGCCCGGCTCGTCCGCGACCTGTAGCTCGGTCCCCGAGATGTCGTACAGGCCGAGGCTGAGGTCTGCGTCGCCGCGCCCCGCCGTGATGAGGCCGCCGAGCGTTCCCGCGTCGGTGATTGACAGCTGGAACCAGTCCTCGTCGCCCTCGCACGCGACGAGGTCTTCCACCACGCCGGGATCGAGCGGATCCTGGAGCCCGGCCTGCGCGCGGGTGTCGTTCTCCTCGAGCGCGTCGTCTTCGCACGGAGGCGGAGGTTCATCGACGCACCGCGCGGGCACGCACTGCTCGGCCGTGGTGCCGTCGACCGACGTGACCGCGGTGCAGGCAAAGCCATCCTCACAGCCGCCACAGGCCTCCAAGCAGACGGTGTCGTCCCCCACCGCAACGCACAGGTCGTCGCTACCGCCGCACTGCACGTCCGCACTACACGACTCACAGACGCCCGCGCCCCCGCTCCCGCCGGGGTTGCGAACCTCGATCGCGAACACGCCCTCGTCGGGAAGGTCGGTGAGGTGGTCGCACTCGCCTTCGGCGTCGTCGTCGTCGACCGCGGAGATCAAGTAGTACAGGTCTGCCGTCGCGCCTTCGGCCATCCCGGCAACGGGGTTGGGCACGGTGGCGGTCCAGATGCCGAGCAGGTCGTCACCGCTCTGAAGCTCCATCTGGGCGATGTCGAGTTCGCTGAAGTCCAGCGGCAGCTTGGGCTCCTCGAGCGTGTAGTAGACGATCGGCGGACCCTTGAGCCCGAGGTCGTCGCTCACCTCGGCAGAGAGCTGCAGGTCGAGCACCGTCGAGAGGTCTTCAGGCTCGTGCGCGATGGTGGGACCTTTGCCGGGGCACTGCGGGTTGTCGCCGGGCCGCAGCACGATGAGGTAGTTCTTGAGGACCGGCGGGTTCTCGCCGTCGTCGGCGGAGAGCGTCAGCGGGAAGCGGTCCTCCCCCAGCTGATCTTTGTTGGGACACCACTGCCACTGCGCGCTCAGGCCCGTGTCCTGCGTGAGCGTGGAGTCGTCGATGAGCGGCGGAACGGCTGCGATGGTCACCGCGGCGTCGTCTTGGTCTTCGATGACGATGGCCAGGTCGAGGCATGCGGTCACCCCCAGGTCGAGCGTCGTGCCCGACCCCAGCGGCTCTCGGAATACGGGCGCGGTGCCATCGAGCGCCGTGCGGACCTCGAGCCTGGCCGTGACCGTGTCGGTTGCCGAGCCGTCGGTGACCGTGAAGTCGAGCGGCCACGTGCCTACGTCCGCGCCCAGCGGCGTGAACCGAAACACCGCGGTCCCGTCGGGCCGCTCGGCGATCGTCGCGCGGTCGTCGAGGTCATCGAGCTCGCCCGCGAAGCCGTAGACCAGATCGTCGCCGTCGGGATCCGTGCCTCGCAGCGTGACCACCAGCTCGCTGCCAACCGCCGCGACCTGGTCATCGACCGCCTCCAGTCGCGGCGGCCGATTGTCCTCGGCGCAGCCCACCACGCTCGCTCCCAACAGGCTGAGCGAGACCAGACGCGACAACGACAGATGACGGCGAGCCATGACGAGACCCCAGAATCGCATGCCCGCCGCCCCCACGCACCGCCCAAGCCCCGAGCCCTAGAGCCATCCGCCCCCCAACCGCCGAATCCGGCCGTACGACGCCGGCGAAGGAGCGGGCCTTCTGGGCCCACGAGCAGGGGCGAAAGCCCGACGTTCGAAGGAGGCCCGCACACGCAACTGACGCGTGAAGGAGACCTCCGACCACAAAGGAGCGGGCCAAAGGCCCGCGAGCAAGGGCGCAAGCCCGTCTTGGAGGGATGCGCG
>JBCCQM010000197.1:0-15242 GCA_039024335.1 Myxococcota bacterium
CCGAAGGCTGCCCGGATGCCGCGGCGGTGGGTCAATCCGTGGAGACGCTGTCGGGCGTGCAGGTCGTGGCGTCGGCGGATGAGGCCGCGCTGCGGGCCGAGGCTGCGGTGTCGCGGACCGAGGCAGGGTTCGCGCTGGCGCTGACGCTGCGGACGAACGGGACCACGCAGGTACGCGCGCTGGAGGCCACCGACTGCGCCGTGATCGCCCGAGCGGCAGCGCTCGTCGTCACCGTGGCGTTGGACCCGGTCGAGGTCGCAACGCGCATGCCCGAGCCCGAGCCCGAGCCCGAGCCCGAGCCCGAGCCCGAGCCCGAGCTCGAGCCGGAACGTGAGCCTGAGCCTGAGCCCGAGCCTGCGCAGGAATCCAATGCCGAACCTGACCCTGAGCCCGCGCTGGTTCGGCGACGTCGGCCGCTGGAGCTCGGGGTGGGTGCGTCCGTCGGCGTTGCGGGGCGAGCCCTGCCGGGCGTGGGGCCATCCATCGATCTCGCCCCGTTCATCGGCGTCCCGCGGATCCACGCGCGGCTGGTCGGGCAGCTCCGCACCCCACGCTCCATCGCGCTGCCGGGCAACCCGGACGTCAGGGCGCGCTTCATGCTCGCAGCGGGTGGGGTGCGCGTGTGCCCGAACGTGCTGCCTCGAGATGGCCGGGTGCGCGTGCCGATCTGCGGCGGTCTCGACGTGGGGGCGGTGCTCGGCTCCGGCGGGGGCTCGGCCGTCCGCAATCCGACCGACGTCGCATCGCTTTGGTCGGCGGCGGCCTTCGAAGCGGGGGCGATCGTTCAGGTCGCGCGCTGGGTGTCGGTGACGGCGGCATTCGAGGCCAGCGTCGCGCTGAGCCGGCCGCGCTTCGTGTTTGGAGGCGTGGGGTCGGTCCACGACGTCGCCCGGCTTTCGCCCCGCGGCCTGCTGGGCGTGCAGCTGCATCGTCCTCGGTGACGGCGGCGTTTGCGCGGCATATGCGCTACGCTGGTGTCGGTTTTCGTGATGCGTCGCCCGTTCGGCGGCACTGACCACCCTAGACACCGTGCCTGACGGTTCCCGCAGCTTCGACTCCGCGTCCGCCCCCGACCTCGACCGCGTGGCGGTGCTGTTCCGCGCCCACTTCGCGTTCGTGCGACGGGTCCTGCGGCGCTGCGGCATCCCCGAGGACGAGCTCGACGATGCAGTGCAGGAGGTGTTCCTCGTCGTGCATCGGCGCATCGACGAATTCGAAGGGCGCGCCTCCGAGACCACGTGGCTGTACGCGGTTGCGGTTCGCGTCGCGTCCACGCTTCGACGCTCCGCTCGACGCGAGCAGGCTCGACGGCACCGCGCGGGCGAGGCCATGCATGGCGCAGGCGAGGTGAACCCAGAGCTGGAGGTCTCACGACAGGAAGCCGGCGCGCTGCTCGACCGCCTGCTCGACGAGCTCGACACCACCAAGCGCACCGTGTTCGTCCTCGCCGAGCTCGAGGGGGTGCCCGTCCCCGAGATTGCCACGATCATGGACGCGAACGTGCGGACGACGCATTCGCGGCTCCGACTCGCTCGCAAGCGGTTCGATGCGGCGCTTCAGCGTCACCACGCGCAGGAGCAAGGGCGGCTCGCAAGGCTCGAGCTTCCCGCGCTCGCCCGCCGTGCCGCTCCACCCAGCCCTTCGTCGAATCAGCAGCGCGCCGCGTGGGCCGGCGTTGCGGCAAAGATCGGCAGTGGGGCGTCGCCGATGGCGGTTGCGTGGACTGGTGGCCTTGCAGCTGCGGCCAAGGGCGGCGCGTTTTGGGGGCCGCTGCTTGCGACGCTGGGTGTGGGTACGGTTGCCCTCGGCGGCGTCGCGCTGGCGGTGCCCGAGCCCGAGCCGGCCGCCGTCGTGAGCACCGCGCCCCGCCCCGAACGTTCGACCGCGCCGGCCCCAGCGAGCCCGGCCTCGCCCCTCGCACCGCCCACTTTCGAGGCGCCCGCGCCCCAGCCTGAACCTGCCGTCGAACCTGTGGCGTCTCCCTCGACGAACGCACCGCGCTCGAAAACCCGCTCGCGCAAGCCCGCGCCTGCGCCCGATCCTCTCGAGGCCGAGACCGCATTGCTCGAGTCCGCGCGGACGCAGCTTCGCCTCGGGCATGCAACCGCCGCGCTGCGGCTGCTGCGACAGCACCGGTCGAAGTTCCCGAGCGGACTGCTCGCAGCCGAGCGTGCTTCGACCGAAGTCAAGGCGCTGTGCGCTCTGGGCCGCAGCGAAGAGGCCACGGCCATGGCGGAGGCTTCCGCGTCCCTTCAGCGCGTTCTCGCCACCGCGTGCCGCTAGGACAGGCCGCCAGGGCCGGTGCTGTATCCGCTTTTCAGGGGCGATGGAACCTGAGGCGGCGCTCGTGGGACTGTACAACCGTGGGTGCGTCGACGATGTTGGGGGTCGCGTTGGCAGTGGCGATCGGTGCGGACCCGCCGATGGTTCCTTCGCCGAGTGATGTCGCGGGAGAACCGGTCGAAGCCGAGCGTTCGGATGAGGCCGAGGCTCAAGCGAAGCCCGAGGCTTCGGGGCAGGCTGGCGCTCCGGATGAGCCGGTGGACGAGGTCGAGCCGGCCGTGGACGAGTCTCCACCTGTGGTCGAGACGACAGCCGCGGCACAGCCGTCCGCCATCCCGATTCAGCGACCTCGCGCGGCCAGAGAGGCCGAGTCGGTCGAGCCACCGGCACCCGTGGATGAACCCGCGGAGCCGGTCCACGCCACCCCGTCTCCCTTCGACCCGATGCCGACGGCGTCGATTGACGACGGGGAAGAGGCGTTCGTCGAGTCTCGTCCGCCGCCGCCGCCGGGCATCGAGGTGACCGAAGACGAGCCCGAGCGTTCGGCCCCGCCTCCGCCGCCCCCAAACTCGAACCTTGCCTGGGGCCGGCACAAGCCGGTCGCTCGCTGGAAGCGGGTCGGTTTGATTGCCAGCGGCGCAACCACCGGTGCGGCGCTCGTCGGGGGCATCATCAGCAGCGTCGCGTTTCGACGCGCGCGGGAAGACCTCGATGCGCGCCAGCAGGAGCTGTCGCTGGTCGGCACGCCGATCGAGCCGTGTCCGTCGCGAGGGGGCTCGACGGGCTCCGTGATGGTCGCCGACGTGGAGAGCGCCCAGATCTGCCGTCGAGGCCAGAATGCGGCCCTTGCCCGCAACGCATCCGTGGTGGTGGGCACGCTCGGAGCTCTCAGCACCGTCACCTTCGGCGTGCTGCATCTCGTGCGGCGGACCGACGTCCCGCCAGCGCGCGCTCGGGTCCGGCCGACCGGCGACGGCGTCGCGGTCCGCTTCTAGAGGACATCCGCCGCGCCGGGGTCATGCGTCCCTGGTCGCGACTCGGACGCAGCCTTTGCGGCGTGCTTGGCCAGCGAGGACTTGCGAATGCGCGGGTGCTTGTTCTCGCCCTGCAGCGAGATCTGGTGGTCGATGACCGCATCGAAGTCGTGAATGAGGCCTTCGATGCCCGCGTTGTCGGGCTCGAGGTGCTGGAGCGCGTACGCGATGGCCTCGACCGTGGAGACCTGGATCTTCGGGTTCTTGGCGAGGCGGATGCGGTAATTGCCCGCGCGGGGTGGGGTGAAGGCCACCCTCGGCAGGGCCGCGACCCAGTCGCACACCCGGAGAAGCTTGCGGCTCGTGGGCCAGGTGCCGTCGAGCACCACGAGCGTATCGAGCTGCGGGTTCTCGCCTTCGCCGAGCATCGTCGCGGTGGGGCCCGGGTACAGGACGGCGGCGCGCTGCAGGTCGCCTGCGGGTGGGCGAACGAACCCATCGGTGTGCCGATGACCCACGACCACCTCCACGTTGCGCAGCCCCAGTCGCGCAATGCGGACGGTTCCGAACGGGTGCCGACGCTCGCGGGGATGCTGCACGATCAGGACGCGGGTCCGGTTGTCGACCTCGCGCACCAGCGAGCAGATGCACGCCACCTGGGGGCGAAAGCAGCGGTAGCAGGTCGGGCGGCCCACGAGCGGCCCACCATGCCTGAATTCTCGAAGGTGGGAGCCGAGAAACTTCACCTTTCCATTGGCGCTGTTTTCGGGTGCAGTGGGTGGCGATGACACGCCATCTCCGCAGCCTGCTCGATCTCGACGCCGACGAAACTTCCCGCGTGCTCGAACTCGCCGCCGCGGTCAAAGCCGATCCCGGCGCGTTCGCGGATGCGCTGCGGGGCAAGTCGATCGCGATGATCTTCGCGAAGCAGTCGACGCGGACGCGGATCTCGTTCGAGGTCGGCATCCATCAGCTCGGCGGGCAGCCCTTGGCGCTGACCAGCGGGGGCGGCACCGGCATGCAGATGGGTCGGGGGGAGACCGTGCACGACACCGCCAAGGTGCTGTCGCGCTTCGTTCACGCCATCGTCATCCGCACCTACGGCCAGGACCAAGTCGACGGTCTCGCCGAGCACGGCTCCGTGCCGGTCGTCAACGCGCTCACCGACCTGTACCACCCGTGCCAGGCGCTCGCGGACCTGCAGACCATCCGCGAGAGGTTCGGCAGCACCGAGGGCAAGAAGCTCGTCTACCTCGGCGCGGGCAACAACGTCGCGCACTCGCTCATGCTCGCCGGACCGCGCGCGGGCATGGATGTGGTCGTGGGCTGTCCCGAGTCGCTGCGCCCCGACGCGGGCGTGCTCGAGAAGGCGCGCGCCGACGCGTCGAAGTACGGGACGCGGGTTGGCGTGGAGACCGACGTCGCGGCCGCCGTCAAAGGCGCCGACGTCGTGTACACCGATACCTGGGTCAGCATGGGCGAGGAGGCCGAAGCGAAGCGGCTCATCGAGACCCTCCGGCCCTACAGCGTGACCCCGTCTCTCATGGAAAAAACCGGCAAGGACGGGTCCATCTTCATGCACTGCCTGCCGGCGCACCGCGGCGACGAGGTCGTCGACGAGGTGATGGACGGGCGCTGGTCCGTGGTCTTCGACCAGGCCGAGAACCGTCTGCATGCCCAGAAGGCCCTGCTGCTCCTGCTGCTCGGCGCCCAAAGCTGGTAGCGGGTTGCTTGATGACGATGGTGAAGTAGCGTTAGGGGGGCTGCCAATGCGCTTGCTCAACCGTCGCCGAAGGCGCGAACGAACGAAAAGCGTGGGTCGAGGGCGTCGGCCCAGCTCTGCACCGCGGGCCGGAGCGTCGACCACAAGGTCGCCAGGTCGGGCGCGTCGGTGTCGGCTTCGTCGACGAGGCGGTGAAACGACCGGATGACCGGGGCGAGCAGCGGGACGGAGATCGGGTCGTTGCCGTGCCGGGGTGCGACGGCGTTGACGTGCGTGGTCGCGGTGCGGAACAGCGTGGGGGCGCTGTCGTCGGCGGGCTCGACGAGCAGGAAGAGCGAGCTTCCGCGAACCGGAACGTCGCCTTCGGTCGAGGCTTGGGCCGCGTCGCGGTCGTGGACGCGCAGGTGGACGCCGATGAAGTCGAGCTGGGCGGGGGCGTCGCTCAGCGTGGGCGCGTCGGTCTTGTCGGCCCGGGCGTCGATCCGCTGCTGCAGCGGAAGGTTCGCGACCAGGCCGGAGGTGAGCAGGATGAAGGCCTTTTGCGGCTGCAGGCGCTGGGCGTCGCGATCGAGGATGCGCTTGCTCTCCCAGAAGTAGTCGTCTCGAAAGGCGTTCTGGCGGTAGTAGAATCGAACCATGCGCAGCAGGTCGTCGAACATCTCGGCGTGCTTGTGCAGGTATCGCTCGCGCGCGGCCTCGTCCCCGAGCTCGCCGCGCACGGTTGCGTGGGCGCAGGTCGCCGCGAGCCAGCCGCTGTGCAGGGCCAGCATGACGCCGGTGGACAGGACCGGATCGATGAACCCCGCAGCGTCGCCCACGGCGTACCACCCCGGACCCGCAGGGGTGCGGCAGCGATAGCTCCAGTCGCGCTCGGCCCGAATGTCGGTGCATCGGCGAGCGTCGGGGCCGAGGGCGTCCTGCAGGGCGGGGCACCCAGCGACGAGCGCGTCGTAGTCGGGGCGCGGGGCGGAGCGGCGGCCGTCGGCGTCGAGCTGGACCACCCCGACCGATGCGCGGCCCTGCGACAGCGGAAACATCCAGAACCACTGCTCGGCCTGCGCGACGAAGAACGCTTGACCTTCGCGCGGTGTGGGCAAGGCGGCGGCCTGCTCGAAGTGCGCCCACAGAGCTTGGTGCTGCAGGCCTTCGATGTGGTCTCGGGGCGCGCGTGCTCGCGAGATCAGTCCGGATTGGCCGGACGCGTCGATGACGACGCTGGCCCGAACCTCGCGGAGTTCGGACTCACCACGCGCCCGCCATCGAACGCCGCACACGCGTCCGTCTTCATCGATCACGTCGCGGACGGAGGCCCGCGTGTGGACCTGGGCACCCACCGACGCCGCGTGCTCGAACAGCAGCGCATCGAAGCGCGCACGCTCGACGAACCAGGCGTGGTCGTAGGCGTCGCTGTCTGCGAACCATAGATCCCACCGCGGCGTGCGGCCCCAGTCGACGAGCGTGCTGCCGGTCTTGCGGGCAAAGCCGGCGGCCTGCACGGCCTCGAGCGCGCCGATGTCGTCGAGGATGGGAATGATGCCGGGCAGCAGGCTCTCGCCGACATGCGGTCGGGGATGCTCGCCCGCTTCGAGCAGCAGGACCGAGAGTCCACGCCGCGCGGCTGCAGCGGCGGCTGTGCTGCCCGCCGGTCCGCCACCGATCACAAGCACGTCGACGCTGCTCATGCCGTGCTCCCCCCCTGCAGGTGCGGCGGAAGCTCGCCGTGCCACTGCGCAACGCCGCGGGCCGCAAGGGCGTCGCCCAAGGCCTGCAAGCGAGAGGCCTGCCACTGCGGCGTGTCGCAGCCGGCGTATTCCGGCGCATCGAACAGCGGCTGCGCGTCGTTGGTCCCGCGCAGCCGATCGAGGCTGACCGAGTCCACGTGTTCGGCGAGCCGGTCTGCGAGCGCGTCGACGCTGCCCGGAAGCATCGGCTGCACGACGGCCATGGTGGTAATCCCGCGCTGGCGAGCAGCGCGAAGGATCGACAGCCGCTGGTCCAGCGACGCACCCCGCGGCTCGAAGTGCGCGAGGGCGTCTGCGTCGGCCGTCGGCAGGGAGACGCCCACCACTGCACCGGGCAGCGCGGCGATGCGGTCGAGGTCCTCGAGGATGAGGGCCGAGCGCGTCAGCAGCATCGTCGTGAAGCCCGCCGGCGCGTGGGCCAGCGCCTCCAGGCAGGCGCGCGTCAGCCGGAGCGTGCGTTCGAGCGGCTGGTACGGATCCGACACGATCGGGCAGAACTTGATCGGCCCCGGAGGGAGTGAGGCGAGCTCGTCGGCGAGCACGGCGGCCGCATTGGTACGCGCGTCGACATAGCCTCCCCAGCGCACCTGCGGCAGTCCCATCATCGCGCGGGCAGGACCGAGCCGAGTCTGCGCGTAGCAGAAGCTGCAGCCGATCGTACAGCCGACGTAGGGGCTGAGCGTGTAGTGGCTGTGGGCGCCGAGGGCCCGACGCTCGAGAAGCTGCGTGACTTCGACGTGACGCACGCGCGGCGCCGCCTCGAAGTCGGGCGAGGCAGGCTCGGTGATGCGCTCGGCGAGTGCGAGGCAGACCGCCTGCCCAAGCTTGGGGTCGACGGGTGCGTCGGAGCTGCCGGCGCGGTAGCTCAGCGCGAGGTGTTCGGTGGCCGCTGCATGCCGCGGCGTGCTGGCTCGTGGTGCGACTTCGACGTGAACGGGACCTGCATCGGTGGTGAAGCGAAGCTGCGGACCGAGCTCGATCGCGGCGCCCGTGAACACCACGCCCGGCAGCAAGCCGTCACCCGGCTGCAGCGGAGCGACGAGCGCGAGCAGGTAGCTGTGCAGGTCCATGCGGAGCGGACCCCCATGGTACCCCGCACCAATCGGCGCGCGCGGCACCTACCAGGGCGTCGCGCGCTGCAGCAGAAGGTCCACGTCGACGCCCTCGGGGAGCGTGCCGTACGCCAGTCCGGCGCCGCCGCGAAGCCGCGATGCGATGAAGGCGTCGGCGATGGGCGTGGGCGCATGCTGGCGCAGCAGCGAAGCCTGCAGCAGCTTGGCGAGCGACTCGGTGAACACGCGGGCGCGCGGCTCGAGCGAGGCCGGGTCGCGCAGCATGGCCTTGGCCGCGTCGAGCCCCGCGGTCACGTCCGGGTCGTTCGCCGCCGCAATCTCGGCGGCGAGGACGTCGAAGCACGCCGGGTCACGGTGGATGGCTCGCAGGACGTCGAGGCAGATGACGTTGCCCGAGCCCTCCCAGATGCTGTTCAGCGGGGACTCGCGGAACATTCGGGGCATGACGGATTCTTCGATGTAGCCGGCGCCGCCGTGGCTCTCGAGGCACTCGTAGACGAGCTGCGGGCAGCGCTTGTTGGTCCAGTATTTGTTGACCGCCGTCGCGAGCCGGCCAAAGCGCGCCGCCGTCTCGTCGCCGGGGCCTTCGTCGAACGAGCGCGCGACGCGGAACGACATCGCCATGCAGCCCTCTACGTCGAGCGCGACGTCGGCGAGCACGGTACGCATCAGCGGCTGGTCGATCAGCAGCTTTCCGAACGCCTTGCGATGGGTGACGTGGTGCAGCGCCCGCGTCAGGGCCTGCCGCATCATGCCCACCGGGGTTGCGCCCGCGTCGAGACGGGTGTGGTGAACCATGTCGAGGATCGTTCGCACCCCGCGGCCTTCGTCGCCGATCATCTGGGCCCAGGTGTTCGCGTACTCGATCTCGCTGCTGGCGTTGCTGCGGTTGCCGAGCTTGTTCTTGAGCCGCTGAATGAACAGGTTGTTGCGCGTGCCGTCGGGGCGAAAGCGCGGCACCAAGAAGCAGGTCAACCCGCGCTCGGTGTGGGCAAGCGTCAAGAAGGCGTCCGACATGGGCGCGGAGCAGAACCACTTGTGTCCCGTCAGCAGGTACGCCTGCCCGGGGCCACCGCCGTCGATCGGGCGTGCGGTCGTAGTGTTGGCCCGCACGTCCGAGCCGCCCTGCTTCTCGGTCATGGCCATGCCGAACGTGACGCCCGTCTTCTGGTCCGCAGGCAGAAGACGACCGTCGTACGCCCCCTTGAGGAGGCGAGGCGCCCAGACTTCGGCCACGTCGGGTTGACGCATCAGCGCGGGCATGACGGCGTACGTCATGCTGACGGGGCAAAGGACGCCGGCTTCGACCTGCGTGAAGAGCAGCATCATCGCAGTGCGGGCGACGTGCGCACCTGGCTTGCGCTGAGTCCACGGCAGCGTGGGCATTTGGTGCCGCGCGGCCATGTCCATTAGCTGGTGGTACGCAGGGTGAAACTCGACCTCGTCGATGCGATGCCCGAAGCGGTCGAAGGTGTGCAGCTCGGGAGCATGCTTGTTGGCGAGGTGCCCGAGGTGGAAGGACTCCGGGGTGCCCAGCTCGGTGCCCAGCGCGTGGAGTCGTTCCGCGGCCCAGCCCGCCCCCTCGCGGGCGGTGGCCTCCTGCATCGGAAGGTCGCCCGCGAAGAGATCGAACGCGGGAAGCTCCGGCACCTGATTGGTGACGTCGTGGGTGGGCAGCGTTGTGATGGGAGCGTGCGGATTCATGGCGACCTCGAAGGGGTGACGGCTTGCAGACAGAAGTGGGTGAGGGCTTCGACGACGGCTGCGCGGCGGGTCTCGGGCGCATTGTCAGCGAGAGACAGCGGGCCGACGAGGGCTTCGGCGAGCGCACCGACGATGGCCGCGGCGGCAACCGAGACGTCGGGCAGCGAGAACTCGCCGCGATCGCAGCCTCGCTGCAGGATGGTCTGAAGCACGTCGACGTACGCACGCCGGAAGCGAAGGCGTGCGGCCTCGACTTCGGGCATGACGGGCTCGGCGATCAACGCGTACGCGAGCGTGCGACCCTGCAGCGCCCGCGAGGCCCAGGTGTGCACACCGGCGCGCAGCTGCTCGCATGCGGGGGCGTCAATCGCTGCGGCCTCCGCCATCACTTGCACCTCGTGGGCGGACGCGCTGGAGAACACCTCGACGAAGAGGTCGGCCTTGGACGGAAAGTGCCGATAGACGGTGCCGGTCGCGACGTCGGCCCGCGCCGCGACCCCCTGGATCGACGCAGCCGCGAATCCGCCCTCGGCCAGCAACGCGCGCGCGGCCTCGAGCAGGCTCGCTCGCTGCGCCTCCTTGCGGGCTCGCGTCTTTGGTGTGGCTCGATACACCATCGTCCGACAAGAAGTGAAGCATGATTCATTTCTTGGGGCAACCGGACGGAAACGCTTGCGGAGCTGGGTCTCTGTGGCCGATTGTGGAGACGTGTGGCGGTTGGGGTGTGCGCTCGTGGCGCTGGCGCTGGGGTGCTCGTTTGAAACGGGAAGTGAGGTCGGGGCCACCGGCGTCACCGAGGCGGCCCCGGAGCCGGGGGGGTCGACGAGCGGCGAAAGCTCCACCGGCACGTCCGGCGAAGACCCCGGCATGACGGGCCCCGAACCGGGCACGACCGCGCTGCCTGACGGAACGACTGCACCGGCGACCACGAATCCAGAAGGCAGCACGGGGCCCGGTCCGGTCACGACGACCACGGACGATTCGGCCGAGAGCGGCGAGCCGGCGTCGAGCAGTGGCGAGGACGAGCGCCCGGTGGACTGTAGCGATGCCGTGGTCCTCTCGCGCACGGTCGATGACGCCGAGCTGTTCGAGCCGATGATGCTTGGGACGCATCTCGACGTCGACTACGCCTACTCCGACTCTCTGAACGCGGGGGCGATCCGGTTCACGTTCGAGGTCGAGTGCCCCTCGCTGTACCGAATGTTCGCCCGCGTGCGCGACGACGTGCCCGGCGTGAACAACTGCTGCGACCCCGACTCGTTCGAGGTCGAGGCGCCGGGCCAAAGCGGAGACTGGTTCTATGGATGTGACACATTGGGGGCCCCCGCGGGTTTCTCGTGGCAGCCGGTCGAGTTCCCCACGGGCACGACCTGTGACCAGACCGAGCTGGTCCTGCTCGACCTCAGCCCTGGGATCCACGAGATCACGCTTCGCAACCGCGAGTCGAACTACTTCGAGGCGCGGGCGGGGGTCGCCGAGTTCATCCTGACGAACGACCCGACGTTTTCCCCCTGAGCAGCCGGGAACCCAGGCGCTGGGCCGTCCGTACAACAGCGTACGTGACGGTTCACGACTCTGCCTTCATCCGGCCAACGTCCTCGTCGATGCGTGCGCGCGCGACTGCCCCACAGCTCGACGACGTCATCCGCAACTACACCGGCATGGTGCAAGGTGCGCTGGCGAAGCTGGGCGTGGAGTCTTCGGCGCTCGAGGACGCCTCGCAGGAGGTGTTCTTGGTCTTGGCGCGCCGCTTCGCCGAGTACGATCCGCAGCGATCGGTCGCCAGCTGGCTGTGGGGCATCGCCCGGGGCGTTGCGTCCACGCATCGTCGAAGCGCGCGACGCCGCCATCGGCTGCATGCCGCCGTGGCCACCGTCGAGCCTTCGATGCCACCGGGTCCCGAGGACGCCGCCGCAGCGTCCGAGGCACGCCGGATGATGGACGCGTTCTTGGGCTCTCTCGACGAGGACAAATGCGCCGTCTTCGTGCTGGCCGAGCTCGAAGGGCGCTCGGGTCCGGAGATCGCGGCGCGGCTCGACGTGAATCTCAACACCGTCTATGCGCGGATGCGGGCGGCTCGTCGCCGGTTCGACGAGGCCGTGGCGCAGCACCGCTCGGGTGCCGCGCGACTCTCCGCGATCTTCGGTTTGCAGCTGGGCGGGCGCGCGACCGCGGCGTCGTTGTCGACCGCGTTCGCGTCGATGCTGGTCGTCCCGGCGATGGCGCTGGGGCCTCGTCCCGCACCACCGGTTGCGGTCCCCGCCGTGGTGCAGGACGAACCGACGATGAACGTGCTCGGACCGGCACGGAACGTGGTGCCGGTGGCCAAGGTAGCAGTCGAACCCCCCGACGAGCCCATGCCCAAGATTCTCCCCACCCTCGCCGTTGCCACCACCCTCGCCGCGCCCTCGCTGGCGCTCGCAAAAGAGCCGCCGGCCAAGACGGCGCCGGTCGTCACCGATCAAGATGCCGATGCGGCCGCCATGCTCGATGGCAGCACGGAGACCCGCGAGTACATCTTCGGCGACGAGACCCTCGACGGCGACGTGAACCGTCCCGGCGGAGAGAACATCCACAGCCGCGCACGCGTCCGCCATCAAAGCCTGATTCGCATCCGCGGCCACTTCATCCGAGAGCTGATCGTGCTCGGCACGGACATCTAGCCTCTGCGAGGCCACACGCCATCGGCAATGCTGGCGTATGCTTGCGCATCTTGAAGCGCTGGCTCGTCACGACCACATCTGTAGTGCTGGTCGCTTCGTGCAAGCCGGCCGACGTCGTTCCCGTTCTGCCGGCGCCGCGCGTCGAGACGCCACGCTGGCCTGGGCCGCTCGAGCCGGAGGAGCCCGAACCGACGCGGTGGTCCGGCTATCCCCCGGACGTTCAGGCGCAGTTCGAGCGGGCGCACGCGGTGCTTGGCGAAGCGCTCGATGGCTGGACGATCGGAAGTTTGGCTCCGGCGCTGCTCGACTGGGTGCCGCCTGGAGAGAGCCGCGAGGTGTGGTTGTCGGTCAGCGGGTCGCCGTGCGAGCTGGCGATCATCGAGCGGCCCGAGGAACAGGCCGAGGTCGAGGTCGACGTGTTGCTATGGGCTCGGTTCGGCTTCCGAGAGACGACCGAGAACGGGGAGCGTCTGCGCTCGTTCGAGTCAGGTTCGATCGGTCACGAAGTGAGATTCGGCAACGGCGGAGGCGAAGAGCGTTGGGATGGGGAGCGGTGGGTCGAACACAGCGGCTACGGCTTCGGCGAGCCGCCCAGGATCTGGAGCACCCTATCGAGTGTCAGTAGAACCGTTGCCCGATTTGAAGCGCCGCGGGGTCTTCCCGTCGTCGAGTGCGACTCTCCAAAGTCCATGCCTTGCGACGGCGGCGGATATCGGCTGTGCCCATCGTGCGACAGCCTTCGCGTCGTCGCAGACGATGGCCGGATGCTTGGCGTGAGCGCGAGCGGATCGCGGTGCCCCGACGCGTGTCCCCCTCGGGGCCCCGATCATCCCGAGCTCCCGTTCCTCCGCCAGCTGCTGCGGCGATACGGCGGTTTCCAGGACCCCGCGGGCGATCCTCCCACCCTCATGTTCCGCGACGAAGCCCAGTGCCGCGCCGAGGTCGTCGTCGTGCGGGACTCGCCGTGGCCCGAGCCGGGCTGAACCTGGCTACGCCTCCTCGAGCATGGCGAGCAGCTCGTCTTCGGTGATGAGCTGGACGTTGTAGCTGCGGGCCTTCTTCGCCTTGCCGCTGGTGGAGGTGGGGTCGGCGAGCACGAGATAGGACAGGTCCCGAGTCACGCTGTCGACGAGCTCGAACCCCGCGGCCTCGAGCGGCTCCTTGTAGTCGTTCTTCTTCTTGCCGCTGGGCAGCTTGCCGGTGATGGCGACCTTGCCTTTGCGCTCCGCGGCGGCGGCCTCGGCGGCTGCGATGAGCGCGGCCGAGTCGACCGCTTCCACCACGACGCCGTTGTTCAGCAGCGCGTCGATGACGTCAGCCACGGCCTCGATGCCGTCTTGAAGGCGGTCGCCCAGCGTCGGCACGCCCGCCCGCGCCGCAAACTCCGCGTCGCGGAGCTTGTCGCTGCGCCAGTCGTCGAGCGTATCGAGCTCGCCCGGGACGGCCGTCAGCATCAGCTCCACGCGTCTCGGGCCAAGGCCGTGAATGCCCAGCGAGCCCATGAAGAGGATGAGGCCGATCGTGCGCGTCTTCTCGATCTCCTCGAGGATCGTCGTGGCGCGCTTCATGCCCAGGCGAAGCTCCTTCTCCTGGTTGATGATGAGCGATGCGAGCAGCTCGGGGTCGTCGCGGAGCGTGTAGAGCCCCGCTGGGTTCTCGAGGTCGCGCTGCTCGATCAGCGCCTCGCGGACCGCGTCGCCAATGCCCTGGATGTCGAGTCCCTTGATCCAGCGCGCAATCTTGCCGCCCGACTTCTTCGGACACTCGGGGTTGAGGCAGTACGTGGCGACGCCTTCATCGCCTCCGGTGTTGGTGCGGCGGCCGACATCGCCACCGCAGAAGGGGCACGCCGTTGGTTCGTCGATCGTCTGCCGCTCCCCTGGCGCGGCTCGTTCGACCACCCGGATGACCTTGGGGATGATGTCGTTGGCCTTGATGACGTAGACGGTGTCGCCCACGGCGACGTCGAGCCGGGCGACCTCTTCCCAGTTGTTGAGCAGCGCGTTCTGGACCGTGGTGCCGCCGATTTCGACGGGAGCCAGCTTTGCGGTCGGCACGAGCACGCCCGTGTGGCCGCCGCCGATCTCGTACGCGAGCACCTTCGTCTCGCCGCCTTCGGAGGCGAACTTCCACGCGGTCTGCCCCTTGGGCCGATTCGAGACCACGCCCAGGGCCGCCTGCGTCGCGAGGTCGTCGATCTTGAGCACGATGCCGTCGATCCAAAACGGAAGGTCGTTTCGCCCCTCGGCGATGCGGCGGTAGTAGGCCACGCATGCCGCCAGGTCGGCACACGGCTCGTTCGGCATGAGTTTGAAGCCGAGCGCCTCGAGGAAGCCGATCTTCTGCGCCTCGGTGGTGAAGTCGGTGGCGGCATCTTCGACGTCGAAGGCGAACACCGACAGCAGGTGCGAACCCTTGCCGTTCTTGCGGCCCATGATGCCGTTGCCGAGGTTGCGCGGGTTCTTGGTGCGCTCAGGGTCGGCGATGCCCCAGTCCTCGACGGTGAGGATGACCTCGAAGCGGACCGCGCCGGAGAACGGCGTGCCGTCGGGTCGCTGCACGAGCACGGGCAAGCCCTTGAACTTCACCGCGTTGGCGGTGATGTCCTCGCCCTCGAGGCCGTCGCCCCGGGAGATGACCTGCTCGAGCTTGCCGTCGGTGTAGTACGCGGCCGCGCTGGCGCCGTCACCCTTGAGGGAGGCGTGGATGATCGGGCTGCCGTTCTTGGTGAACCAGGTCTCGAACTCCTCCTCGGTGTTCACCTTGCTCTGGCTGCCCATCGGCATGCGGTGGCGCGCCTTGGTGAGGATGGCGTCCGGAGGGACGGGCGCGCCCACCATCGCAAGCACGTCGTCGTTGGGATCGAGCGCGCGCAGCTCATCCTCGAGAGCGTCGTACTCGGCGTCGGTCATGATCGCCTGATCGCCGAAGTAGTACGCCTGCTTGGCCTTGAGGATGGTGTTGCGCAGCCAGGTCCGGCGCTTGGCGTCACCCATGCGCCGGACTCTACACTGGGGTCTGCGCGCGAGTCTGCCGTCACGGCACGACATCTTCGGCGCGCCGTCTCGGGCGCCGCGACC
>JBCCQM010000198.1:0-15214 GCA_039024335.1 Myxococcota bacterium
CACGGGCGAGGACTGCAGCGCGGGTGGCGACTGCGTGTCGCTGGTCTGCGACGCGGGCACCGACACCTGTGCGGCGCCCACCTGCTCGGACGGCGTGCAAAACGGCGACGAGACCGACGAGGACTGCGGCGGAAGCTGCGGTGCGACCTGTGACGATGGCGAGTCGTGCGAAGACGGAGGTGACTGCGTCTCGGGCGTGTGCGACGGAACCAGCGACACTTGCGTGGCGCCGGCGTGCGACGACGGCGTGCAGAACGGTGACGAGACTGGGCTGGACTGCGGCGGAAGCTGCGGTGCGACCTGCGATACGGGCGAGTCGTGCGACGACGCCAACGACTGTCTCTCGGCGGGCTGCGACGGCGGTGCGTGCAACCCTCCGCTGAGTGTGGTCATCACGCCCAACGCCTGCGCGGATGCTGCGGGCGGTGCGATCAGCTACACCGCGACCGCCAGCGGCGGCACGGGCGGGCCGTACACCTACGCGTGGACGCCCGACGACGGCACCATCGACGCCCCCACGGCGCAGACGGTGACCATTCTACCGACCGAGTACGCGTCGTACACGGTGACGGCGGACGACGGTGCGAACACGGCGACCGCGGTCGGCGTGGTCGTGCTGAGCAACCAGGCCTTCAACCTGCAGAACAACTGCAACCTGTACACGGGCCTGGGGCTTCAGCCGCCGACCGACGCGACCATCACGTACTCCGCCGGCGGAACCATCGCGACGGAGCAGGGCAACAACGACATCGGCCTGCACCTGTGTGAAGACGTGGCGTTCACGAACGTCCGCCTCACTGGGTCTGCCGTCGTCGCAACGGCCAGCGACGATGACTGGTTCGGCTACGTCTGGGGCGCCCAGGATTCGTCGAACTTCTACATCCTCAGCTGGAAGCAGAACGCGCAGAACTTCTTTGGCTGCTCGTCAAACTCCGGGGACTCCCCGGCCGGCATCATCGTCAAGCGGGTCTTCGCGCCCAGCTTCGACGACCTCACGGGCGCAGACCTGTACTGTGCCAACGACACGGCCCAGTCCCAGCTGCTGGTCGATACGGACGATGCCCTCGCAACCGGGTGGCTCGACAACACCAACTACACCATCGAGATCGAGTATCGCCCCACGGGAAGCGACATCGTCGTGACCAACGACGACACCGCGACCGACATTGCGACGTTCTCGATGAGCGACACCACGTACACCGCGGGCTTCTTCGGCTCGCACACGCTCTCGCAGCAGGACGTGTCGGTCGGCCCGCTGTTTGGCGCGTGTCTGTAGTCCGAGCCTGAGGCTCGATGCGAAGGGCGGGGGAGACCCCGCCCTTTTTTGTGGTTCAGCCCCCCTTGGCGCGTGTTCGCAGGTCGCGGCCGACGACGTCGAAGAACGCCTTCACGCGGGCGCTGTCTCGAAGCTGCGGGTGGGTCAGGACCCAAAGGTCGAGCTGTGAGGATGGCTCGGAGACCTCCAGCGGCCGCAGGGTGGATTCGTGCGTGCCGATGAACACGGGCAGGATGCCGAGTCCGTGCCCGTCGAGGACCGCCTCGATGATGCCCCGATGCGTCGCGACGCGAAGTCCACGCACTGCATCGGGCGCATACTGCTTCACCCACGCCGGCTCGCCCTGGTGCGTCCACGTGACGTAGCGGTGCGGCGTGCCCGGTTCGTGTTGCGCAAAGTACCGTTCCGCTCCGTACACCCGGTACGCGACCGTGCCGATGCGAAGCCCCACGAGTGCGTCGCTGGGGGCTGCGTGCGTTCGAACGGCGACGTCGGCGTCACCTCGGGCGAGACTCTCGAGTTCGTCGGTGATGCGAACGTCGAGCTGCAGGCCCGGATGTGCCTGCGCGAGCTGCTGCAAGCCTGGACGGAGCAGGTACGAGTAGATCGTCTGCGACGTGGTGACGGTCAGGACGCCATCGACGGGGGCATCGATGGTTTGCAGGCTGCGTTCGGCCTCCAGGACCGCGTCTTCCATGGTCTTCGCGGCCCGCAGGGCGACCTCGCCACTGCGCGTGGGCTGAAGAGCACCACCCATGCCGTCGAAGAACGCGACGCCCGTTTCTTCGCGAAGACGCTCGAGTCGTCGCGTGACGGTCGAGGTGGTGACGCCGAGCTGCTCGGCCGCGCGGGTGGCCGAACGACCCCGCGCAACCGCCAGCAGAAGCCGATAGTCCTCCCACGTCAGAGTCACGCGAGTCGGTCAACGACACGACCCGATCGAATGTTGCATTCGCGCGAGGGCGGCCTTGCGTGGGCTCGACTTTTCGCCACTGCAGGCGGGCCTAGCTTACGTCGCAGAACGAACGGCGGACCTGGCGTCCGCCACGTTGCACGAAACGAAAAGCACGATGAGCGACTTCCCCCTGTACGACGAGACCAACGCCCCCGAAGCCAGCAAGGCCCTGCTCGAGGACTCCAAGAAAAAGTACGGCATGGTGCCGAATCTTCACGCCGCCATGGCGGGCGCGCCCGGGCTCCTCGAGGCCTACAAGACCATCGGCGACCTGTTCTCGGCGTCGAGCTTCAACACCGACGAACTCACCGTCGTGTGGCAGACGATCAACGTCGAGCATGGCTGCCACTACTGCGTCCCGGCGCACTCGGCCATCGCCAAGCAGATGAAGGTGGACGACGCGATCACCGAAGCGCTGCGCAACGAGACGCCGCTTCCGTCGGACCGACTCGAGGCGCTCCGCACCTTCACGCTGGCCGTGACCCGTCAACGCGGCGAGGTGAAGCCCGACCAGGTGCAGGCTTTCCTCGACGCGGGGTTCAACCGCCAGAACATCCTCGAGGTCGTGCTGGGGCTCGCGCAGAAGGTCATGTCCAACTACACGAACCACATCGTGCAGACCCCGGTCGACGCTCCCTTCCAGCCGTTCGCGTGGACGAAGAGCGCCGTTGCGGCGGAGTAGCTACAAAAGGCCGGCTTCTTTGGCGAAGCGCTCCATGTCGCCGGCCGCCTTGGCCAGATCGTCGCGCGTCTTGATCGGCAAGAAGCGACGGTCTCGGTCGACGTCGAGGTAGGCGCTCTGGATGAACTCCGTGCCTTGCCCGATGAGCCGCTCGAACTGCACGACCTCGAGCTTGCCGTCGGTCAGCGGTCGGCCGCCCTCGGGCCAGTCGATTTTCTTGCGGACGGCGAACCACGTCAGCGGGATGTCCACGTCGACGGCCGAGGCGGCGAGCCACAGCGTGTTCGTATTGAAGTGCGGGTAGTCGGCGAGGTCCGTGCCTTCGGGCAGGCGGAACCCTTCGACGATGGCGGGGCGACCGTTGTCCAGCTGCGCGATGCAGCCGCCCGCGTCACCGTCGACCCGGCGCACCACCTCGACCGAAATTCCTGCGCCCTTCTCGGCGTGCTCCATGTGGGCGCCGAGAACGAACGGGTCGAGCGAAGCGCCGACGTTGTCGACGTTGGACACCAGAATATGCTCGACGCCGCGGGCCATCAGCCGCGAGAGCACGCCACTTTGGCGAAGGCGCCCGAGCGTGTCGCCGTGGCCAGGCGCGCTGTACAGCGAGGTTGGCGGCAGGTCGGCGGCTTCGGGCAGGTCCTGCAGCGGCGTGCCGTCCGGAAGCACGCGGGGCATGATCGACTGCGCAAAGCTGTTGCGGTCGCGTTCTTCGATGCCGCCCCAGCCGATCTCGGCGAGGTGATTTTGGCTGGGCTCCTGCGTCGCGAAGCTGTGCATCAGCACGACAGGGATCGAGCCTCCCAGCGCCGCCGCGCGCTGCTTGATCTCGGCGAGCTTGATCGCGAGAAAGCTGACCGCGGCGTGCCCAGGGACGACGGGGACGATCCCTTTGGCCCCGCCGCCGAAGCGCGTCGCCATGCCGCCGTTGAGCACCAAGATCGCGACCTTGCCCGCCTTGATCGCGGCTTCTCCTTTGGGCGTGAGCCGGCCGCGAAGCTCATCGGCGTTGTCGGCGTTGGGCCGTAGGTCGGTCGGCGCTTCGGTCAGAGGCGCGGGCGCATGGGAGAGCCGGTTCGCCTTGGGGTCGAGGACTCCGCTGCCGACCTTGTCTCGAAGTGCGGAAAACTGAGCGTTGTCGAAGGCGTACGAGCTGACCGAAGGGCGGATTTCCACGGCCCTTGCCATATCATCGTTGCCGGGCGACGGGCCAGCGTGAACGCCGCTTTGCCGGTTCAGGCTGGCCGCGCGAGTGGGCGCCCGTACCATGATGGACCGTGCTCGGCCTCGTGCTCGCGCTTGCTCCGACTCCGCTGTCTCCGCCCGTACCCCCGGCGGAGATCGAGCTGACGTGGCGCGCCCCCGAAGGCTGTCCTTCGGGTGAGGAGATCATCGCCCGCTACGAGGCGCTGCTGAGCACCTCGCCCGAAGGGCAGGGCTTGATGGAGGCCGACGCGTTGATCACCGCGGACGAGGCGGGGGCGTGGCGGCTCGAGCTCGTCACGCGGATGGGTGGCTACACCGACGTTCGCAAGCTTCGCGCTGCTCGCTGCGATGAGCTTGGGGAGGCGGTTGCGATGTTGTTCGCGGTCGCGCTCGAGCCCACGCTCGACGAGCCCGCGCGGTCGAAGCCGCCGGAACCTCCGGACGACGAGGAGCCTCCTCCACCACCCTCGACTCCGCCCCCGGCCGAGGTCGCGGTCGTCGTCACGACCCCCCCTGCGAAACGGGAGACGACCCCGCCGAAGCGTCGGCCTCTACATGCCTCGTTGGCCGTTGGTCCGGAGTTTGGTGCCGTGCCCGGCGTGTCCCTTCGAGCCTCCGCGGGGCTCGCCTATTCGCTGCGACGGGTCCGGTTCGCGAGTGAGCTGCTGTGGATCGCTCCACGCGGCGTCCCCGGTGCGTTCGGGCCCGCGGTCATCCAGGTCGCGGCCGGCACGGTCCGTGCGTGCGGGGTGCCGCAGGTGAAGCGCTGGGCGTTCCCCGTGTGCCTGGGTGGAGAGGCCGGTGCGACGATCGCGCGGGTGGGGCGCGTCGACGGTCGGCGCACGCTCGTGGGCGGCTGGTTTGCCCCTTTGGTGCGCGGCAGTGCCGTCCATCGCTGGGACCGGATCGGTGCCGTCATCGGCATCGAGGCCGCCGGACCGTCGTTCAGCGCGATCGTTCAGGTCGACGATGAAAGTACGTTCGAGTCCACCGTGGGCTCGATTCGAGGCCTCGTCGGCCTGGAGCTGTATTTTTTCTAGGGCCCCTCATGGATTCGGCGCTCGCCGGCCATGGCGTCCATACGGGCTGATGCAGTCGTTCAAAACCCTTTACCGCCAGCACTACGGCTTCGTCTGGGCGACGGTGCGTCGTCACGGCGTTGCACCGATGCTGGTGGAGGATGCGGTCCACGACACGTTCGTGGTCGCGTATCGGCGGCTCGACGCGTTCGACGGGCGGCGCCCGCGGGCGTGGCTGTACAGCATCGGTCGTCGCGTCGCGAGCAGCTACCGACGCACCGAGGGCCGCCGCGACGTCCGGCATCGATCGGCCGCCGACGTGGCGCCGGTCCGCGCCGACCTCGAGTCCACGGTGGGTGCGAAGGCGACGCTGCAGCGGTTCCTCGACGGGCTTACGCCCGAGGACCGCGAGCTGTTCGTGCTGTCCGAAGTCGACGGGCTGACGGGTCCGGAGCTGGCGGCGACGCTGGGGCGAAAGCTGCCCACGGTCTACTCGCGGGTCCGCATCCTGCGGCAGCGGTTCGAAGCGTCGGTCGGTGGGGAGGCTCGCGAGACGCGTCCGGCCGCGAGCGCGCGGGGCTGGATGCTGCTTCAGCCGTGGCTCGCTGCGCCGGCGGCTGCCGCGGTGCCGGTCGGTGCGGTGCTCGGCGTCGTCGGACTGCTCGTTGGAGCCGCCGTGGTCGGGGTGGCGGCCACGGCGGACAACGCGGTGGTTGCAAGGCCAGCGCTGGCGACCGCGATGGCGCCGGTCTCCCCCGCCGCCGCGAAGACGCCCGAGTCGCAGACGCCTGCTCCGCAACCGCTCGCGCCCACGCTCGTCGTGGAGCCGTCGGCCGAATCAGCGCCGTCACCCTCCACGGTACGCACGGCTCCTCGGCGTCGCTCGGGCTCGCGCTCCGATGCCAAGCCTGCCACGACGGCTGCCCCCGCGGAGCCGGCGCTCGACCTCGCGGCCGACACCCGCCTGCTGCGCGAGGCCAAGCTCGCGGTTCGCAGCGGCGACGCCCGGACGGCGATCGCCAAGCTCGAAGCGCACGAGCGACGCTTTCCCAAGCCGGCTCAGCCGGACCTACGTGTAGCGCTGTGGGTGGAGAGCCTGTGCGCCGTCGGCCGCGACGAGGACGCGCGCCGTCGCGCCCGCGCGCTGGCAGGCACACGCCCGAGCAGCCCCGTTCTTGGGCGCCTCGAAGGCCTGTGCACGGGCCCGCGAGAGACCTGGTGATTTTTTTCGGCCCAGCCTCATAGATCCGCTCGTGGGCGGTCATGGCGAGGTTGATGCGAACCCTCCGTTGGATGATCGTCGCCGCGTTCACCCTCGCCGGATGCCACGCGGCTCCGCCTACGCCGCCCGAGCTGACGCCGCGGCAGCAGCATGTCGTGCGCGCGCAGTACCAGTGGGCGCGCACGCTCCAGCACGTGGTCATGACGCGCCCGACCGATGCGCTGCTCGACGCGTCCGGGCAGAAGCTCGTCCTCGAGCTCGCGCGTGCGCAGACCTGCGTCGCAAGTACCGCCCGCGACGTAGCGCTGGCCGAGGAGACGCAGGTCCTCCTCGATGCCTACCTCGAACTGCATGACGAGCATGGTCAGGTCCCGTCGCTGGCGCTGCGGCGAAAGATCGGTCGTGCGCAGCGGGACGCCGCCGCGACCGAGGCCGGCGTTGCCTCGCCGTATCACTTGGGCTGCGCCCCGTTCCGTCGACCCGCCTCGAAGACCCAGCGGTCCGAATACATCCATCGAGACAACGGCGGAGCGGGTCCGTACATCATGCAAGGGCGCTCGGTCCCCGGCGGCGTCGTGAACTGATCCTCGGTCGAGCGGCCACACGCGCGCGCTGACGGGCGCGCGGTTTGCGGAATCGATCGGGAACGCAGCCCTGTCGGCGCGTGTGCGCCCTGGCGCGGGGGGCTTGTCCCCGGCCCCACCAACCGTGCTAGGGTGCGCGCTGCGCGGCACGCGCTTGGCCGGCGAGACCCCCTCGCATCGAGCCTCGCGCACCCGGCCCGGTCCACCGCGGGCATGCAGCCCCGACCCCAGCGCCAGCGGCCGCCCCCACCGATTTCCATCCCAACTCTCCATGGCTCAATCCGTCATCGTCGTGAACGCCGACGGCCCCGAAAAGCGGGTCGCTCTCATCGAAAATGGAATCCTGTCCGAGCTGTACGTCGAGCGCGAACGCGCCCGCGGCACGGTCGGTAACGTCTACAAGGGTCGGGTGCTCCGGGTGCTCCCCGGCATGCAGGCCGCCTTCGTCGACATCGGCGAAGAGAAGGCAGCCTTCTTGTACGCGGGCGACATCGCCAAGAAGTCCTCGGGCGACGGCGACGAAAAGCTCAAGGTCAGCCGCGACGGCGCCTCCGTCCCGCGACGCTCGGGCAAGCCCGATCCCATCGCGAGCCTGGTGAAGCCCGGGCAGGAGATCCTCGTTCAGGTCGTCAAGGACCCCATCTCCAACAAGGGCGCGCGCATCACCTCGTACGTGTCGCTGCCCGGCCGCAACGTCGTCTTCATGCCGACGGTCAGCCACATCGGCATCTCGCGCCGCATCGCCAAGGAGCGCGACCGTCGTCGCCTGCGCAAGCTGGTCGACCAGATGCGTCCCAAGGGCGCGGGCTTCATCGTGCGCACGGTCGCCGAGAACTCCACCAACGGCCAGGTGCGCGGCGACATGGACTACCTCCTGCGCTTGTGGGCCAACATCAAGGCCAACGAGCGCATCCACCGGGCCCCGGTCGCTCTGTACCGTGACCTCGACCTCGTGCTGCGGGTCGTCCGGGACAACCTCTCGCCCGAGCTCGACCGCGTCATCTGTGACGACCGCGTCCAGCACGACCGCATCAAGCGGTTCGTCGAGGCGTTCATGCCCGACTACGCCGACAAGATCGAGCTTTACGCCCGCGGGGAGCCGATCTTCGACGGCTACGGCATCGAACTCGAGATCGACCGCGCGCTCGAGCGCAAGGTCGGCCTCAAAAGCGGCGGGTCGCTGATCTTCGACCAGGGGGAAGCGCTCACCGCGGTCGACGTGAACACCGGCAAGTTCGTCGGCTCCAAGGGGCGCACGCTCGAGGAGACGATCACGCAGACCAACCTCGAGGCCGCCGAAGAGGTCGCCGATCAGCTTCGCCTGCGCAACGTGGGCGGTCTGATCATCATCGACTTCATCGACATGGACAAGGAGTCCAACCGCCGGAAGGTCTACCGCAAGCTGCAGGACGCGCTCCGCAAGGACCGCGCCAAGGCCCACATCACCAAGATCTCGGAGATGGGCCTGGTCGAGATGAGCCGCAAGCGGACTCGGGAGAGCCTGGGTCGCATGCTCACCGCCACGTGCAAGCACTGCAACGGCAAGGGCTACACGAAGTCGCCCTCGACGGTCGCCTACGAGATCCTCCGTCAGATTCGGCGTGATGCGGCCCATATTCAGGGGGAGAACATCGCGGTCTACGCCAACCCCGAGGTGGCCGACCTGATGCGCGGCGCCGAGGCGATGGCGGTCGACGACACGGTCAAGCGCGTCCACCGAGCCATCGAGATTCACTCTCGAAAGAACTTCCACGTCGAGCAGTTCGAGGTGAAGGGCAAGGTCCCGGGCAAGGGACCGCGCGGCGGCAAAAAGGACAGCAAGCGCGCAGAAACCGCTGAAGGCGCGTCAGCGGACGCGTGAACGGCTGCTAGACTCTCCGCATGGGCGAGACCCCCGACGAACGGCGGCGGGCCGAACGGGTCGACGTGAACTTCGAGTTCGGCGGCCGCGACGGTGCGCCCACGTACGTCGCGAACCTCTCGGAGCACGGGGTCTTCGTCCAAACCGAACAGCTGATGCCCCTGGGCGTCGAGGTCAATCTGCGCTTCACGGTGCTGCTCGAGGACCCGGTCGTGGTCGAGGGCGGTGGCCGCGTCGTGCGGCATCAGGTCGACCCGCGCGGCATGGGGTTCGAGTTCACGCGACTCGACCCCGAGATGCTGCTGCGGATCAACGACGTCATTCGTCGCAATCGCCCGCGTGATTCAGGTCCGCCGATCGTCACGCCCACCGATGACGAACTCGACGCGTCTGCGACCCAGCCTCGGCAGGTCCGCGAGGCCGTGCTCGAGCGGCGTTCGACCACGCGCGTTGGGGAGGACGACGAAGCCGCGCAGACGCTGGTCAACCTCCGCGCCGTCGACGTCGAGATCATCGAAGACGGCGACCTTCCCGTCGACGACGGGAGCGACCTCTAACCCCTTCGAGAGAGTTTCGCCGTGAGCATCGGAAAGCGCCTCATCGACCTGGCCAAGGCCAACGTCACCGACTTTCGCGACGCGTTCAGCTCGGACGCGCTGCGCGACCTGATCAACAGCGACAGCCGCGACGAGATCGAGGCGGAGGTCGAGGCCGAGCTCGAAGAGAACAAGAAGAACCGCGAGAACGGCACGGTCGGCGCCAAAGCCGGTCGTCAGGCGCGCCGGTTCAAGGACGCGGCCGAGGTCGCCTGGGAGCGGGCCTACGAGAACGCAAGGCAGCGCGCGGGCGTCCGCGGGGACCCGCCCTCGGACCCGGTCGCTGATCGCAAGCGGTGGTATCGGACCCTCGAGGTGGATCAGAACGCCGACCTTCGTACGGTGCGAAAGGCCTACCGGAAGCTGCTTCTGCAATACCACCCCGACCGCCACGCGAGCGATCCAGAGAAGTACAAGGCCGCCACCGAGGTCACTCGCCGCCTCACCGAGGCGTACAACGGCCTAACCCGCTATTTGGGCGGCTGAGCGACTCTCGCCCTTCCCCTCGGCGCGTTCTTCAGGCACAAACCGAGGCTCGCGAGAGCATGATGCCAATCAACGTCGACGGTTCCGCCAAGAAGAGCCGCAAGTCCAAGCGCGCCAAGCCTACGCAAGCCGAGGTCGCCGACCGTCACGCGCTGTATGAGCGCGCGGTTCAAGATCCAAAGACCGACGCGGCGACGCTGGGCGAGCTCTATCGCAAGGTCCGCAAGAAGGCCGCAGTGTCTCTGCGCGAAGACTTCTGTGGAACGGCGACGCTCGCCACGGAGTGGATCAAGGGCAGCAAGAAGCGTACGGCGGTGGGCGTCGATCTCGACCGGCCCACGTTGGACTGGGGCATCGAGCACAACCTGGGGAACCTGTCCTCCGCGGACGCGAAGCGCATCACGCTGTACGAGGCCAACGTGCTCGACGGCAAGGGCCCGAAGTCCGACCTCGCCTGCGCGCTGAACTTCAGCTACTGCTGCCTCAAGCAGCGTAAGCAGCTGCTCGCCTACTTCAAGGCCGTTCGTAAGTCGCTCAAGAAAGACGGGCTGTTCATCATGGACGTGCTCGGCGGCAGCGAGACGATGGGGCCGGACGAGAACCGTCACAACCTGGGCGAGTTCGTCTACCGCTGGAAGCAGCACTTCTTCGACCCGCTCACGCACGAGATGCGGTGTTCGATCAGCTTCTACTTCGAGGATGGCTCCAAGCTCGCCCCCGCGTTCGAGTACGACTGGCGGCTGTGGACCATGCCCGAGCTTTGTGACGTCCTCGAAGAGTCCGGCTTCTCCAAGACCCACCGAATGTGGGAGAAGACGGACAAGAAGGGCAACCAAACCGGCGAGTTCTTCGAGCCCAAGCGGATCGAGAACCAGGAGAGCTGGTGGACCTACCTAATCGCGGAGCGCTGATGGCCAAGAACAAGGGAAAAGGCAAGAGCAAGGGCAAGGGGCGCGCGAAGCCCAAGAAGAAGTCCATCGCCGACCGCGTCGACCGGCACGACCTCTACCAACAGTCGGTCCAGGCCCCCGAAGCTGACGTCGAGTTCTTCGACACCGTCTTTCGCGAGCTTCGCGGTCACGCGCCGAAGTCGATGCGCGAGGACTTTTGCGGCACTGGCTACCTCAGCTGCACGTGGGCCGCGAGTAAGCGAAGTCGCACCGCCTACGGCGTGGATCTGCACGCGCCCACGCTTGCGTGGGGCCGCGAGCACAACCTCGCCAAGCTCAGCGCTGCCGCGCAGGAGCGCGTCGAGCTGGTCGAGGGCAACGTTCTGGACGGACTCGGCGGTCAGCAGGACATCGTCTGCGCGCTGAACTTCAGCTACGGCGTCTTCAAGACCCGCGCGGAGCTGCTCGAGTACTTCAAGGTCGCGCGAGAGAAGGTGGCCGCCCAGGGCATCTTCATCACGGAGCTGTACGGCGGCTTCGAAGGCATCATCGAGGTGGAAGAGGAGCGCGAGCTCGACGGCTTCACGTACGTGTGGGAGCAGGCGAAGTTCAACCCGATCAACCACCACACCCTGTGCCATATCCACTTCCGCTTTCCGGACGGAAGCAAGATCAAGAAGGCGTTCACGTACGACTGGCGCTTGTGGAGCATCCCCGAGCTTCGGGAGCTGCTCCTCGAGGCGGGCTTCGTCGATACGAAGGTCTACTGGGAGCGCACCGACGACGACGGCGACGGTACGGGCGACTTCGTCGCGACCGAAGATGAAGAGAACCAGGACAGCTGGCTCGTCTACATCATCGGCGTGAAGTAGCCGCTCGCCCGGTGCACTCGAGCGGGACCGTTGCGACGATGAAATCGTCGAAGTAGCGGCGCCGCTCTTGGCTCGTGTCGCCGTTGAAGTACGTCGGCAGCGTAATCGCGTTGAACCCGTACTGGCCGTAGTCGCCGCGGTAGTCGAGGTCGTAGAGTCCGGCGTCCGGTTCGTCGTCCAGCAGCGTCTCGAGGACGCCGTCGGCCTCTCCGGGCGTGTTCACGCGCGCGTGGACGACGACGCAGTGCCACGATTCGGAGTTGGCGGCCGCGAAGATCGGGGCGTCACCGGCATCGCTGCCGCGCGGCTGAAGGTGATTCCACTCGTTATGTTCGTTGCAGGGAAACGAGCCCGGGAACAAGCAGCTGAAGACGCCGGCGTGAAACTCGGTCGCGTAGCTGGGCGAGGATACGCGGGCCATGAACGCTCGGCCCCACGCGGGCTCAGCAACGCGGCTGTCGAGGTCGAAGAAGTCTCCGACGCCAGCGACCGGCCAATTCTCCTGGGTGCGGAACATGAAGCGTACCCAGACCTCTTCGAACGTCTCGTTGGGTCGCGCAACGTTGGGATGCTCGGGGCCGCCTTCGCCGAAGCGCATCGAGAGCAGGCCGTCCCAATCGCTGTATTGGGAGTGGGTGACCCGCAGCGAGGTCTCGCTCGCGTAGCCGTCGCCCTGGACGTCGATCCCGGTGCCGTACAGCCGGGGAAAGTACGAACTCGGGTTGTTGATGCCCTCGAAGTCCTCGCAGAGGACCCATTCGTCGGGCAGCGTGTCGGGGCAACCGGGGGCGTTGGGATCGAACGGGCGCGGGTTGCCGGTGCTGCTCTCGTCGCCGTCGCTCGTGCCGTCTCCGGAGGTCACCGTGCCGGCGCTGGGATCGGGCGTCGTGGGATCGGGTGCCGTGGGGTCGGGCGTCCCCGAGGTTTCGCCGCCTCCGGTCACGGTCGAGGTCGAGTCGGGAGCATCGCCGCTGGTGGAGCTCGTCCCATCCGTCTCGACGCTGTTGGCGTCGACCGCGAAGCCTCCTGATTCGAACGAGCAGGCGCACAGCCCCGCCAGCATCCACGCCACTCGATGCATGTCCGACCTTAACACGTGGCCCCCGGGCCTCAGGCCTCGGCTTGGGCGCGGTCGATCGCCTCCGCGGCCGCTTCGGCGTCCATCGACGCGATGAGGTCGTGCGCGGATGCTTGGGTGATCGTCGCCGTGACGAAGTCGCCCCGGTTTGCCGTGCCGTCCGTGAGCACGACCTTGCCGTCGATCTCCGGCGCTTGGCCTTCGTGACGGCCATCGAGCAGAAACTCGCTGTCGGCGTTGGGGCCGTCGACCATCACGCGGATCTGCTGGCCGATCATCGACGCATGACGAGCGGCGCGGATCTCTTCCTGCATCGCCATCAGCTCGGCCGCACGCGCCTGCGCGACGGCTTCATCGATCCGGCCGGGGTGCATCGCCGACGTGGTGCCTTCCTCGCGCGACCACGGGAACACGCCGAGGTGGTCGAGCTCACCCTCGGCGACGAAGTCCTTGAGACGCTGGTAGGCCTCTTCCGACTCGCCGGGGTGACCGACGAGCATCGTGGTGCGCAGCCACAGCCGTTGGCCGGCGGAGGTCTTCGCGTCGCGCAGCTTCCGAGTCAGGTCGCGAACGACCGACTCGGTGTACCCGCGGCGCATCTTCTTGAGGACGTTGGTATCGGCGTGCTGCATGGGCACGTCGAGGTATGTGGCGATCTTAGGCTGACCGGCGATCCGCTCGATGAGCCCGTCGGTCACCGCCGAGGGGTATGCGTAGTGCAGCCGAATCCACTCGAGTCCATGCACCTCACACAACGCGTCGAGCAGCATCTCGAGCGTGGTCTTGGTCTGGAGGTCACTGCCGTAGCGCGTCAGATCTTGCGCAACGAGGCAGATCTCGCGGGTGCCCGCTTCGACGAGCCCGTGGACCTCTTGCACGATCGAGAACACGTCCCGGCTCCGTTGGGCGCCGCGCAGCTTCGGGATGATGCAGAAGCCACAGGGGCGGTCGCAGCCCTCGGCGATCTTCACGTACGCGGAGTGGCGCACGTTGGTCAGTTCGCGGGGGGTGGTGTGGTCGTAGATGTACGCGCGCTTGCTCAGGGCGCTCACGCCCAGGCGCTTGCCGCCGCCGCCGAGGACTTTCGCGAGCCCGAGCATGTCGGCACTGCCCAGGAAGTGATCGACCTCGGGCATTTCCGCGGCCAGCTCGGTGGGGTAGCGCTGCGAGAGACAGCCCGCGACCACGAGCTTCTTGTCGCTATCCTTCTTGGCCTGCGCGAGCTCGAGGATCGTCTCGATCGACTCCTCTTTGGCGGCTTCGATGAACCCGCAGGTGTTCACGACCAGCGTGTCGGCTTCTTCGGCCGAGTCGACGACGCGGTGTCCGCCGTCTCGGACCACGCCGAGCATGACCTCGGTGTCGACCTGGTTCTTCGGGCACCCAAGCGAGACGAAGTACACCTTGCGCTGGTCCATGGACTCCGCCGTTTGACACGATCGGCGGGCATCCGCCATCGGCGCGTAGCACGCGAACCGTCGGAGATCTCGGCTCTAGGCGCGATTACGCCAAAGATGTGAGATCTGATCACGCCAGCTGTCGCCAGGCCCGCCCACATTGTCCCCACGCCACCTTGACCCGGCCGGGTCCTGCCGCTACCTTCGCGCACCCTTCTCGCCGAAGGTCCGAACTACGATGTCCGTTCGCATTCGCCTCGCTCGTGGCGGCGCCAAGAAGCGCCCCTTCTACCGTATCGTTGCCGCCGACGCCCGCGCCCCGCGTGATGGCCGTTTCCTGGAGAAACTCGGCACCTACAACCCCAACACGGATCCCTCGACCGTCGAGCTGAACATGCCGCGCGTCGAGTACTGGATCGGCACCGGCGCCCAGCCGAGCGAGACCGTCGCTCGCCTGATCAAGAACGCCGCCGAGTCCGCCGACAAAAAAGAGTAGCGTCAACCGCGCACTGAGCACCCGGCTTAGCACCCGCCCACGGCGAGGGGGGCAAGGGTGCCCCGAACGGGCGTCGAGCAAACTTTGCAGTTTTGCCGACGCCCGTTTCGTGTGGGATGCTCAGAGGAACGCGGCACCCCGTCCTGTACTCGCTCTGACACGTCCCCTGGGGACGTGGCACTACGCTGCCGCTGGAGCCTCCATCGAATGTCCTCAACCATCTCGCTCAAAGAGCTCATCGAGTTCATCGCGCGCTCCCTCGTCGACACGCCGGACGAAGTCCACGTCGACGAGATCGCTGGCGAACAAACAGTCGTGCTCGAGCTTCGAGTCGCGAAAGACGACCTCGGCAAGGTGATCGGCAAGCAAGGCCGCACCGTCAAGGCAATGCGCTCGATCTTGAGCGCCGCGGCCTCCAAGCTTCGTAAGCGCGCCGACCTCGAGATCATCGAGTAGGCCGCCTTCGGGCATGTCTGACGACACGCAGCAGCGTCTGAGCGTCGGCTACATCGCCGGCGCACACGGCGTCCGCGGGACCGTGCGCGTGCCAAATGACCGTCGCATAGACGTGTTGCGGCGTTATCTTGGTCAGTC
>JBCCQM010000199.1:0-14961 GCA_039024335.1 Myxococcota bacterium
CACGGGCTGCTAGCGTCGCGGGCGTGCTCGCGCTTCGCGTTGCCTCCGTCGCATTCGGCCTCCTCGCCTGCAGCTCCGGCTGCGTGATCGACGAGCTGCGCGAGGACGACGTCGGTGATGCGCCCGCCTGCGACGCCGCCTCCCGCTGGCCGCACGACTGGGGCAGCCGCGAGGACGCGCTCATCGAAGCGATCAACGACGCTCGCGCTGCGGGCGGGATGTGCGGAGATCGGTCGCTCAACCCGGCGCCCGACCTCACGCTCGCGCCCGAGCTCCGCTGCGCCTCGCGCCGCCACGCCGTCGACCAGGCCTACGCCGGCACGCTCGATCACGAGGGCACGGACGACAGCACCACCCTCTCGCGCGTAGACCTCGCGCAGTACCCGGGCGTCCCGTCGTTCGAGCTGCTCGCGGGCGACTTCCTCGACCCCGAAGCCGTGGTGGAGGCGTGGCTCGACTCACCGGCCGAGTGCCTCGGGTTGCTCGACGGAAGCGCCGAAGAGCTGGGGGTGGGTTTCGCCCGAAGTCAAGACGGCAGCACCACCGCGTGGGTGCTTCTGATCGGCGAACTGCGGGATTGACCGGCACTCCGCCGTCCATCGTGGTGCTTTGGCCCGTGGTTTCGGCCCGCGGGCGTCCGGGGCTGCACGGGTTCGCAGCGCAGAACGCCTCGCGGCCTTTCCGGGCGCCGACGCAGCCGATACAACCGTGAGCGCCGGACCTGGCGCGCATGGACACGCAGAGCAAGCTTCGACGACTCGCGCAGCTACACGGGCTGCAGCTGAGCTACACCGACATCGCCGGAACCACGCAGCTCGCCCGACCCGAGCCGCTCGCCAAGGCCCTCGCGGCGCTCGGCGTCGCGGTGGAGTCGGAGGCCGCCATGGATGCCGCGCTCGAGCAGGCATGCCGGCACGCGCATGCCCAGCCGGTCCCGCCGGTCGCGGTGGCGTGGGACGGAGACGGCGTGCTCGCGGTCAACGTCCCTGCGGACGCGACGGGTCGCTACCAGCTGCGTGCCTCCAACCCCGAGCACAGCGCTGATGCCTCGGGCCGCCTCGAAGACGCGCCCGTGCTCGACGGCGCCGAGGTGGGTGGCCAGGGCTTCGTCACCCGGCACCTGCGCCTGCCCGGAACGCTTCCTGCCGGCTACTTTTCGCTCGACGTCGCGTTGCCGGGGCTGACCGTCCCGCCATCGCTGCTCATCTCGTCTCCGCGCCGCGTCTTCACGCCCGCCGATGAGCGCCGCAGCTGGGGCCTGTTCGTGCCGCTGTACACGCTGCGGACCGGACGCGATCACGGCGTGGGCGACTTCACCGATCTGCGCACGCTGATCGAGTGGGTCGGCAGCGAGGGCGGGTCGATGGTGGGCACCCTTCCGCTGCTGGCCACCTTCCTCGACGACCCGTGCGAGCCCAGCCCCTACGCGCCCATCAGCCGCCTCGCGTGGAACGAGCTGCACCTCGACGTGGAGTCGCTGCCCGAGTACGGGGGGACGGCGGCCGCGCGGTTCACCGATGCCGACGCGAAGCGTACCCGTGCCGCGCTGCGCGACGCGACGCGCGTGGATCACAAGGCCGCGATGGCGCTCAAGCGCCGCGCGCTCGAGCCCATGGCGGAGGCAGCCTTTGCGGGCGGCCCGCGGACGGCGGCCCTCGAGGCGTTCTTGGCCGCGCGTCCGGAGATCGACATGTACGCGAAGTTCCGCGCGATCGGGGCCACGCGAGGCGAGTCCTGGCACGTGTGGCCGCAGACGCTGCGCCGCGGCAGCGCCCCGGCGTCCGCCTACGACGCGGCGCAGTATCGCTATCACGCGTACGTGCAGTTCGCGGCGCACGAGCAGCTGCAGGCGCTCTCGACCAGCGCGCGCGCGCAGGGGTCGGGGCTGTACCTCGACCTGCCCGTCGGCGTGCATGGCGATGGCTTCGACACCTGGATGCACCCCGACGCGTTCATCGGTGGCCTGTCGACGGGCGCCCCGCCGGACGCCCTCTTTGCCGGCGGACAAAACTGGGCCTTCCCTCCGCCCCACCCTCAGCGACAACGCGAAGACCACTACCGCTACCTCATCGCGGTCATCCAAAACCACCTCCGGTACGCGGGCGTGCTGCGGATCGACCACGTCATGGGGCTGCACCGCCTGTTCGTGATCCCGTCGCACGCGCCCGCCTCCGACGGCATGTACCTGCGCTACCCGGCGCAGGAGCTCTACGCCCTGCTGTCGCTCGAGTCGCATCGCAACCAGACGGTGCTGATCGGCGAGAACCTCGGCACCGTCCCCGACGAGGTCCAGCACTCGATGCAAACCCACGGCGTGGCCGGCATGCACGTCGTGCAGTACCAGGCACGCCGCGACCCCAACGCCGCGCTGCCGCCCGCGCTTCCGGGGGACATCGCCTCGCTCAACACGCACGACATGCCGCCGTTCTCGGCGTACTGGACCGGCGCCGACCTGCACACGCAGCAGGAGCTTGGCTTCGTCGACGAGCATCAGCGCCAACACATGCAGGGCGAGCGTGCGCACCAAGCCGACTGCCTCGCGACGTACCTGGGTCGCAAAGAGCCCCTGCCCCAGCCCGTCGAGGCGCCTGCGGCCATGCGCGCGCTCCTGCGTCACCTCGGCCGCAGCGAGGCGCGGCTGGTGCTCGTCGGCCTGGAAGACCTGTGGGGTGAGACCCACGCCCAAAACGTCCCGGGCACCTACCGCGAACACGCCAACTGGCAGAACCGGGCCCAGATGTCGCTGGAGACCTGGACCGCAGACGAGGCGGTCGTGGGTCCGCTCCGCGCCCTCACCCACGCCCGCGCGGAGGCAGCCCGTCGCGGCGAGGTGCGCCACGACGTCACGCGCCTCAGCGACGACGACCTCTACCTGTTCAACGAGGGCACGCACGCGCGCATCGAAGAGAAGCTCGGCGCGCACCCGATGGAGCACGGGGGACTACGCGGCACCTCCTTCGCCGTGTGGGCTCCCTCGGCGACCTACGTCTCGGTGATCGGGGACTTCAACCTCTGGGACCGCGGCGGTGCCCCGCTGCGCGCTCGCGGCAGCTCGGGCATCTGGGAGGGATTCGTCATCGGCGTTGGCCCCGGCGACCTTTACAAGCTGCACGTCGCCTCCGACGCGGGCGGCAGCGACCGCGCCGACCCGTTTGCCCGCGCGGCAGAAGAGCCGCCGCGCACCGCCTCCATCGTCGCGCACGGTCACCACGACTGGCGCGACGACGCGTGGATGTCGAAGCGCGAAGCCACCGCCGGCCTCGACCAGCCGATGTCGGTCTACGAAGTCCACCTGGGCTCGTGGCGACGCGTGCCCGAAGACGGCAACCGCATGCTCAGCTACCGCGAGCTCGCGCCGGCGCTGGTCGAGTACGTCACCGCGATGGGGTTCACCCACGTCGAGCTGCTGCCGGTGATGGAGCACCCCTTCTACGGATCGTGGGGGTACCAAACGACCGGCTACTTCGCCCCGACGGCGCGCCACGGGTCTCCGAGCGACTTCAAGGCGCTGGTCGACGCGCTGCACCAGGCGGGCATCGGCGTTCTGCTGGACTGGGTGCCCTCGCACTTCCCCACCGACGCCCACGCCCTCGCCGAGTTCGACGGCACCCACCTGTTCGAACACGCCGACCCCAAGCAGGGATTTCATCCGGACTGGAAGTCCGCGATCTTCAACTACGAGCGCCACGAAGTCCGCTCGTTCCTACAGAGCAGCGCCCGCTACTGGTGCGAGGCCTTCCACGCCGACGGCCTGCGCGTCGATGCGGTGGCCTCGATGCTCTACCTCGACTACAGCCGCGAAGACGGCCAGTGGATCCCCAACCGACACGGCGGCCGCGAGAACCTGGGCGCCATCGACGTGCTGCGGCAGATCAACGAGACGGTCTACACCGCATGCCCCGGCGTCCAGACGATCGCCGAAGAGTCGACCTCGTGGCCGATGGTCTCGCGCCCAACGTACGTGGGCGGGCTCGGCTTCGGCTACAAGTGGGACATGGGGTGGATGCACGACACCCTGGACTACTTCTCGCGTGACCCGCTGTTCCGCCGCCACCATCAGCACGCGCTGACCTTCCGCATGCTCTACGCGTTCGGCGAAAACTTCGTGCTGCCGCTGTCGCACGACGAGGTCGTCCACGGCAAAGGCTCCATCCTCGGGCGGATGCCTGGCGATCGCTGGCAGAAGTTCGCCAACCTGCGCGCGCTGTACGGATACATGTACGGACAGCCCGGCAAGAAGCTGCTGTTCATGGGCTGCGAGTTCGGCCAGGAGCGGGAGTGGAACCACGACACCAGCCTCGACTGGCACCTGCTCGACGACCCTGCCCACGAAGGCGTGCGCCGCTGGGTGGCCGACCTCAACCGATTGCACCGCGAACACGGCGCGCTGCACCAGCGCGACTGCGACCCCGGGGGCTTCGCCTGGGTCGACTTCTCCGACGCCGACGCGAGCGTGTACGCGTTCTTGCGGTTCGGCCATGACGGCCCACCCGTCCTCGTGGTCTGCAACTTCACGCCCGTGCCCCGACACGGCTACGGCATCGGCGTCCCGCAGGGCGGCTGGTGGCGCGAGCTGGCCAACAGCGACGCGCACGAGTACGGCGGGAGCGGCGCGGGCAACGGCGGGCGCGTGTGCGCCCACGACGAGGGCGCGCATGGACAGCCGCACCGCGTCGACCTGACCCTGCCCCCGCTGTCGGTCCTGTTCCTGACGCCCGAGGAGTCCGCATGAAGAACGCACAGTCCGCTCCGCGCCGCTACGTCTGCATTCACGGGCACTTCTATCAGCCACCCCGGGAGAACCCGTGGCTGGAGACGGTCGAGCAGCAGGACTCGGCCTACCCCTTTCACGACTGGAACGAGCGCATCACCGCGGAGTGCTACGGCCCCAACGCCTGGGCCCGCATCCTGGATCAGCAGGGGTTCATCGAGCGCATCGTCAGCAACTACGAGCGCATCAGCTTCAACTTCGGCCCCACGCTGCTCGCGTGGATGGAACGAGAGACGCCCAACGCATACGCGGCGATTCTCGCCGCCGAGGAAGCCAGCCGAGCCCGCTACGAGGGCCACAGCTCCGCGTTGGCCCAGGCCTACAACCACTCGATCTTGCCCCTGTGCAGCCCCCGAGACCGCCGCACGCAGGTCAAGTGGGGCATCCGCGACTACGAGCACCGCTTTGGGCACGCGCCCGACGGCATCTGGCTGCCCGAGACCGCCGTCGACACCGACACGCTCGAGGCGCTCGCCGAGGAGGGCATCAGCTACACGCTGCTCGCCCCGCACCAGGCCGGCGCCGTCCGGAAGCGCGGCGCCGTGCCGTGGCAGGATGTGCAAGGGGCCCGCGTCGACCCGCGCATTCCGTACCGGTGCGAGCTGCCTTCGGGACGCTCGATCACCTTGTTCTTCTACGACGGCCCGGTCTCGCAGGCCGTTGCGTTCGAACACCTGCTCGACAGCGGCGACCGCTTCGCCGATCGCCTCATGGGGGCGTTCGGTGCCGACGACCTCCCGCATCAGCTGGTTCACATCGCCACCGACGGCGAGACGTATGGTCACCACCACAAGCACGGCGACATGGCGCTGGCCTACGCGCTGCGTCGCTTCGAGCGGGATCCCAACGTCGAGCTGATCAACTACGGCGCCTTCTTGGCCCGGCACCCACCCGAGCACGAGGTGAAGATCGTCGAGCGCACCTCGTGGAGCTGCGTACACGGCATCGAGCGCTGGCGAAGCGACTGCGGCTGCTGCACGGGCTCGAACCCGGGCTGGAATCAGGCGTGGCGCCGGCCGCTGCGGGAGAGCCTCGACTGGCTCGCAGAGCGACTCGCCGAGCTGTACGAGAGCAAGACCAAGGGCCTGCTCAAGGAGCCCTGGGCGGCGCGCAACGCCTACATCGACATCATCCTCGCGCGCTCCGACGACGCCGTCGCGACGTTCTTCGACCGACACGGCGCCGGTAAGCTCAGCGACCCTCAGCGAACCGAGGCCCTGCGACTGCTCGAGATGCAGCGACAGGCGATGCTCATGTACACCAGCTGCGGCTGGTTCTTCGACGACGTCTCGGGCATCGAGACGACGCAGATCATTCGCTACGCCGCGCGCGCCATCCAGCTCGCGCAGGAGCTCTCCAACGTGGCGCTGGAGCAGCCGTTCCTGGAGCGACTGGAGCAGTCCCGATCGAACCTTGCCGAGCACGGTAACGGTCGCGAGCTGTACGAGCGCCACGCGGCCCCGATGACGGTCGACCTGCAGCGCCTCGTCGCCCACTACGCGGTCAGCTCGCTGTTCAAGCAGTACACCCCGCGCGAAGACGTGTTCGCGTACCGGGTCGACCAGGTCGACTATCAGACGGCCGCCTTGGGCCGCAGCCGCATCGCGATCGGCAAGGTGGCGGTCGTCTCGCAGGTCACCCGCGAAGCGGACGAGCTCAGCTTCGGATTCGTCCACCTGGGCGACCACAACATGTCCGGCGGCGTGCGAGCCTTCCGCGGGGAAGCGGAGTACGACCAGATGGCCAGCGACGTGCTCGAGGCCTTTCGCAGCGCCGACATGCCCGAGGTGCTGCGCCTGCTCGACATGCACTTCGGCGAGCTGAGCTACTCGATGCGCTCGCTCTTCCGCGACGAGCAGCAGCGGGTGCTGGACATCGTGGTCGACAGCGCCACGGTGGACGCGCAGCAGGTCAGCACGCGGCTGTACCGACAGCACTCGGCGCTGCTTCGCTACCTCGCCACGCTCGACCTCCCGCTGCCCAAGGCCCTCAAGGGGCTGGCCGACTTCGTGCTCAACACCATGCTCCGCTCCGAGCTCGAGTCCCGGGAGCTCAACCCCGACCGGATCCGCGAGCTCATGCGGGAGGCTGAAGCGCTGAAGATCGACCTGCACCGGGTCAGCCTGAACTTCACGCTGCAGCGCACGATCGAAAGCTCCACCGCGCGATGGGCCGAAGCCCCAGACCGCCTGGGCCGGCTGCGACGCCTGGGCGCGCTGGTGAAGCTCGCCAATCAGGGGCCGTTCGAGGTCGACCTGGCGATGGCGCAGAACGAGTTCTACAAGCTCATGGAGACCACCCTGCCCCACTACACGAGCCAGGCCGACCGCGGGGACACGATCGCCGCTCAGTGGCGCGGGGTGTTCTTCGAGCTGGGCGACGACCTGCGCGTCCGCGTCCGCGAGTAGGACGCGAGGCTCAGCCTCCGAAGAGGCGGAACACTTCGCCGCGGAACGGCTCGTTGACCGCGGCCGCGAGGATGACCGACACGAGCAGCCCGATGCCCGCGAACAGCACGTCTTTGCCGATCATGCGGGCAGCGAAGGTCCAGCGTCGCTCGCTGGCGCCCCGCAGGCTCATCGCGAGCTCGCGTCCGCCGAGCAGGCCGATGAAGACCCACGTGGTGCTCATCGGGACCTTCGACTCGAACTTGAAGTAGTAGAGGATGACCGCGTAGACGAGGTTGATGATCGTGGCGGCGCGGACGTCCACGACCGATGACTTCTCGTCGACGATCTCCTGGACCTTGTCGCCGCCCATGCGGAACAGCAGGCCCAGACCCAAGAAGATGGCCCCGGCGAAGACGACGAACTCGCCAATCGAGAGGCTGCGAGGCAGATAGACGGCGATGTTCGCCGCGTCCTGCTGCAGCCACACGCTCCACAGCACGCCCGACGTGAGCCACTGCCCGACCTTCCAGGCGGGGTGCGGCTCGTCGTTCTCGAGCATCCGCGAGATGGCCTTGGAGGCCAACATCCAGACGATGATCGCGATCGTGAACGCGAGGACGTAGCCCGTGAGGCTCTTCGAGAGCACCTTGCCCACGCTGCCTGCGGTGGTGGCGAAGCTCGACAGCAGCAAGAACGTGGTGCTGACCGGCATGCGCAAGCGCGTCAGGATCAGCAAGAACAGCGGCGCCGAAACCTGCAAGAACGAGAACTCGGTCGGCGCGGTCTCGAAGCCCTTCGAGGCGAGCCGCTGGTAGCTGACGTCGCCGTCGAACACCACGAACGAGTACGCGACGGTCGCGAGGAAGATACCCCCGGTGAACAGCCAGAGCATCCACCATGGCGTCTTGCGGTTGGACGTGATGAACGTGCCGATCGTCTGAATGCTGTCGTTGGCGATCGCCGAGTACCCCGCAAAGGCGAAGCCGACCCAGGCGGCAATGTGGGGGGTGCGATAGGTGGCCGCCGCGAGCACGAACCCACCAAGCAGCACGGCCAGGAACGTCCGCTCCCGAGCAATGACTTCGGGGAGGAGCCGCATCAAACCAGGGGAGCCTTGGTCGTTGGACATCGTTCGTCGACGGGGACGCGCCGACCGTAGCCGTCGGCCTCGCCGGAAGGGCTGCGGGGCCGAAACAAGACATCAACATTGACGTCACAGCTGTGTGACAGACTCCAGGAACCCGCGCAGAATACAACGCGCTCGACGCGAGCGTGATGGATCGCGTATCGCGACGGCCGTCGCCGCGACAGACGCTCAGCCCAGGCGCTGCAGCATCGACTGCGTCACCAGCGTGATACCGCCGGGCGTTCGGTGGAACCGCTCTTCGTCGGCCGCTTGGTCTTCCCCGACGACGAGCCCCTCGGGCACGCGACAGCCCGACGCGACGATCGTTTTACGCAGCCGCGCGTGCCGACCGATGTCGCAGTCGGGCAGGATGAGCGAGCCTTCGATCTGCGAGTACGAGTTCACCCGGGTGTCGGTGAACAGCACCGACTTGCGGACCGAGCTTCCGGAGACGACGCAGCCGGCGGAGACGAGGGCATCCACGGCCATGCCGCGGCGGTCGTCATCGTCGAAGACGAACTTCGCGCAGGGTCGCTGCTCGTGATACGTCCAGATCGGCCAGCGCGCATCGTAGAGGTCGAGCATGGGCGTCACGTGGGTGAGTTCCATGTTCGCGCCCCAGAACGCATCGAGCGTACCGACGTCGCGCCAGTACGGCTCACTCGCGCCTTCGGACAGCACGCAGCTGTCCTGGAACGAGTGCGCGTACAGCCGCCGCTGGCCCACCAGCGACGGAACGATGTCGTGGCCGAAGTCGTGCGAGGAGCCCGCGTCGGAGGCGTCGCGCTCGAGTGTCTCGAGCAGCACGTCGATGTCGAAGACGTAGATGCCCATCGACGCGAACGTGCGGTCCTCTCGCCCCGGCACGCACGGTGGCGCGCTGGGCTTCTCGACGAAGCGGACGATCTCGCCGGTTTCGTTGGCGTCGACGCAGCCGAACGCGCTGGCCTCCTCGCGGGGCACCTCCACGCACGAGACCGTCACCTCCGCGCCGGACTCGACGTGCGCCCGAATGAGGCGGCTGTAGTCCTGGCGGTACACATGGTCGCCCGCGAGGATCAAGACGTACCGGGGGCCGTGCTGACGGATCACCTGCAGGTTCTGAAAGACGGCATCCGCCGTGCCGAGGTACCAGCTCCCGGCCTCGGTCTGCTGCTGCGCGGGCCACAGCTCGACGAACTCACCGAGCTCCCCCCGCAGGAAGTTCCAGCCCCGCTGGATGTGGCGGATCAGCGTGTGCGCCCGGTATTGGGTCACCACGGCCACCTTGCGGATGCCCGAGTTGATGCAGTTGGACAGCGGGAAGTCGACGACGCGGAACTTGCCGCCGAAGGGCATGCTCGGCTTGGCTTCGTTCTCGGTCAGCGCGCGCAGCCGCGACCCACGACCTCCAGCAAGCACGACGGCCAGCGTCGACCGGGCGGCGTTCTGCACCTCTCCTGCATTCATCGGGTTCGTTTGTGCCACGAACCTCGGGCGAACGAGAAAACCCTGCGTCACTTTTTCGCGTGGTTCTCGGCGCTCGCTCACCCCTCACCTGAGCGCGCGCGCCCGGGGGCTCTGGTAGCGTCCGGCCATGCGCATCCTTCAAGTCACGTCGGAGGCCGTCCCGCTCGCGAAGACGGGCGGACTCGCCGATGTGGCCTCAGGACTGTCACGGGCGCTCGTGGCCGCAGGAGACGACGTTCGGCTGCTGATGCCGGCCTACCCCGGCTGTATCGAAGCCGCCGATGCGACGGTGAAGTTCGAGCTGGGTGACCCACTGGGCACGGGTCCGGCGCGGCTGCTCGAAGGCCGGCTGCCGGGCACGTCCGTGCCGGTTTGGCTGCTGTCTGCGCCAGCCCTGTTCGACCGCGCAGGCGGCCCCTACGTCGACGAGAGCGGTCGCGACCACGCCGACAACCCGCTGCGCTTCGGGCTGCTCGGCCGCGTCGCCGCAACGTTGTCCAACGCCGGCGCCGCGCTGGGCTGGGCGCCGGACGTGGTGCATGCGCACGACTGGCAGGCCGGTCTCGCACCCGCGTACCTGAACTGGTGGGGAGGACGACGGCCGGGCACCGTCATGACGATCCACAACCTGCGCTTTCAGGGGCGCTTTCCCCCCGACACCGTGCCCGCGGTCGGCTTGCCATGGGCTGCCTACGCGGTCGACGGGGTCGAATGCTATGGCACGATGTCATTCCTCAAGGCCGGGCTGTACTACGCCGACCGCATCACGACGGTCAGCCCCACCTACGCCGAGGAGATTCGCGGCGAGTGGGGCGGCGAGGGTCTGCACGGCCTGCTCGACCAGCGCGCCGATCGACTGCACGGCGTGCTGAACGGGATCGACGACGTTCTGTGGGACCCCGCCACGGACGCCTCCCTGCACACCGGCTACGACGCGCAGCGCCTCGACGACCGGGCGACCAACAAAGCCGCGCTTCAGGCCCGCTTCTCGCTGGCACCGCAGCCCCGAACGCCGCTGGTCGGCATGGTGTCGCGGCTGACCGATCAAAAAGGCGTCGACCTGCTGCTGGGCGCCCTGCCCCACCTGCTCGAGCGTGGCGCTCACGTCGTGGTGGTGGGCTCGGGCGACGGTGCGCTCGAACAGGCGCTCGAGCACGCGGCCGCGGCGAACTCCGGACGCATCGGGTTTTTTCGCGGCTACGACGAAGCGCTTGCGCGGACGGTCTTCGCAGGGGCCGACCTGTTTACGGTGCCCTCCCGCTTCGAGCCGTGCGGGCTTACGCAGATGTACGCGCTGCGCTACGGCGCCCTGCCGGTCGTGCGGCGCACCGGCGGCCTCGCGGACACCGTCACCGACGTCGCGCGCGACGGGGTCGGCTTCACGTTCGACGCCGTGTCGACGGCCGCGCTGACCGACGCGCTCGACCGCGCGCTGACGCTCTACGCGGACGCGCCTCGCTGGTCCGCGATCCAGCGCCGCGCCATGGCGCTGGACTTCGCGTGGAGCTCAGCCGCGACGAAGGTTCGCCGCATCTACGGCTTGGCCGTCGCCGACGCGTCGTCGACATAGATGTGCGAACCGGTCGCCATCGACAAGAAGCCGCGGCGGTTGCCGGGCGCGTCGACGGGCCGCAGCGTCGTCGCGTCGACCCGCGCGACGCGAGGCGGTGAGCCGAAGTTGATCAAGAACTCGTCCCCCTGCAGCGACAGGGCAATCCCCCGCGGGTTCGGGACGCGCAGCGAGTGCACCATGGCGCCGGTCTCCAAACTCCAGAACGTCACGATGTTGCCCAACGGCGTCGTCGCGCCGGCCACCCGCGTCCCCGGGTGAATCGCCACGCTCAGCGTCTCTCCCGGCAGCGCGCGCACGACCGGCTCGGGCTCGGTCATCGTGCGCAGCGGCTCGCCCTGAGGGCGGAGGGTCACGCCCCCCTGGGCGCGCTGAGGATCATAGCCATCGCGCGGCGCGCTGACGAGCGCGAGGTCTCCCGCCGCCGTGAGGTCGAGATGCCCCGCGTTGATCTGATGGTCGGGAACGGTCGCAAGCTCGAGCAGCGCGCCCGAGCGAACGTCGACGTACGCAACGCCGGGGAGATCGTGCTCGCGACCCGCGGGCGATCCCCCGTTGGCGATCACCAGCGTCGTCCCGTCCGCGGCGAACATGCAGTCGTGCGGCGCGAGACCGTGCGAGGGAAAGTCGCCGACCGTCTCGAACGTGTGCCCATCGCGCACGGTGATGTACCCGCGGTTTCCGTCGGACACGTCGGTCTCGGTACAAAACAGCAACGACCCGTCCGGCGCGTACGCGCCGTGACCGTAAAACTGCCGTCCTGACGCGCAGGTGATCGTGCGGGTGACCGCGGCGTGCTCGAGGTCGACCACGCAGCAGCCGGGCCCGTGCTTCTCGAACAGCACGACCTCGCGGGTGCGCTGCGGGTGCGGCGTGATGCCGTGCGCCAGGAAATCCACCGTGATCTCCTCGGGTGACGCGTCGGCGACGTCGAGATCGAGGCGCGCCAGGTGGAACTTCGGGGCGCCGGTCTGCTTGTGCCGCATCGCGCCTCCCCCGAGGACCGCACCGACTCGCGATTCCGTTGGCATCGAACGCGACGGTACCACCCGTCCTCGAGGTCCGGAGGTGGCCCTGGCGCCGGACACCTGTGGCATCATCGGGGTGTGGGTACGACGGGGATTCGTTGGATTGTGGGCGCTCTACCCCTGGCGCTCGTGGGGTGTCCCTCTGCCGAGTCGGGTCGACCGGGCGGACAACAGGTGACGTCGGTCGGGTCCTTCTCTGGGTCCGACACGGACACCGGCCAGAGCACGACCGACGGTGATGACGACACCGGCGGGCCGGACTCCCAATCGACGAGCCCGGACACGAGCACGCCCACGGACACCGACGTCGACCCTTCCGACAGCGACGACGACCCCAAGTTCGACCTCGGCATTCAGCCCGACGTGGGCATGGAGATCGAAGAAGGCTGCACCAAGGTCGACTTCCTGTTCGTCATCGACAACTCCGGGTCGATGGGCGACGACCAGCAGAACCTGATCGCCAACTTCCCGAACTTCATCAACGGCATCCAGGCCACGCTCGAAGACGTGGACGAGTACCACGTGGGCGTCACCACGACCGACGTCTACGCCGGAAACATCCCCGCCTGCCAGGTGCTCGGCGGGCTCGTCACCAAGACCGGCGGGACCGAGTCGAGCAACCAGCTGTGCGGCCCCTACGCCGAGGGCGGCAACTACATGACGCAGCTCGACAACCTCGGCAGCTCGTTCGCCTGCGCAGCACAGGTCGGCAGCGGCGGTGCCGGCATCGAGCGCCCCATGAACGCCATGGAGGCCGCCGTCCGAGGCGACCACGCGGGCGCCGGCGGGTGCAACGAAGGCTTCGTGCGGGATGACGCCTTGCTCGTCATCGTCATCATCACCGACGAGTGGGACGGGCCCGGCGACCCCGAGTCCGACGGATCCACCGGCGACGCGAACGCTTGGTACAACACCGTGCTCGCGGCCAAGCAGAACATCCCCGAGAACATCGTCGTCGTGACGCTCAGCCACATCAACGGCAGCCCGCAGTGTCCACCCGGTGACGTGTTCTTCAACCCGGCCGACATCCAGACCTTTACCGAGCTGTTCGGTGAAAACGGCTTCCAGGGGTGCATCACCGGGGACTTCGCCGCGATCTTCAACGAAGCCACCGGCGTCATCGAAGAGGCCTGCAACAACTTCGTCCCGCCGGGCTGACCTGCGGCGCTCGGCCGCCGGGCGTCACACGCGTGCGACCGCGGTCCCATGGGACCGCAGCCCCCGGACGCACCGCAACGCGCGAGAACACCAGCGTCGTGACCTGGCACGTCGGTTGCTCTGACCGACGGCATGCGACGACGACAACGCGGCAAGCTCCGCGCGCTCCTCCTGCTCACCACCACCGTGGCTGCCTCGGCGAGCCCGACGGGCGCTGCGGCGGCAGAGCATGACTACGAACTTCCGGTCGAAGACTGGAAGGACACGATCACGCCCGGCACGCTGGCGTCCCCCGAGGGGATCGAGCTTGAGGCCGAACTTGCCACGAACCCCGAGCCGGAGCTGGCCGCCCTGCTCGAGGACTTCGTCTTCGACTACAACGAAGACTGCTGGGCGCTGTACGGAGACCTCTCGCACGGCATCTGGCTCGACGACGAGATGCGGCGCCGCGCCGACCCTCGCGACCTGCCGACGCAGGAGGCCCTGAACCTCGAAGACGGCCCCCTGGGTACGCCCTTTTCCCCGCGTGACGAGGGCGGGGAGCTGTGGACGGCTCGGAACGAAGAGGTTCTGCCGCCCTTCGACCCCGAGGCCTCGCTCTTGCCGACCGAGCCCGCACGCGCAGACGTCGGCGATGAACAGACCCCGATGACCGCAGGGTCGGTCGACCTTCGCTACATGGACGAGGGCGCGGCCTACGACCTCGCGGCGGCGCTGAGCGGTGCGCTCTCGGTCTCCGAAAACCCCGGACTGATCGAGACCGAGGCCGGCCCCATGCTGCCGGCACCCGGCGCCGACCTCGACCTGGTCGCCGATGAGTTTCTCGGCCGCGGGGGCGACGCCCTGTGCATGCACCCGACCGAAGAGCAGTGCCTGGACCTCGCGTGGCACGAAAGCTGGTGCGGGCGTGAGTCGTTTCGCAAGCACGGAGACGACCCCGGCTGGGTCTGCGCCGACGTGCTCGGGGCCGCCGAAGCGCAATACCTCGCCGAGGCATCCCCGAACATCGGGCCCGTCCTCGAGCCCCAGACCCTCGTCGCCAACGGCCAAGCCGTGACGCGCATCGGGAACGTTCGCGCCGACGGGGTGACCGTGCCGCTACACCCCGACGCCGCATATCGAGAGTCGAGTCGCACGGACCTGGTCGGAGCCCTCTCGGCTGCCGACGTCGCCGCCCGCGCCGCCAAGGTCGCCGGGTGGGAATCGAACGGCGGCATCTACTCCTGCGAGGAGTTCGCCTTCGAGCACAGCCTCGACGCGAGCCGCCTCGACGAGGCCTCCAAGGCGCATCAGCGCAACCCGCAGTGGATCTTCGACGCCATCCTCTACGGCCGCGACGGCGTCGGACCCTTCCTCAACCCCGGCAAGGACAGGCCTGAAACGCTCTTCCGAACCGACGGTCCGGGCTCGATCGAGTACCTCAGAAGCGCCGACGGCCCCTACGGAGACTCGGGCTTCGTCCCGTGGTC
>JBCCQM010000200.1:0-14904 GCA_039024335.1 Myxococcota bacterium
GTCGTAGAGTTCGAGGTGCCGTGAAGCTTTGGGCGGGCATCGGGACGCTGGTGGTCCATGCGGCGGCGCTGGCGGGGCTGGCGGGTGTCGACGTTCCGAAGGACCCCCTCGAAGACCTCGAGGTCCGGACGATCGAGCTGATCGATCTGCCGAGCGACATGCCCGTGGAGCCGGAGCCCGCGCCGGAACCCGAGCCGGATCCGGAGCCCGCGCCTGAACCCGAACCCAGTTCGGAGCCGGAGCCCACACCCGAGCCTCCCCCGAGACCGAAGCCCACCCCGAAGCCGAAGCCCGAACCCGCACCGGAACCCGCACCCGCGCCGGAGCCCGCGCCTGCGTCGGCCGAACCGTCGGCTGCCCCGGGACCACTGCCCGCGGGCCCCGCCGCAGGCTCCTCCGGCGCCGGACCGCCCGGCGGTGGCGCACCTTCGGGTCCGCGCAAGCTCGACGTGACGATGCGCGGCGGCAAAGGGACAGCGCGCAAGGGCTCGACGTCGCAGTGCCGCGAGAGCCCGGGCAAGCCGAAGCCGACCGAGAAGGTCAAGCCGCGCTACACCTCCAAGCACCGCAGCTCGGGCATCACGGGTCGACTCGTGCTCCGGGCGAGCGTCGACAAGGCGGGCCGCGTCTCGAAGGTCGCCGTCGTCGAGTCGCCCGGTACGGCGGTGGAAGGCCCGGCCAAGGACGCGTTCGCACAGTGGCGCTTCGAGCCCGCGACCGCGTGCGGCAAGCCGGTGCGCTCGACCTACACCAAAGCCTGGAACTTCACCTGGGGAGGATGACGTGAGCGCCGCCGCCACCCTTGCCCTGACGTTGCTCGCTGCACCGACGCCCGAACCGGCGGCGGCGGAGCCCGCTCCCGTGACGCCGCCGGTGCTGGTCGAGGACTCCGCCGCGACGCGTCCCGAAGGCGTCGAACCGCAGGCCGAAGCGCAGGTCCGGCTGGGCGTCGTCATCGACGAAACCGGCGCGGTGACGGAGGTCTCCGTCGTCGAATCGGGTGGCCCAGCCTTCGACGAGGCCGCGCGGGCGGCTGCTCGCGACCTTCGCTTCGAGCCGGCGCGCGAAGGCGGCACCCCGATCGCGGTCGAGATTGAGTTCGTCTACGACTTCGAACCGGTGCCGCCCCCGCTCGAGGACGGCATCGACGAGGTCGAGACGGTGTCGATGATCCGCGTCCGCGTGGAGCCGGCGCAAACCGAGCTGAGCGCCGAGGAGGGCGAGCGGGTCGCGGGCGTGCAGGGCGACGCGATCAAGGCCGCGCAGGTGCTCGGTGGGGTGGGGCGCCCCGCGCTGGGCACCGGGGAACTGGTGCTGTGGGGCGCTGCGCCCGAGGACTCGCGGCGCCAGGTCGACTGGATTCTCGTGCCGCGCCTGTTTCATCTCGGCGGGGGGCGTTCGATCCTGCCGACGCCGAGGGTGGAACGCGTTGCGGTCACGCCGGGCGGGTTCGGGCCTGCCTACGGTCGCGCGCTCGGAGGCCTCGTCGTCGTGCACACCGCCGGCAAGCCCGACCGTGACCGTCGCGTCGGGGCCTACGGGCGGGTCGACCCCATCGACGCAGGCGTGGGCGTGGACACCTTCGCGGGCGAGCGCGGCCACCTGGCGCTTTCGGCTCGACGCGGCCTGCTCACCGACACCTTCGGCCGCATCGCGCCCGCGTCCACGCGCGCCGTGGTGCCGCTGCCGCGAAGCTGGGACTACCAGGCGCGGGCCGAAGTCGACCTGCGCCCCGACCTGCAGCTCACCGTGCTCGGTCTCGGGGTCGAGGACCGCGTCGACCGAGCGCTGCCCGCCCGCACCGAGGACGTCGCGTTCGAAGAGCGCCGCTTTGCCGGCTTTCACCGCCTCGGCGCCCGGCTGGGGTGGACCGCCGACGACGGGTCCACGGCCGAGGTTGCAGGCTGGTTCGGGGTCGATCGGGACCGGCTCCGTCAGGACTTCGGCGACGTCGACGTGGGGGCCGAGCAGGACCTGTGGCGCGGCGGCCTTCGGCTGCAGCAGACGCGTCGCCTGCATCCGGTCGTTTCGCTGCGCTGGGGCGTGGACGCCGAGCTCGTGGCCGGCGCGCTGCGTCGCGAGGGGGCGCTGACCCTGCCCGCGCGCGAGGGCGACATCGTGGCCTTCGGACAGCCGCCGGGGGACCGCGTGGGCGAGGACCGCTGGGGTGCGGTGCAGGGCTCGGTCGCGGCCCATGCTGCGCTTCCATTCACGTGGGCGGACGACCGCTGGCTGATCGAGCCGGGCGTACGCCTTGAGCCGACGCTGCGGGCGGGGGACCGCATTCTGCCGGTGCGCCCCGTCGATCCGGAGGTGGGCTACGCCGAGGTCGACGTGCTCGTGCAGCCGCGCGGCCACGTGCGCTGGTCCCCGACCCAGGCGCTGTCGATCTTTGCGGCCGGGGGACGGTACGCGCAGGCGCCCGACCCGGCCGACCTCTCGCCGGTGTTCGGCAACCCCCGTCTCGCGCCGGCCGTGGCGACGCACGCGGTCGCCGGCGTCACCGGCCGGCCCATCGAAGCGATCGAGATCGGCGCGACGGGCTTCTTCATGCGCAGCGAAGGCCGAGCGGGCCGCACCGACGATCCCACGCCGCCCGCGGCGGGCCTGCTGCAAGCGGACATGGACGGCCGACGCTTTGGTGGACAGGTCGTCGCGCGGGCGTGGCCGGTGGATCGACTCTCGGTCCAGATGGTCTATGCGTGGAGCCGCAGCCAGCGTCGAGACCCCGGCGCGGACGCGTGGCGCCGCTTCGACTTCGACCAAACGCACCTCGTGCAGGCGCTAGGCTCGTGGACGCATCCGCGAGGCTTCGAGCTGGGCGCGCGGGCAGCCCTCACGTCGGGCTTTCCGCGGACCGACGTCATCGCGGCGGTGCCCAACGTGCGGGCCGGCGGCTGGGACCCGATCTTCGGGGAGCACAACGCGATCGCGCTGCCGCTGTTCTTCGAGCTGTCGGCGCGCGCGGGCTACACGTACACGGCGGGCTGGGGCTCCGTGTCGACGTGGCTCGACGTGCAGAACGCGACCAATCGCGCCAACGCCTCAGAGTTCTTCTACAGCGTCGACTACGGCGCGCGCGGACGGGTGCGGGGCCTGCCGATCCTGCCGATGCTGGGCGTGGAGGTGCGGACATGAAGCGCCCGATGCTGCTGCCGCTGCTGCTGGCCGCCTGCGTGCCTTCGTTCGAGGACGCGCCGTGGCGGGTCGACGAAGCTCGCGTGCTGGCCATCGTCGCGCAGCCGCCCGAAGCCCGACCGAACGAGGTCGTCGCCCTGACCGCACTGGTCGCCGACCCCGATGGCACGGTCAGCGGCGCACCCGCGTGGCAGGTCTGCACGCGACCGCGCACGGCCGAGGAGCGCACGGGGGTTTCGTCGGTCTGCCTGCAGGGCGGCGGACTCGAGCCCACCGCGGCCTCGATGACGGTGCTCTCGGACGCGTGCGCGCGGTTCGGTCCGAATCCACCCCCGGCCGAAGGCGACGCACCGGCACAGCGCCCCGCCGACCCCGACCCAAGCGGCGGCTACTTCGTGCCCGTGCAGGCATCCGTGGCCGACGCGGAAGGTTTCGGCGCGGTGCGGGTGCGATGCGACCTGCCCGGCGTGACGCGGGCGATCTTCGACGCGTTCAACGACCGCTACGTGGCGAACGCGAACCCGGCGGTCGCACGTCTCACCGTCGACGCAGAACCGGTCGACGCGCAGGCCACGGTCTCCGCAGGCGCTTCGGTCTCCATTGACGTGACGCTGTCCGAAGGCGCCGCCGAACCGTTCGTCCGCTACGATGCCTCGGCGGGACAGCTGGTGGGCGAGGTCGAGTGGGTTCGTGTGCAATGGTTCGTCACCGACGGCACGCTCGACCGAGGCGCCGTCACGCTGCAGGCACCCGCGCGGGTCGCCAGCGCGACGTTCACCGCGCCCTCGGACGCCGAACGTGTCCACGGGTGGGTGGTACTCACCGACGCGCGCGGTGGGTCGGCCTGGCGCGCGTTCGAGCTCGACGTGGTGCCCTGAGCGCTCGTGGTACGATCGCCCCGTGATGAGCAGGGGTGTGGGGCTGGCCGTCGGCATGACCCTGGCGGCGGGGTGCGGTGCGGGCAAGGGCGCCGATTCTGGGCCTGGAGGCCTCTCGCTCGGGTCGAGCGCCACGGCCACGGCAACGGCGGGGTCCACGTCGGCCGCCGGCGACGACGACACCACGGCGGGCGATGGTGCGGGCGAGTTCGGGGAGATCGGAGACCCACAGACGGGGACCGGTGAGCCGGAGACGACCGGGCCCAACCCCCAGGGGGAGCTGTGCAACGGGGTCGACGACAACCTCGACGGCATGGTCGACGAGGGCTTCGGAGACCTCACCTGTGGCCAGGGCGCGTGCTTGACGACGGTCCCCGCGTGTCTGGGGGGCGTTCCGCAGCAGTGCATTCCGCCCGAGGCCGGCATCGAGTCGTGCAACGGCATCGACGACGACTGCGACGGCGCCACGGACGAAGACCTGCAGCGCCCCTGCAGCACCGCCTGCGGCGAGGGGTTCGAGACCTGCGCGGGCGCGGCATGGGGCGGCTGTGATGCGCCCCAACCGCAAGCCGAAGTCTGCGACGCGGCCGATCAGAACTGCAACGGCGCGCTCGACGAGGGGGTCGCGAACTGCCGCGTCTCGGTGCACCGCTCGTATTCGTCGGCCACCGGCGAGCACTTCTATACGACCGACCTGAATGAAGCGCAGTGCTGCGGCTACGGGGTCGAGTTCCAGAACTACTACGACATCTACGTGGGCTCTCACCCGGGGCTGACGGGCTGGTATCGGTGCCTCAAGGGCAGCGGACTGCACTTCTACACGACGAGCAGCACGTGCGAGGGGACCACCGTCGAGGGCCTGATGGGCTACGTCTCCACCACCGAGCTGCCCGGCAGCACACCGCTGTATCGCTCCTTCAACGGCAACAACGGCGACCACCTGTTCACGACCAGCCTCACCGAGCATCAAAACGCCACTGCGGGCGCGTACGCGGACGAGGGCATCGTCGCGTACGTGTGGTGAGCTGCGTTCAACGCTTTGGGAACAGGCCGAAGCGGAGGCCGAGCGAGCCCGAGAAGCCGCTGTAGCTCGTCAGGACGGCGGTGTCGTACCCGAGCACCGCGGTGTAGTGCGCACCGACATACGGCTGGAGGAATCGGGCCCGTACGGGGGTCCAGGCAACGCGCAGGCCGGCGTCGAGGACGAGGTTGTTGGCATCCGCGTCGCGACCGTCGAGCAGTTCGTCTTCCCACTCGCTGACGCGTCGGCCGTCAGGCGTGTCGCGGTCGTCGCCGAACAGATAGAAGCCGAAGCCACCGTAGCCGAGCATCACCGGGACCTCGATCTCGATCGGCGCCTTGCGCAAAGGCATGCGAAACCCCAGGTGCAGTCCGATGGCCGAGCCGTCGCTGCGCAGCTGCAGCGATTGCTTGCCGCGATAGGTCTGCCCCTCGGGCAGGTCGACGCGAAAGGTGCGGGGGTTGATCGGGCCGGGTCGTGCGATGCCGGCAATGCCGATCTCGAAGTACGTCCCGACGATGGCGCCGGCGGAAAACGCAGGCCCGTGGCTGAGGTGACCGCCGAGTCCGTACGCACGCCAGCCGAGGTCGACGAACCCGCCTGTGGCGCGGCGGGGCGGTTCGGCGTGCGGCCCGGCCAAGGACAGGGTGGTGGTGAGAACCAGGGAGAGCATCGGTCGACTCCGATCAGTAAAAAGCGCGCCACCCGGCGCGGCGAGGTCCAAAGAAGGCGCGGATGCCCGTGGTGCCGCGGATGAGGAACTTGCCCGCGTCCCCGTTCGACCCGAACACCCCCCCGCCTTCGAGCGTGGCGTACCAGTGCAAGCGGTCGTTGATCGGGACGATGGGGCCGGTCGCGAGCAGCGTGCCGATCAGGTCGAGATCCTGAATCGGATCGAGCTGGATGGAGAACGGGCTGTCGATGCCGGCCATCCACGAGAACGTCGGGCGGTGCAGGTACGCGAACACGCCGACGTCGGCGGTGACCGCCAGAGACTCCGTGTAGGGCTCGGCGGTCTCCAGCGCGCGGGTCCATCGCAGGCCCGGCGCGAGCGTCACCGCCATCTCGAAGTCGTCCGCGCGCAGCACCGGGAGCTGAAGCGGAGCCCGCACGGCGAGGCGCACGTCGTTGGGCACCGCGAAGCCGCCGAGAAACGCCTCGGGTAGATAGACGGACTCGAGTTCGAGACCGCCGGAGAAGCCGCGTCGGGTTCGGCCTCGATAGCCCAGACGCAGGCCGTACCCGTTGTTGCCGAGCGTGGCCGCAGCGGTGGCCGCATGCGCGGACGCAGGAGGCGGTGAGGGCGGGGCCGCGCCGGCGAGGGCGAGGCTGAGCAGCGGTGCCAACATGCCCAAAGCCTGCGTGATGGGTCGATTAATCCCAGGTAATGTTCGTTATTGAATCCATAAGATATCGTCATGATCGGTGGAACGGCTTCACGGACTCGACCTCAACCTGCTCGTCGCGCTGGATGCCTTGCTCGACGCGGGCAGCGTGACGGGGGCTGCGACGGTGCTCGGCGTCACGCAGCCCGCGGTGTCGCAGCGCCTGCGTCGACTTCGAGACGCCCTCGATGACCCGCTGTTCGTGCAGGCGGCGCGAGGCCTCAAGCCCACCGCAAAAGCGCTGGCCATGCGGGCGCCGCTGCGGGCGACACTCGACCAGCTCGCCGACGTCGTGCTCGGTGAGGCGCCGTTCGACCCCGCGACCGACGCGATGGAGTTCATCGTGGCCGCGCCCGACTTGTTCGAGTTCGTCGCGCTGCCGGGGATTCTTGAGCTGTGCGCTCGCGAGGCGCCGTCGGTTCGCGTCCGGGTGGTGCCCCCGACGCCCGACGTCGGCGCGCGGCTCGAAGCGGGGACGGTGCAGTTCTTGATCGGTCCCTATGCGCCGGACATGCCGGGGCTGCGTCGCGCGAAGCTCAACGAAGACGGCTTCACGGTCCTTGCGCGCCCGGGACATCCGCTGCTTCGAGGCCGTCTGACGCTCGCAAAGTACCTGCGGGCCTCGCATGCCGTCGTGTGTCCCCAAGGAACACCCGGGACGTTCATCGACGCGGCGCTCGCGGAGCAGGGCAAGACGCGACACTGCGCGGTCCAGGTCCGCTCCTTCTTGGCGGTGCCGTTCGTCGTCGCGCAGAGTGACCTGTTCGCAACGGTGCCGACCTCGCTCGCCGAGTCGATTCGGGAGGCAGCCGGCGTCTGTACGGCTCCGCTACCGCTGCAGGTCCCCGCGGTCCCCTCGTTTCTCACCTGGCACGAACGGTTCGAGCGCGCGTCCGCGAACCGATGGTTCCGCGAGACCGCGCGCTCGTTCACCGCGGCAGACCGCGGGTAGGGGCTACTTGCCCTCGGCTTTGATCGTCTCGAGCATCGTGTTCCAGGCGTCGGCCCAGACGTCGAGCGTCTTCGCGGGGCCGGTCGCCTTGAAGAACAGCGGGTCGCCCGAGCCCTCGACGATGACCGCGAGCATGCGGTGATCGGGGCTGTCGTGCTTGGCGTCTTGGCCGGGGACCATTGCGGCGGTGTAGTGACCGGTCGCGTCGAGCGTGTGCATCGTCAGCGCACCCACGGCCTTGCGGCCCTGCTTCGCGATGTCGTCGGCAGTCTTGCCTTCGGGCGGCGTGAACTGGCCCTTCCAGCGCGTCATGTTGGCGTCGACGCCACCGGCACCGCCCTTGAAGCGGAACACCACCAGCTCGGCGTCGCCGCCGGGACCGGGCACCACCCACTGGGCCATGCGCATCATGCCGCTGGGCTTGCCCTTCTCCCACTCCTTGGGCACGGACACCGTGAACTCGGCGAGCGTCTCGGCGACCACGTCGCCCGAGGGCGTCACGTCGCGAGCCGGGCCAGGCTTGGCACCGGCCGGCTGCGCGCCTTTCATGCCGGCGTGCGGACCCCCGGCCGGAGCAGCGCCGCCGTGGGGGGTACCGGCCGGGGCAGCGCCGCCGTGCGGGTTGCCGCCGTGCGGGTTTGCCGGGGCGGCCTTCGCGTCGACAGGGCCGGTCTTCGGCGTGGGAGTCTTGGCGTCGGCCGCCTTGGCGTCGCCCGCGGGCGCAGCCTTCTTGTCGCCGTCACAGGCGGCGAGGGGCAGGGCGAGACACAGAACGAGCGCGACTTTCGTCATGGCGCGCGCACCATAGCAGCCCTGCGGCAGGGCTGCCGGGCGCGTCCGCTCACTCGCAGACGGCGGGGACGAGACCGCCCATGCCCAGCTCGGGGCCGACGCAGCTCTGGCCGGGTTCGAGGCAGTCCTCGTCTCCGATGCACTCGCCACAGACGCCGAGCTCGGCAAAGCCCATCAGGCTGGCCACGCCGCAGAAGCCCGAGGCGCACGCCTCGCCCACGCCGTTTCCGCCCTCGAGCGGGCAGCCTTGGCCGTTCTCGACGGCGCCGGCGTCGGCGCAGACGAATGAGCCGGCGAAGTTCGCCAGGTCGTACTCGGGAACGCAAAACTGGCCGCCGGCACACGGCGCCGAGGGTCCGCACTCCGAGCAGAAGCTCGCGTTGAAGATGCCGCCGGTGTCGATGAGCTCGGTGCAAACCAGGTCGCCCATGCAGCCCTCGTCGGTGTTGCACTGCACGCCTTGCGCGCCGTCGGTGCAGATTGCGTAGCCAACCGCATCGATGCTGCAGGTCCCGGTTTCACAGTCCTGGTCGACGAGGCACTCCGAGCACACGCCGCCCGCGGTCGGGATCGTGTAGCAGAAGCCGCTCTCGCACTCCATGTCGCCGGCACACTGCGCGCCGTTGGGACCCGGCTCGCCGCCGCCGTCGGCACCGGTCTCCGGCATGATGAAGCCGCCGTCGTCGTCGCCGCTCGTGCTGTCGCCGTCGGTCGTCGGCGGTGCGGTCGTGGCTTCGCCCGCGGTCGTGGTCTCGGTGGTGGGTGCGCCGGTCGTCGAAGCGTCGGTCGTCGCGGCGCCTGCCGTCGTGGCGACGTCGCCCGACGAGCTGCTGCTGCTGCCACCTTCGGTGTCCGCGGTCACGTCGACGGCGTTGCCGCACGCCATCACGCCCAGAGCCAAACCGATCACCCAACCACGCTCGCGCATCTTCATCATGGCCAAACCTTCAGCCGATGATGCACGCCTGGGTGCGTGGGGTCTACTCCGCAGTCGGCATGAAGCTGCGGCGCATCATCACGGTCGTTTGCACGCGCGCCCAGCCGGCGGTTTCGAGCGATCCGGTGATCGAACTCACCGCAGGCAGGTCCTGAAGCAAGGCCGGCGCACCCGAGGGGACGGCGCGTCTCCACGCCTCCGTGCCAGCGAGCACGTCCGCGCCTGGCGCTGCCGTCCATCGCTGCACCACGTGGGCCCTGCCTTCGATGGACACGTCGAACCGGTGGGCACCGTCGTTGGTTCGCCAGGTGTATCGAGCGTGGGCTGGCGTGCGCTGCCAGGCGTCGGCCAACCACTCGATCACGATGGGCCCGGGGGTCGGTGATTGCCAGTCTTCGACCCGGTGGGGGCGTGAATCGTCATGGAGTCCGAAGCTGAGCAGCGTGACGGTGGGGTCTGCCGCCTGGAGGCCGCACCGGGCGTAGAACGAGACCCGGTCGGGTGGCGCGGGGATATGAATCGCCGTTGCGCCACCGTTTCGCGCCGCGTCACACAGGGCGGTGACCAGTCTGCGGCCGAGACCGCGCCCGCGCTCGCCGGGGATCAGGCCGATGCCCGCGGTGCGAGCGACCGGCGCGAGCGAGGGAGGCCAGCCGAGCAAGCCGTAGCCGACCCAGCCCGCGTCGTCGCGCGGATCGTCGGCGCGGGTGAGGAGCACGCTGGCGTCTGCCGCCACGCATTCGCGGTACAGCTTGCGGTGGAACCACTGGGGCGCGCGCCGGCCTTCGCCGAACACGGCGCGGGCCAGCGGCTCGAGGCGATTGAGGTCGCCGATCGCCGCGGCGGAGACGACCCGAACCTCATCGATCGACACGCAGTCCCGATCGCTCGCGGTGCCGCGTCAGCGCGAGCTCGCAAAGCCGGGTGACCAGCGCCGGGTACGACACGCCGGCGTGCTCCATCAGCTTGGGATACATGCTGATCGAGGTGAACCCGGGCATCGTGTTGAGCTCGTTGAGGTAGGCCTTGCCCGTGGCGCGGTCGAGCAGGAAGTCGATGCGGGCGAGCCCGCTACAGCCCATGGCGGCGAATGCTCGCTTGGCGTCCGCCTGCAGGCGCGGACCGAGCTCGGCCGGCAGGTCCGCGGGGATGGCGTACGTGGCCACATCCTTTTCGTACTTCGTCTCGTAGTCGTACCAGGTGCCTGGCGGCAGGATGATCTCACCGGGGGCCGACACGGCGGTCTCGGGTCCACCGTTGCCGAGCACGGCGAGCTCGATTTCGCGGGCATCGACGCCTTGCTCGACGACGAGCTTGGTGTCGAACGAGCTGGCCGAGGCGAGCGCCGCCTCGAGCGAGGCGCGGTCGGTGCACTTGGCCACGCCCACCGAGGAGCCGAGGTTGGCGGGCTTGCTGAAGCACGGGTAGGGGAGCGTGGCTTCGACCTTGGCGATCGCGGCGGATCGACCGTCAGCGTCGTCGAGCATGCGCGCGTCGAGTTCCACCCACGGAAGGAGCGGGATGTCTGGAGCCGTCGTTGCGATGAGATGCTTCTGCACCGCCTTGTCCATGCACGTCGACGAGGCGAGCACGCCCGAGCCTACGTACGGCAGCTGATACAGCTCGAGCAGGCCTTGAATCGTGCCGTCTTCTCCGTTGGGCCCGTGCAGGACGGGGAAGACGAGATCCGGGGACAGGGCGCGCAGGTCGGGGACGAGCTCGCCCGCCTCGACGATCTGCGCGAGGTGGCCGGCGACCGGTCCCGTCCGCCAGGTGCCATCGCGAGCGATGCCGACCGGAACGACGTCGTACTTCGTGGTGTCGACGGCATCGAGCACCGAGCGGGCGCTGCGAAGCGAGACTTCGTGCTCGGACGACATGCCCCCGAACAAGACGGCCAGACGAACGCGGCTCATGGCCCGAGATTGTCGGGGCTTTTGCGATCGGTGTCATCCATCCTCACGCGGCCCTTTGCTGCGCAAGACGCCTATGGCAAGACGGCTGCCATGTCCGAGCGCGACGCCGCACCAGACGATCTCCCCGTCGATCCGCAGTGGGTCCTGCAGGCCCGCGAGCATCAAAACGCGCTCACGAAGCCTCCGGGCAGCCTCGGTCGGCTCGAAGACGTGGCGTGCCGCCTCGCCGGACTGCAGCGGGTACTCCGTCCCGTAGCGACGCCCGCGCGCGTGCTGGTGGCGGCGGGCGACCACGGCTTCGTGCATCGGGGGGTCTCGCCGTACCCCTCGAGCGTGACCGGGCAGATGGTCGCGAACTTCGTCGCCGGGGGCGCAGCGGTCAGCGCGTTGGCCACGGCGGCGGGCGCTTCGCTCGAGGTGCTCGTGGTGGGCGTAGCCGACCTGCCCCCGCTGCCCAAGCCGAGTCCGGGGACCACGGTGGTGGACGCTCGGGTCGCGGCCGGCACGGCCGACGCGGTCGAAGGCCCGGCGATGAGCGAGCCCCAGTTCGAAATCGCGTGGGCCACCGGCGTGGTCGCGGTGCAGCGGGCGGTCGACGCAGGCGTGCGTGTCCTGGCGCTGGGGGAGATGGGGATTGGCAACACGACCGCGGCGGCGGCGTTGACGGCTGCGCTCCTGGAGCGCCCCGCGGAGACGGTCACCGGCCCGGGCACGGGCGCCGACGCGGCGATGCGGATGAAGAAGGTCGAGGTGGTCGAGTCGATGCTGCGGACCCACGCCGACGCCCGTGGTCCGCTCGACTGGCTCCGCCGGGTGGGCGGCTTCGAAATGGTTGCCCTCGCAGCCGCCGCACACGCGGCCGTCGACCATCGCGTGGCGGTGGTGGCCGACGGGTTCATCAGCACGGCGGCAATCCTCGCCGCCGCGCAGGCCCGACCGGCCGTGCGCGACGTAGTGTTTGCGGGGCACCGCTCGTCCGAGCCCGGACACGACGCCCTGCTGCAAGCGCTGGAACAGCGCCCCTTGCTCGATCTGGAGCTGCGGCTTGGCGAAGGAAGCGGCGCGGCGGCGGCCTTGGGCCTGCTGCAGGCGGCGTGTGCGGTCCACGGCCAGATGGCGACGTTCGCCCAGGCGGGGGTGGACGGGGCGACGCCGTGACCCGCTTCTTTGCGGCGCTGTCCTTTCTCACCCGGCTGCCGGCCCCCGGCGCCGCGAACTACGGACCCGCCGAGGTGGGACGCGGCGCGCTGTGCTTCCCCTTGGTCGGCGCGGTCGTGGGAGCACTGACGGTTCTTGCGCTGCTGGGGTTCGGCGCCGTCCTGCCGCCGTGGCTGGCGGCCATCCTCGCGGTCGCCGTGATGCTGCGAGCCACGGGCGCGTTCCACCAAGACGCGCTCGCGGACTTCGTGGATGGGTTCGGCGGCGGCTTCACCCGCGCAGACGTCCTGCGCATCATGCATGACTCCACGATCGGCGCGTACGGGGCGGTCGCGTTGATGCTCGCGCTGGCGATTCGGGTCGGCTGCTACGCCGCGCTGCTCGACGGCGGACGCGCGGGAATTGTCGCCGCGGCCGCGCTCGCGCGGTGGCCCAGCGTGCTGCTCGGTGCCGCCATGCCCTATGCCCACGCCGACGGTAAAGCGCTGGGGCGGGCGCTGACCGATCACATCGGCGCGCGTGAAGTGCTCGGCGCTTCGGTGCTCGCGGTCGGCATGGGGACGGCCTTGCTCGGCAGCCAGATCCTGCCGCAGCTGGTGTGGCTGAGCCTGTGTGGGTCCTGGTTCGCCCGCATCGCGCGTCGCCGGCTTCAGGGCATCACGGGCGACACGATGGGGGCGGCCACCGAGGTGTGCGAACTCGGCTCGCTGATTCTGCTCGTTGCCCTGTAAAACGAGGCCATGCTCGGGGTGTGGAATGACCTGTCGACGCTGCCCGCGGGCGTCACCCACCGCGTGGTGTTGATGCGCCACGCGAAGCCGTCGGCCAAGACGCAGGGGCGGTGCTACGGCAAGCTCGACGTCGGGCTGGGGGCGCAGGGCCGGGCGCAGGCCCGCGCCGCCGCGGCAGCCTTTGCGCCCGGCGACGTGACGGCGATCGTCAGCAGCCCGCGCATTCGGGCCAAGGACACCGCGGACGCGCTCGCGGCGGTGGTGGGAGGTTCCGTCGTGCTGGAGCCGCGCTTTGCCGAGATCGACTTCGGCGCGTTCGAGGGCCGCACATACGAAGAGATCGAGGCGAGTCACCCCGAGGCATACCGCGCCTGGATGCGATCACCCACGACGATGCAGTTCCCCGGCGGTGAGAGCTATCCGCAGATGAAGACGCGCGTGCTTGCGGCGCTGGCGGAGCTCAGGGCGGCGCATCGCGGTCGGGCGGTCGCCGTCGTCTCGCACGGCGGCGTCGGACGGATCATTCTCGCAGACGCGCTGGGCATGCCGGACGCGGCGATCTTCGCGCTCGAGCAGAGCTACGCGGGGGTCTCGATCCTCGACTGGTTCGAGGATACGCCCGCGCTGCGCATGCTCAACTGGACGCCTCACCCGCGCAGGAGCGTCATCACCACGCGGTCCTGAAACCGCTTGGCGCGACCGACCTGGCGGCTGCCGACGAGGACCGAGAACGCGTATTGCGGGTCGCCGCGGTGGTCGGTGATGACCCCGGTGAGTCCGGTCGCATTCGAGAGCGTGCCGGTCTTGGCGCGCACCCGTCCGCGGCTGCGGCGAAGGCGTCCGGCGAGCGTACCCTCCCGACCCGCGACCGGCAGGGCGTCCATCACCGCCGCCGCGTCTTCGTGCTCGGTCCAGAGGCTAACCAGCGCGACGAGGGCCCGCGGCGTCACGCGCCCGTCCGCGCTCAGCCCCGACGCATTCTCGAACGAGAGGGCCGCGGGGTCCTGGCCGACGGCGTCCCAGAACCGACGAAGCACCGCCGAGCCGTTCTGCCAGTCGCCCGGAGCGTTGCTCGCGAGGTGTCCGAGCGTGCGCAGCACCTGCTCGGTGGTGAAGTTGTTCGAGAACTTGAGCGCCGAGCCGAGCACCTCGGGCAGCACCGCGCTCTCGTGGCGGGCGACGAGCGTGGCGTCGCGGGGTGCTCGGCCTCGACGAATCTGGACGTCCAGCCCCGCGAAGCGGGCAAACGTGGATGCGGTGAAGCGCCCGGGGTCCGTGATGCGGCGGCGCGTCTTCGAGGGAGTCGTGGTGGAGCCGTCGACCCGCACGATCGTGGGCTCGCCGTCCGCACGCGTCGAGACGTGGACCGGACCGCGGGTACGGCCGCGCTCGAGGCTCAGGTGCTCGGACGGCGGCGTGACGCTGATGCCGCCGGGCCCGGTCCGCACGACGACGGTGTTGTACTGCAGGGACAGGGCGCCGCTCGGGGCCATGTAGCTGAAGCCGGGGCCCCCGTCTTCGTACCCGGGGCCGAACGTCCGCGCGGAGAACATCGTGTCGTCGATGACCAGCGCGGTGATGCCGTTGGTGTCGACGTCTCGGGCGAGCGCCTCGAGGTCCTCGACCTGAAGCGACGGGTCACCCCCGCCCACGAGATAGAGCGTGTCGCCGTCACGGACGACGCGGGTCTCGAAGCGGAAGTCGTCGCCGAGCAAGGTGACCGCGGCTGTCGCGGTGAGCAGCTTGTGGTTGCTCGCCGGGTTGAGCGTCTGCTCGGCCCCGTGCTCGAACACCACGGCGCCGGTACGGAGATCCTTCACCGCGATGCCCACGTCCGCGGCGCCCGCGAGCGTCTTTGTCAGGGATGCGAGCTTGCTGCGCATCGCGTCGTGAGCGGTGGCGGGAGGAGCCTCGGGGACCACGACGCCGCGGGCGTGCTCGAGCGCTCGCAGCCGCTGCTCGATCCGTGCCTGCCACGCGGTGGGGGCGGGCGACA
>JBCCQM010000201.1:0-14889 GCA_039024335.1 Myxococcota bacterium
CGCTGACGCTCGACTCCGGCGGACCGGGGGGGAGAGGTATGTTCGAGGGCTGTCGTCCGCCCTCGACGGGATCTTTCTGCCCCGAGATCGAAAAAAATCTGCCGCTACGCCTGATGTAGCACCTGCAACGCCACCTGTAGCGCCTCCGGGTTGAGCCATGTCGGCTCGCGAACACCTGACCCGGAGGTTCACATGAAGCCCCAAGACGAGACCGAGTGGCGCTGCCGTAAGTGCGGCGCACTCCTCGGCATCCGACGCGCCGGCCGCGTCCACGTCAAGCACAAGCGCGCCCAGTTCGTGGTCCGCGGCCACGTGATGGCCGTCTGCCCGCGCTGCGCCGAGCTCAACGAGACCGACTCCGCTCCGCCCCCGCCGGCGGAGCAGCCGAGGCCGGCGGCGTAGTCCGCCACCCACTGGAGAACACGAACCCAACAACGAACAACCCGACCGCGACCCGAGGCCCGAGAGGTCCGCCAGCGCCGAAGAAAGCCCCCGCAGGGGCGGCGCCCGCAGGTCCGGCACTTCGCCGGAGACCTCTCATGCGCCTGGAAACCGTACGACACGCGCTCGCACAACAGCTTCGCTCTCACGACACCCACCACACCTTCCTCGCCGGCCGCGACCGCCACGCCGCGCTCGCCGAGTTCGACAGCCCCGACGCGGCCATCGCCTTCCTAAACCGTCGCGGACCCGACGGCTGCCAGGCCCGCAGCGCCGTCACGGCGGCGATGATCGCCGAGGCCCAGCGCGGCGAGGGCTCGACCTGGTCGGCCCTGCTGATGCTGGCCTACTTCCCGGGCCTGCTGCGCATCCGCGCCACCATGAAGCCCTCGGCCGGGCTGCGCTGCGACGAGCTCAACGCGCTCCTCATCGAGTGCTTCCTGGAGACCGTCAGCACGCTGCCGCTCGCCACCCAGGGCCGCCTCGCGGTGGTGAACCTCATCCTCGGCACCCGCAAGAGCGCCTGGCAGCACCTCGCCCGCGAGACCGCCCGCGCCGACCGGGAGGAGCCGCTCCCCGACGCCGCCGACGACCTGCTCGGCGGCAACTACCCGTCGCCCGAGCGCATCGCGCTGGCCCGCGAGGCCGACCGGATCCTGCAGCCCGAGCGCATCCGCGACTGGGTCGAGGATCTGCTGCGCGACGAGACCGAGGACGACCTGCTGCTGGTCCTCGGCACCCACGCCACGGGCAAGCCGCTCATCGACTGGGTGCGCGAGCAGAACCCCCACCTCGAGGGCGACGAGCTGGTGCGCGAGTACGGCCGGCTGCGGCGTCGACGGTCCCGGCTGCTCCAGCGACTGCGGGATCGGCTGGCCGACTCGCCGCTGTCCCAGGCGTCGTTCCGCGCGGCTCTCCTCCTACGTGACCGCGACCTCTGTCGCCTGCACCCGGAGGGCCACGCATGACCGCCAACGCCAGCATCCGCAGCGCCTTCCACGAGCTGACCATGACGTTGCTCGGCCTCTTCGAGGTCTACGACGCCAAGCCCGAGCTCGTGGAGCACGCCGCCGAAGAGATCGAGTCGATCCTCCGCCGCCACATCGGCGCGCCCCCGGGCCCGCCGGGCGCGAAGGGAAAGCTCGCCCTGGAGCGCCTCCTCGATGAGCTCTAGGCCGCGCCCGAGACCGCCGCGAACGCGCACTAACCACAACCCATCGGGCTGAAGGAGCCCTTCGAACCCCAAGGAGAACACCCATGACCACGAACGCCTGGGACACCGCGTCCCGACTCGCCGACAAGCACGCCAACCAGGGCGGCATCTTCGTCCGGCTCACCAGCAACGGCGACAAGATCGTCGGGGCCTTCTGCGGCGAGCCCTTCGCCCGCGAGGTCGTCTGGACCGGTGAGCGCTACGAGACCTACGACCCGTCCGTCCACACCGACAAGCGCCCGAGCCTCCGCGTAATGCTCAACTTCTTCGTCCCCGCCGAGGGCGACATGAAGGTCATCGAGGGCGGCACGGTCTGGTTCAAGGACGTGCTCAAGGTCCGCGACAAGTACGGCCTCGACAAGTGGCTCTTCGAGATCGAGCGCCACGGCGAGGCCGGCGATCCGAAGACCACCTACAGCATCCTCCCCGAGGAGAAGCTCGACGACGAGCTCCGCGGTCAGATCGCCGACGCCGAGCTGCACGACCTCGCCGCGCTGTCGAGCGGCGACGCCAACGCGGACAAGGGGGGCGACAAGCCGGCGAGCAAGCCGAGCGGCGGCGGCCCCATCGATCCCCGCGACGCGAGCCAGCTCGTGGGTCGCCTCAAGCAGCTGCCGCGCTCCGACGTCGACGCCTTCCTCGCCGAGTTCGGCGTCAAGCGGGTCCGCGACCTGAAGGCGAGCGACGTGGCCAAGGCCAAGCAGGCCCTCGACCGGCTCGAGGCCGCCATGCGCGCCGCGGACGACGAGGACGACTCCATCGACCCCTTCGCGTGAGCCAGGAGGTGCCGCATGGTGCGCGCCATCGTCGACAGCGTGATCCGCCTCGCCGAGGCGGAGCTGCCCCCGAGGTCGCTCGCGACCCTCCACCGGGCGCTCTCGTTCCCGAACCCGGAGTTCGTCATGCGCCAGCGCATGGGCCGGTGGACGGGCGCGACGCCCGAGGAGATCTGCCTCATCGACCGCGACGCCCAGGGGCGGCTCGTGTTCCCCCGGGGCGCCGTCGGCACGCTGCGTGCCGCGGTCGCCTCGGCGGGGGCGGAGCTCGCGTTCGATGACCAGCGCGTGCGCCACGAGGCCCTCGACCTGCCGTTCTCCTTCACCCTGCGCGACTATCAGGAGGAGGCCGTCGTCGCCCTGGTCCGACACACCCAGGGAACGGCGGTCCTCCCCTGCGGGGCGGGCAAGACCGTCATCGGGGCGGGCGCCATCGCTCGCTGCGGTCAGCCCGCGCTGGTCCTCGTCCACACCCACGACCTGCTCGAGCAGTGGCGTGACACGCTCCGCGCCGCCCTGGACGTGGAGCCGGGCGTCATCGCCGACGGGAAGCTCGCGCCCGCCGACGTCACCGTCGCCACCGTCCAGACCCTCGCCAACCTGAGCCCGCGTGACCTGGCCGCGGTCGGGGCACGCTTCGGCTGCGTCATCGTCGACGAGTGCCATCACGTTCCGGCGACCACCTTCCGCGAGGTCGTCGGCGCGCTCCCAGCGGTCTACCGCTTCGGCCTGACCGCGACCCCCGAGCGTAGCGACGGGCTCACCCCGATGCTGTGCTTCGCTCTGGGCGAGCCCGTGTTCTCCATCGAGCACGGCCGCCTGGTCGACGCCGGCCACCTGGTCGTGCCCGAAGTCGTGGCGGTCCACACCGGCGTCAACGTCCCCGCCGACAGCCACAGCGAGCTCGTCTCACGCCTGGTCCGGCACCAGGGCCGCAACGCCCAGCTCCTCGACCTCGCCACCGAGAGCACCTTCGGCGGCAAGGCGACGCTGGTGCTCTCCGGCCGCGTCGATCACTGCGAGCACCTCGCCGCGAAGCTCTGTGAGGACGACGTCGCCGCGGCGGCGCTCACCGGCCGCACGCCGAAGGCCAAGCGCAGCGCCATCCTCGACGCCTTCCGCGAGGGCGAGCTCGCCGTGGTCTGCGCCACCTCGCTCGCCGACGAGGGGCTCGACGTCTCCCGCCTCGAGCGGCTGATCCTCGCCACGCCGGCCCGGGCCGAGGGGCGCACCATCCAGCGCCTGGGTCGGCTGATGCGCCCGCACCCCGGCAAGGGCACGCCCATCCTCTACGACCTCGTCGACGACCACCCGATGGCGCGTCGGCAGCACGCCGCCCGGCGTCGGGCGTACCGCAAGGTCCTCGGCGAAGACGCGCCCATGTCGGTGCTCGCACGGAGGGCCGCGTGAACGACTTTCGCGCCGTCGTCGACGCCGTCCGCGACCGCACCGATCTGGTGAGCCTCGTCGGGCGCGACGTCCAGCTGCACCAGGCCGGCTCGGTGCTCAAGGGCAGCTCGCCGTTTCGCAACGACACCGACCCGTCCTTCGTGGTCTGGCCGCACAGCCAGACGTGGCGCGACTTCTCGGGCGCCTCGGACGACGGCGGCGACTGCCTCGACTACGTGATGGCGCGCGACGGCGTGGGCTTCTGGGAGGCGCTGCACACCCTGGCCGACGAGGCCGGGGTCGACGTGCCTGGGCGCGAGGACGACCAGCTCCGCGACGAGCTCGACAAGCTGTCCGAGCGCCGCCGCCTCGAGCGGCTGCTCACCGAGGCGGCCCGCTACTACCACCAGGTGCTGCCGTCGAAGCTGCGCGGGTCCTGGTACAAGGACCGCTACGGCTTCACCGACGAGACGGTCGACAAGCTCCTGCTCGGCTGGGCCGACGGGCACCTCTACGAGCACCTCGTCGGTGTCGTGGGCGCGACCGAGGAGGAGGCGCTCTCGACCGGGCTCTTCGTGCGCTTCCGCGACGGCCGGGTCACCGACTTCTTCCAGCAGCGGCTCGTGTTCCCGTACTGGCGGCGCGGCCGGGTCGTGTACTTCATCGCGCGACAGACCGAGCTCACGCCCGAGGCGCCCTGGGAGCAGGCCAAGTACAAGAAGCTGCTCACCCGCTCAGACAAGCACCCCTACGTCTCGGCGCTGGTCCAGAACGACACCTTCTACAACGAGGACGCCGCCACCCGCGGCCGCGTCCGCCAGCTGCTCGTGACCGAGGGCGTCACCGACTGCATCTCGGCGATGCAGGCCGGCGTGCCGTGCATCTCCCCGGTCACGGTCCGCTTCCGCAAGAAGGACCGGCCCAAGCTCATCGCGCTGACCGAGCGCGTCTCCGAGGTCGTCATCTGCAACGACTCCGAGGACAGCGGCGCCGGCGAGGCGGGCGCGACCGAGACCGCGGCGGCGCTGCAGGCCGAGGGGCGGATCGTCCGCATCGCCCGCATCCCGCGGCCCGAGGGCAAGGACAAGGTCGACCTCAACGAGCTCGTGGCCGAGGGGGGCGCCGCCGCCCTCGAGCGGGTCATGCGGGACGCCGCCGACTGGTGCGAGCACCTCATCGAGCAGATCCCCGTCGACGCCTCGAAGCGCGAGGTCAGCGCCCGGCTGCGCGAGGTGCTGCCGCTCATCCGCTCCGCCGACCCGGTGCTCCGCGACGGCTACGCCGACCTCATCAAGAGCCGCTTCAAGCTGCGCGCGCAGACCGTGCGCCAGCTCTTGCGAGAGACCGACCGCCCGCGGAAGAACACGGACGACGAGGACTACGCGCCCGGCGTCGGCCTCAAGGGCGAGGTCCTCGAGGACACCGACCACTACTACATCCTCGGCCGGCGCGGAGAGCCCGTCACCATCTCGAGCTTCCAGATCGAGCCGGTGCGGCGCGTGGCCACCGACGCAGGCGACATCATCGACGCCGACGTGACCACGACCAGCGGCCGTGTCTACCGCGGCGTCCGCTTCCCCCGCGAGGCGTGGCACAGCAAGCGGCACCTGCTGCGGGTGCTGAAGTCGGCCGACATGCTCTGGACCGGCTCCGACGACAACGTCCAGGGCGTGCTCAAGCTCGTGGCCGAGCGAGATGTGCCGGCGATGCGCGGCATCACGAACCTCGGCTACGCGGAGATCGGCGGCGAACCCATCTGGGTCGTGCCCGAGAGCGTGGTCGGCCCCGAAGGCGCCGCGCTCCCCGATGACGTGCTCTTCGTCGACTCCGGCGACGCCCTCCACAAGCGGCTGCGCCGGCTCGACCCGGTCGACCCGGCGGTGGAGGCGGCGACCGCCGCGCTCGTGCTGCCGAAGCTCCTCGAGCTGAACACGCCCGAGGTCATCCTGCCCATCCTCGGCTGGTTCTTCGCCGCGCCGCTCAAGCCCCGCATCCACAAGGCCCTTGGCCACTTCCCGATCCTCTGCGTGTGGGGCACCCAGGGTTCGGGCAAGAGCTCCATCGTGATGGAGGTGTTCTGGCCGCTCATGGGCATCCGCTCGGCCGAGCCCTTCAGCGCCACCGAGACCGAGTTCGCGCTGCTCAAGCTGCTCTCGTCGACCAACTCCGTCCCGGTGTTCATCGACGAGTACAAGCCCTTCGACATGCCGCGCTACCGGCGAAACACGCTGCACCGATACATGCGCCGCCTCTACACCGGCGAGGTCGAGAGCCGCGGCCGCGCCGACCAGACCGTGGTCAGCTACCGCCTCCACGCGCCGCTCTGCCTGGCCGGCGAGACCCGGCCCATCGAGTCGGCCCTGGTGGAGCGCATCGTCACCGCGAACCCGAGCAAGGACACGCTGCCTGACCGGCCGGAGATGGTGCGCGCCTTCCAGAAGCTGAAGACGGTGGACCTCGGGCTGCTGACCCGGGGCATCCTCCGCCACCTGCTCGCCCGAGACACCGCGGCCGACCTCGCCGTGGCCACCCGTGTGGTGGAGGGCACGCTCGCCGGGCGCGAGGTGCCCCTGCGCATCAAGGACAACCTCATCGCCACCGTGTGCGGGCTGCTCCACTTCGAGGGCTACGCCGAGAGCCTGGGCGTGCGCCTGCCCGAGCTCGACGTCGCGGTGCTGGTGGCCGCCCAGTGCGACGACCTGCTCGAGAGCGGGGGGCGCACGGTGAAGACGGGGCTCGACTACTTCCTCGAGATCCTCTCGAGCCTCGCCGTCAGCGGCGGCATCCAGCACAACCGCCAGTACACCTACTCGAGCGGGCAGCTCGCGCTGCACGTCGCCTCGTGCCACGCGGCCTACGCCGAGCACTGCCGGCGCATCGGCTACGAGGGCGAGGTCCTCGACAAGAAGGCGCTCGTCCGCCAGCTGCAGGAGAACCACCGCCGCGGCGGCTACGTCACCGAGGTCAGCCGCGCGACCACCTTCGGCACCCGCGGCGACAAGCGCCGGGCGGCCTTCATCGACCTCGAGGCGGTCAAGCGGCTGCTCGACGTCGATGACTTCCCCCAGGACGAGCCCAGCAGCGCGGGCGGGTACGGCGGGGGCTGGCATGACGACTGATCTGCCGGCTGTGCACCGCGTCTCAAATGCTTGTTTTGCTTCCGGAATCGGCTTGATGGGTTCGCGGAAGGAAGCGTGTATGCCGACAGCCGAGCACGACGGCTCGGCGCCACGACAACCATCACCATGGAGGACCGCATGAGCCGATCGACCGTCGAGCAAGCGCGTCCCGCCGGCGCGGAGGCGCAGCAGCGGCTGCGCGAGCGCCTGGCCGAGATCCAGGCGATGCCGGTCAGCGAACTGCAGGACCTGTACTACGACCTGCACGGCCGCGCGACGCGGGCCCGCAACCGGCCCTGGCTGATCAAGCGTCTGAGCTACAGGACGCAGGAGCTGATGACTGGGCTGAGCCTGAGCGCCGAGGCCGAGCAGCGCATCGCCGACCTCGGCGAGGACGAGCCGGTGCGGCTGCGCGACGAGGGAGACCCGCCGCCGCTGCCCGAGCCGCCGGCCAAGCCCCGCGACCCGCGGCTGCCCCCGGTGGGCACCGTCATCCACCGCGCCCACAAGGGCGAGGTCCACGAGATCACCGTGCTCGACGACGGCTTCGAGTACGAGGGCCGCCACTACACGAGCCTCTCCACCATCGCCCGTGAGGTCACCGGCACCAGCTGGAACGGCTTCCTCTGGGCGGGCCTGACCAAGCGGAAGAAGCGCAAGCGCGGCGACGCCGGGGAGGACGGATGAACGAACCCCCGAACAACCAGCGCGCGCCGAAGGTCCGCTGCGCCATCTACACGCGGAAGTCGACGAGCGAGGGCCTCGACTCCGACTTCAACACCCTCGACGCCCAGCGCGAGGCGGCCGAGTACTTCATCCGCGCCATGGTCGGCGAGGGCTGGGAGGCGCTGCCGCAACGCTACGACGACGGCGGCTTCACGGGCGCCAACACCGACCGGCCCGCGCTCAAGCGCCTGCTCGCCGACATCGAGGCGGGCGAGGTCGACTGCGTGGTCGTCTACAAGGTCGACCGCCTGAGCCGCAGCCTGATGGACTTCGCGAAGCTCCTCGCGCTCTTCGACCAGAAGAACGTCACGTTCGTCTCGACGACGCAGAACTTCAACACGACGAACTCGATGGGGCGGCTCACGCTCAACATCCTGCTTTCGTTCGCGCAGTTCGAGCGCGAGATGATCGCCGAGCGCACCCGCGACAAGATGGCCGCCGCCCGCAAGCGCGGGAAGTGGCTCGGCTCTCGGCCGCCCTACGGCTACCTCGGCGACCGCGACAAGAAGCAGCTGGTCGTCTGCGAGGAGGAGGCCGAGCGGGTGCGGACCATCTTCCGGATGTACCTGCGCCTCGGCTCGGTGAACGCCGTCGCCAAGCGCATCAACGACCTGGGCTGGATGAAGAAGGGGTACCGCGCGAAGACCGGGCGCGTGACACCGCCTCGGAAGTACAGGGACAAGGACGTCCACAGCATCCTGCGCAACGTGACCTACCTCGGGAAGGTGGAGTTCAACGGCGAGCGCTACGAGGGCGAGCACGAGGCCATCGTCAGCGAGGAGCTCTTCGCGCGGGTGCAGTCGGTGCTCACGTCGAAGGCCTGCGGGCGCGGCAGGCGGCGCGGGCGCAACCCCGAGTACCTGCTCCAGGGCATCGCCTGGTGCGGGCTCTGCGACAAGCGCATCACCACCACGGCGGGGCGCGGGCGCAACAAGGAGGTCTACCGCTACTACGTCTGCTCGAACCGCGGGCGGAAGGGGCGCGACGGCTGCGACCACCCGCGCCTCGGCGCCGAGGAGCTGGAGCAGCTGGTGGTCAGCCGGGTGAAGGCCCGCTGCACCGACCCGCTGCTGCGAGAGGAGATCGTCGCACGCATGGAGGTCCGCCGGGTCGAGGCCATGGCGGCGATCACCTCGGAGCGCGAGCGCATCGTCGCCGACGAGGCGAAGCTCCACGCCGAGGGCCGCAAGCTGATGGACGCCATCGGCTCGGAGACCGGCACCCAGGGGAAGCTGCTAGCCGAGCGCATCGGCGAGATCGAGGCCCAGCTCGACGTGCTCTCGACCGAGCGCTGCTCGCTCGACGCCCAGCTGCGCGGCCTGCAGAACGCCACGGAGCAGGTGCGGGCCACGGTGAACATCCTCGAGGTCTTCGACGCCGTCTGGGACGAGTTCGAGGCCGCCGAGAAGCAGGATCTCGTCCACCTGGTTGTGAAGCGGGTCGTCGTCAACGAGCCCGAAGGCAAGCTGGACCTCGAGTTCCACGACCTGGCCGCGCCTTTCGAGCCGTTGGCGACCGAGCCCGAGGACGAACCGGACGACAACGAGCCACCGGACGACGAGGCGCCAACAGTGGCCACCAGCGCCTCCGTGTCGGCCCCGGCGATGGAGGCGAGCCCATGACCCAGCACACCGTGACGATCGCCTTCCAGCCCCGACAGCGGCGCACGCAGGCCCGCGTGAAGCGCCGCCGGCGTCAGCTCGCCGAACGCCGTCCCGCCCGCGTCGCCCGCCGCCTGGCGCTGGCCCACCGCATCGCCGCCGACATCGAGGCCGGCCGGTACAAGGACTACGCCGACGTCGCCCGCCGCCACGGGCTCACCCGCGCCCGGCTGACCCAGCTGATGAACCTCCTGCTCCTCGCCCCCGACATCCAGGAGGAGGTGCTGGCGCTCAAGTTCCCGGTGGGGCGGGAGCCCGTCACCGAGCGCACCCTGCGCCGGGTGCTGGCCAGCCTGTGCTGGGAGGATCAGCGGGCTGCGTGGGTGGAGATCAGACCGTCGCGTTCGTGAACTCGCGGACGCGCTCAGCGCGGTGACGCTGCTTGTCGGCATCCAGGATCGGGCCTTGGTCGGCGAAACGGGGTAGCGAACACAGGCGACAGGTGACGCGGGGAGCGTCGGCGAAGACACGTCCGACGGCGCGCTCGTCTTCGCGTGACTCCGAAAGGGCACCGGGCCCCAGCGTCGCCTCCGCGGTCCACCTGCGACGAGCCCCTGGCCTCGGCGCTTGTCGCGGTCCACCTCGCCAAGCCCGCCTATCGATCGAAGTTGGCCCTCGCGGTCGCGAGACCGAACGCGCGGGCAGCGGGGCTATCTCCAGCGTACCTTTGCGGTTCCGCAGTGGGGCGTTCCGTCGGGTCCCGAGCCGCTGACCGAGGTCGTGATCGATCCACGCTTGACCTGCGCCCATGTGACGCCAGGCGACGACCAGTCCTTCCGGGAACAACGGCTTAGGTAGAGCTTGAGCCGCCGGAACATCTCGTGCTCGCTGGCGGCCGTGACGTGTCCCCAGGAGAGGTAGAGGAAGCGCTCGCCGGGGCGACCATGAACGAGGGGACCGCTGAAGTCGGGGTCACCGCCACGACCTTGCTTGACGCCGACGGAGACCTCGAAGCGCGTCCCGCCTTCGAGCGCGGTTCCACGGACGATGTCGTTGCGCCCGGACTGTAGCCCGAGGCTGAGCGCCGCCGGGTCGGTGCACCACACTGCCGGCATGGGCCTGACTTCGATTCGAAGGTCGAGTTGGTCGGGGTGGCTCACCGTGTCCTCGCGTTCTCTTCCGGCTCCATCGTCGATCCTGTTCTGTTGTCGTCGGCCATGGTCCGGGTGTCGAGAGTTCACACGTCAACGTGGGCCATCGCACTCGCCCACGCGCCACGAAGCTCGTCGAGCAGCGCCGCCAGCGTCGGGTCATCGTGCGCGCGATGACCGTACACCGCCCAGACCTGGCGCCTCGGCAGCTGCCACGCCTCGAGTACGGGCACCAGCCGCTCCGGGTGGAGGTCGTCTCTCACCGCGAGCCACGGCACCAGCAGCACACCAGCCCCTCGCAGACACGCTTCGACGACCAACCTCGAACTCTCGGACGTGAGACGCGGCACGACCGGCACCGCTGATTCCTGACCTTCGCGAACGAAGACCCACTGCGACGACGTCCGGGTGCCGTACTCGAGAAGGGCGTGGTTGCGCAGGTGGGCTGGGCTGGCGGGTATGCCGCGCTCGGCCAGGTACGACGGCGCTGCGCAGAGTACGTTCGTCGCATGGCCAAGCGGAACCGCGAAGTGCGGCTCGGGCGGCTCGGCGCCGACCCGAATCATCAGGTCGTAGTCTTCAGTCAGGAGGCTCGTGCGGTTGCTCTCGCAGTCGGCCAACACGCGCACGTCGGGCCAGGTCTGAACAAAGCGCATCAGCGCGGTCGTGAGCACCGTCTCACCGAAGACGGGTGGCGCCGTCAGTCGAACCAGGCCCGTCGGATAGGACCTGGCCCGGTCCATGGTGGCAGCGATCTCTCGGCGCAGATCGCGAAGCCTTCGTGCGTGCGGTAGGAGCTCGCGCGCGAGCGAGGTCGGACGCAGGTCCCGGGTTGTGCGGTCAAGCAAGGGCGCACCCGCCTCGAGTTCGAGACCGTCGATGCTGCGATGCACCGCCTGGCGCGAGATACCGAGTCGGCGGGCCGCGGCGGCGAAGCTCCCCTCCTCGACCACAGCGAGCAGGCGCAGCGTGGCTTCCATGTCCATCGCGGTGTGTCCGTTTTTGTTGACGCAGAAGTTGCGAAGAGCGCTATGGCGTCCGCGTTTGTACTCGCGTAGAAGACATCATGTCAACACGTTGTTGACCAAACTGCTCGGGAAACGGAATGAACACGCCCAGAGACTCATCACAAGAAGGGAAAGCCAGGACCGTTTGCATCGTCGGTGCGAGCGGGTGGCTCGGGCGCAAGATCGCGGATGCGCTCGACGCGCGCGGGGCGCAGCTTGTGCTCGCTCTGCGGGGCGGGCGAGACCACCCTGGAGCCCCGCGGCTCGCCGGACTCGTAGGCCGCGGCGCACGGATCGTAGCCGCGGACGTCACTCGCCCTGAGACTCTCGGCGCTGCCGTCGAAGGGGTCGACGTCGTCGTGTCTGCCGTCCAGGGCGGGCGCGATGTCGTGGTTGAGGGTCAGCTGGCCCTCGCGAAGGCAGCGTTCGACGCGGGGGTGACCCGAATGTTGCCGTCGGACTACTGCGTCGACCATCGGCAGGTCGACCGCACGCAGAACATCTTCCTGGGGCTGCGCCGCGAAGCTGACGAGGCGATCGGCGGCGCCGGCATGCCCCAGACGAACATGCTTTGCGGCGCGTTCCTCGACCTCCTGGCGTTGTCGCTGCACGAGGACCCGTTCTTCGGTCTGGTGGACTGGGAACGCTGGCAGGTCAGGTTCTGGGGCGACGCCGATCGGTCCTACGACTTCACCCTTACGGATGACGTCGCCGACGCCACGGCAGAAGTCGCGCTCGACCCACACGCCGAAGAAGGCGCGTTCAACGTGGTCGGCACGCGCGCCAGCCCGCGAGAGCTCGCTTCGCTGGTGGGGAGGCTCGCAGGTCGGGAGGTGGGGCTTCATCGACTCGGTGACCTGCAGGAGCTTCACGCGGAGATCCGCCGGCGTCAGGACATCGCGCCGAGCGACCCGACGCAGTGGGGAGGCCTGCAGTTCCACGCGCTTATGGCGTCCGGCGCTTGTGGCGTCGGGCCGTCGCAGCACGGGCGGTACGGCCTGGAGCCGACATCGGCCGAAGTGTTCTTGACCGGCGTGATCGACGCGAGGAGGACGACGTGACTGCGAACCACAAGACCCCGTTCTACGACTTCGTGCGTCAGCGACTGAGCTGCTTCGCCGAGCCCGGCGTACTCGAGGTGATGCACATTCTCATTGGCTCTGATGCGGGTCCGCTTGCGATGGCGAACGTCGTGCGACGAGCGGGCCATCGGGCAGCCGAGCAGGCATGCCAGACACTGCTCGCGGAAGGGTACATCGAACAATCGCAGGAGGGGCTGCAGGCGACTCACCACGGGCGTGCGCTGCTGCCGGTGCTCGGCCCGGTCTTTCAGTGGGCACATCCACAATACAGGGGGGCATCATGACGAACCTGAACACGACGACCCCGCGCCATGTGCGAGAAGCCCTGGCCCGGATTGGCCGGCGTATCGAACTCTTCGAGACCGCTGCGCTCTTCACCGACATGCATGCCGACGCGACGGCGCAGTCCCTGGTCTCCCGCGACGTGCGCTACGGCCCCGACGAGCGGAACGTGTTGGACGTGTTCGTGCCGTCCGTTGTCTCGGACCGGCCGCGGCCGCTCGTGGTGTTCGTTCCGGGTGGCGGGTTCACGCAAGGCGGAAAGCGACCGGGAGAGCTGATCCCCGGTGTACCTACCTACTTCTACGACAACGTCGCCCGCTGGGTGGCAACGCAGGGGATGGTCGGCGTGGTCGCGGACTACCGACTGGCGCCCGCGCACGGCTTTCCCGCCGGCGTCGAGGACCTCGAAGCGCTGATCATGTGGGCGAGCAACGAAGCGGTACACTTTGGAGTCGACCCCGGCTCGGTGTTCTTGTGGGGCCACTCTGCTGGTGCAGCTCACGTAGCGGACTTCGTAGCAGCGCGCTGGCAGGACCATCCACGAACGCTGCGCGGTGCAATTCTCACGTCGGGATTCTACGTGTTGCCCGACGACCGCGTCTCGGAATGGCACGCCTACTATGGTCGTGACGTTGCGAGGTACAAAGAGCGCTCGTCGCTGCCGGGTCTGACGCGATGCGAGGTTCCTCTCCTCGTCACCGACGCCGAGCTCGATCCGGAGCCGTTCAAGTTGCAGGCGCAACGACTGGAGTCAGCGTGCAAGCAGCGGGGTAAGGCGGTCCAACGGGCGCATGTACCGTTTCACAGCCACCTCTCCGAAATTTTCGCGATCGGCACGTCCGACGACTCGCTGACAGGCCCGGTGTCTCGTTTCGTTCGCGCGAACCACCAAAGAAGCTGAGTGGGCTGTCTCGCGAAAGGTCGCGCTCGAACGCGACGGGGCACTCGAACTCGTCGTCGGAAACGCCCCTGGTTGGAGCGACCCCTGGTGTGAACCGGCTTTCGGCGCCTGAAGGCGTCTCTGAGGCCCCAGCAACCAGAGAGCACCGGTCTGGTGTTACCGAGCATGCCACGCGATGGCGTTTCGCGCAGGCTGCATGATGGCGGCGTGACACGAGCGCGCCGGTCGATGGCCATCGCAGCATGACGGGATCGCGCCGCGCAACACGCCCGCGAGCGCCGGGTTGGTGATGCGCAGGCGCCCGGTCAGCCTCAAGCTGCTGGCGAACACGACGGCGGGGTCGGGCAGCGCGTCTTGCTCGAGGCCGACCTCGCCTGACCCGCCACCCCGATGCCTATCGCGAGCACGACGCGGCGGGCATCGGCTACTTCGCTCACCACGACGGCGTGATCGTCAGCAGCGATGATAGCCATGGGGGCCGATGCTGGTCAGCGCACGCGGCCTCGCCCCGCGTGCCCGCCGAGACATCGTGCGAGCCGTGGAAGCAGGGAGGTTCCAGATCACAGATCCCGACGTCGCGCTGGCCTGCGCGGCAGGGTCCCTCGTGGCGACCCTGAATCTGCTCGCGCTCCGCGAGGACCTCGACGTCGGCGCCATCACCGACGCGATGGCTGCGAACGTGCTTCGGATGCTCGGGATGTACGTCGACGAGGTCCGCCGGGTTGTGGCGCTACCGCTACCTGAAGGGGAGTGAGGCTCCGAATCGGCCGCTCCGCTTCGGACATCCGGCGACGACCCCTAGGTTCACGCAACCACGCCCCGTCAGCCCCACCTCTCGCAAGCCCAGCAAGATCAGACACTTGCGAGAGCCGCCCGCTCAGCCCCGTTTCGCCGTAGCGTCCCGCAAGGGGAGCCAAGGATAGAGCCTCGCTGAATCGCGGGGCTCTTGCTTTCCGTCGGCGTGCCTTTCGGGTGCTTGCGGGAACAGTGAAGCTTCGAGCAAAGCCGCTCCGTCTGAAGCGTTAGCGCTCTCCCCGATGGTCCTCGCCCGCGGCTTTATGCGGCTGATTCGCCGGCAGCGCGGCGCGCCGGCTCCTTGCCTCGCGGCGAGCTTGCTTCTTCCGGGCTCGCTCACGCGCACGCTCCTCAAGCGACACCACCTTTTCGGGACGACTTCGTCCGAAACGCTTTTGGTACAGCG
>JBCCQM010000202.1:0-14880 GCA_039024335.1 Myxococcota bacterium
GAGCGGCGAGGCACCGCTGCCGTATGGGTTCGGGCCCAACGAAACGGACTCGATGCCCGAGCCGTGGACGATGCAGGACCACTCCGCGATCGCGAAGCTGTACATGCTGGGCAACTCCAACTCGCTCGAGCGAGAGCTGCTCGCCACCATCGTGCAGCGCAACTTCGACGACGCGTGGAGCCGCATCGAGCTGGCACGCCCCGCCTTCAACGTGACCACGATGCCGCTGGGAGAGCTGCCGATGGCCGGACCACTGCTCCCCGGCCTGAAGACCCCGCCGAAGCCGCCCATTCCGGCGTCGCCGCAGGAGATCCGCGAGGGGCTCGAGCGACTGCACGCCAACATGGCCCACCTGCCCACGGTGGGCAGCAACAACTGGGCCATCGACGGCAGCCTCACCGACAACGGCAGGCCGCTGATCGCCGGCGACCCGCACCAGCCGCTGCAGAGCCCGTCGCTGATGTACACGCAGCACCTCAACAGCGCCGACGCGGGCGGAGACCTCGACGTGATTGGGTGGGGCTTTGCGGGCACCGCCGGGATCCAGCTCGGGCACAACAAGAACATCCACTGGACCGCCACGACGAACTTCGCCGACGTCATGGACATCTGGGAGGTGGAGTTCGACGGAAGCCAGGTCCGCATCGGCGACGAGATGGTCGACGTCGAAGCCCGCGAAGAGACGATCACCGTCGCGGGCGGCGACCCGATCGTGCTCGAGGTCTTCGACGTGCCCGGCTACGGCTTCATCCTCCCCGACGACATCGTGCCCATCCCGATCGCCGAGCCCGGCCACGCGCTGCTGTTGAACTGGACCGGCCTCAAGGCGACCGCCGAGGAGCGCACGTTCGTCGAGATCGCGGCTGCAAGCAGTCTCGAGGAGTTCGAGGCGGCCGCGGACACGATGGAGGTGGGCGGCTTCAACTTCATGGCCGCATCGCTCGAAGGGATCACCTATCGGGTGCAGATCGACATTCCCGACCGTGGGGATCCCAGCGCGCGGCCCATGCCGTTCTTGGTCGTCGACGGCGACGACGCAGGGAGCTTCTGGGACGGCACGTTCCTTGCTCCCGAGCAGCTGCCGCGAAGCCGCGGTGAGGGCCGCGGCTGGCTTGCCACCGCCAACAACGACCCGTGGGGCTTCACGTTCGACGGCGACGTGTCGAACGACCCCTGGTACTACGGCTACTTCTACGCAGGCGGTCACCGGGCCAAGCGGATCGAGGACGAGCTGACCCGCTTGGCCGACCAGGGCGGCATCACGCTCGAGGACATGCAGGCCCTGCAGTCCGACACCCACAGCCCCGACTCCGACGTGCTGCTGCCGCTGCTGACCGAGGCGTGGGAGAGCATTCCCGACGACCCGGACCTGGCCGCATACGCTGACCGCCCAGAGCTCGAGACGCTGTACACGCTGCTCACCTCCACGTGGGACCAGCGGATGGAGCGGGACCGCCCCGGCGCGCTCGCGTTCCACCTCTACCTCATGCTGCTCACCGACGAGATCACCCGAGACGAGCTCTCCATCCTGTACACGACCATCCTCGGCGCGGAGTCCTCGTTCGTGATCAAGTTCCCGCTGCTCGCCGTCGAAGGCGTCTACCCCAACGCCGACGACCTGCTCGGGGCGCCTCGCAACGTAGTCTTGCTCGAGACGCTCTCACGCGTGGCCAGCGAACTCACCGAGCGCTACGGCGACGTCGACCCCGCGGGCTACCAGTGGGGCGACATGCACGGAACCGCCTTCCGCAACAGCTTCGGCGGCGAGCTCGACGGCGGCTGGTGGCCCAGCGATGGTGGTGAAGACACCGTGAACGTGTCCGTCAGCACCTTCCTCGACAGCAACGGCGGCACCGCCGAACGCTTCGACTCCACCGACGGCGCCATCTTCCGCGTCGTCACCACGTTCGCCGAGGACGGCACGCCCCAGGCCTTCTGCAACTTCCCCCCGGGCAACTCGGCCGACCCCAACAGCCCGCACTTCCAAGACACCCTCGACGCGTGGCTCGAAGACGAATACACCGCGCTGCCGTTCTCCAAGGCCGAGATCGACGCCGTCGCCGAACAGACCATCACCCTCGAACCGTAGACGCACGCTGGCGGGCCCCGCTGCGGGCCCGCCTCGGCTCGACGGGTCACCATGACGGTCCGACGCTCACGCTCTTGTATCCGAACCGGTACATCATTTTGCCGACCGATTTGAAGGTCTCCGGCGAGGTGATGTGAAAGTCGAGCGCATCGGCCCATTTGCTGATGACGATGAAGCACCACGCGACGTCGAGGACCTCCCCCGCCTCAGCGCGGCGTATACCTGCTGTTGATAGGATGCGGAGCGCCTCATCCGAGACGTTGCCCCCGGCGGGCACGACTTCGGTCAGGAAGTGTAGTGCCGCTCTGAGGCGCTCGGGAATGTCGGCCGTGCGGTAGTCCGTCATCTCTTGCGCTACGCGCTCTTCACCAAGCTCGTTTGCCACGACCGCGGCGTGCGAACCGCTTCAGTACTCGCACACGAGCTGCTTCGCGGTGAAGCCGGCCATGAGCCGCGGTCTCGACGGACGTGCTCGTGCGGGAAGCCGGGATCTCCAAAAGCCACGATCTACCGGCATTTCGGAAGCATGCGACAGCTGCTACGCGCCGTCGTCGAGCTCCAAGTCGCGCGTTTCAGTCGGCTGCCGGACGCCATACCGCCGACGACGCAGCGACAGTGGCACGCTGCCCTTGTGGGGTTCGGCGCCAATCTCATGCGCGTGCTCAACCAACCAGAGGTGCTCTCCTCCGAGCGCATGATGCTCGTAGAGGCGCGTCAAGACCCGACGACCACCGACCTCTTCTACGAGGCGGCATACGAACGGACACTCGAGGAGCTTGCAGCGCGAATCGACGTGGGTTGTGGCCAAGGCTGGGTCGACCGAGTTGCTCACGCGACAGCTTGCCGAGCAGCTCACGGCAATGTGGAGGGGCTTTCGGTTCAGCCCCGCTCAGTTTGGCCTGACTTCCACGCCGTTCGAGGAGGTCGATGCTTCGGCAGAAGCGTACGTGAAGACTCTGCTCTCGGGCCGGGAGTCGTGGGCAGCCGTCACTTCGCGTTGCGCTTGTCGAGGGCGACGCCAACCCGCTGCTCAACAATGCCGACGGGTTGCGGATGGTCACTGCCGGCTTGTAGTTCTGCACCCGCGCTGGAAACCACTCTTGAGTCCGGCCGACCGAGACAGAATCACAGCTACTCGATAGCAACTCTCCCGATGCAAAAGACGGCAAGGATGAGCTGCATTCGAAGGCATTCCCCTAAGAGACATACTTCTCACGATCCATAAAAGCCCGGCGGCCGACTGTCAATTAGAGACATCCTGGTGTAACGCAATGCAATGCAATGCAACACAATCGGAACGACGAAGCGTCCATCAGCCTTGGTCGTGGATGAAGTCATCGCTCGTCTTTGCCGCGGTGCTTGGCCTCGCCGGGGCCTGTGACTCAGGCGACCCAAGTGGGCCAGACGACCACGAATCCGCGGAGGAGATCGAAGAGGGCATCGGAGGCTCGGAAGACCCCGAAGATGCGCCTGCGCTACCGAATGGACCCGACGCCGTGACGAACACCCCCGACGTGAGCCTCGCGTGCCGGAGCTGTGTCGGTGGAAGCTGCTGCTCCGCCGATGGGCCGGGTGAGAACTGCGGCGGCGGGTGCTGTTCGGTGAAGCAGGGCGGAGAGATCTGCGACGATCAGGGGTGCACGGAGTGCTTGGCGGAGATCTGCCTAGAAGGTGACTGCTAGGGCCCAGGTGATGTCTGAGTCGTCTGAGTCCACTCAGGCTCTCGGCAGGGCCGGAGCCGCTCCCGCCTCCAAGCGCGTGGCGACGCGCTTGGGAGTCGTTTCGGGCCTGGCCGTCACGGCGCTTCTCGTATTCGTCGCGAGCCGCACGCTGGGGTCGGACGGGGACCGGGAAGCCGCGGCGCCTGCAGAGCCGGCCCGAGCCCAGGCTGCGCGCGACGTCGCCGCTGTCTTCGCGCTACCCATCGCCCCGGAGGAGACCGACCCGCTCTTCGGAGGTTCGCGGATCCCAGACGTTCCGGCAATTGTCCCAAACGTCGTGATGAGCGACCGCGAACGCGAGGCGCTACAAGCGGAGCGTGAAGCGCTCAGTGCGGAGAACCGGGCAAGGATGCTGGCCTTCAACGAGAAAGCCAGCGCGATGAAGAAGTACGACCCACTTCTTTGCGCCCACATGGACCATCCGCTGTGCCCGCCGTATGCAATGTCGAAGGCCGAACTGGAGCGTTTGGCCGACTGCGGAGGGCTGAAGACAGATGCTCCGCGGTTCATGTGGAGGGAGGATGAACCGCTTTTCGACCCGCGCTGGGAGTCAGCGCAACTGACCTCCAAAGATCGCGTCCTGGCGGAGGAGACCCTTCGCGAGCTGCGGGACGCGTTCGAGCAGCAGGCCCGCGAGACTTGGGCGATCGAACACGGCGACGAAGCCGACGCGGCCGCACTCGATCTCGCCGACCTCAACTCGCTCATGTTCCGTATGGACCGTCCAGAAGGTTTCGACGACGCGCTGTACCAGGTTTCGGCGGAGCTCGCGGGACGCACGCCGACGCACAGCGCACCGCCTCACGTGGTCGACTACCTTCGAATGATGGCTGGCGCCGGGGATCGCATCGAGTCCGAGCTCGCGAAGACGCTCGGTGACGACAAGGCGGCCAGGCTTCGTCGCGCGGCAGGGGGCTGGGGGGCCACCGGGGTGACCCACGCGGGCTGCCCCGAGGACCGATCTTCCAGGGCGAACAGCGCCCGGATCCTGGAGATCGACGCCAAGCTCAACGCCGAGTAGCCCAACGTCTTGAACCGGCGCTACTTCGGGTTGCGCTTGTCGAGGGCTTTGCGGATGTCGTCCTCGAGCTTGCCCATGCAGTCTTCTTTGAAGCCGTGGTACGAGCCGAGGATGTTGCCCTTCGTGTCGACGACGAAGGAGAACGGGAAGTTGGGCGCGTTGTACTGGCCCGCGTAGTCCTCCCCGCCGAGCAAGACCTTGGCCTTGAGCTTGCGCTTGGCGACCAGCTCCTTGACGGGCTCGGGCTCTTCGTCGGTGGCGATCGCGACGAGCGTCATGCCGTGCTTGCGGTAGCGGCGGTAGAGGCGGTCGAACTCGGGCAGCTCCTTGAGGCACGGCTTGCACCACGTGCCCCAGAAGTTCACCAGCATGACGCGGTTGCGGTAGCGGGCGTTGGTGACTTCGTTGCCCTCGAGGTTCTTCAGGCGGAAGCCCTTGAGCTTGGTCCCCACCCCGGGGTCGCGGCCGCAGCTGGCCTTCACGTTCTTGAAGATGGGCTTGGGCAGGCCGGCGGCGGCGGTCTTGGTGGGTACGGCGGCGGGCTCGGGCGTGGCCTCGGGCTCGGGCGCGGTCTCCGGGGTCGGCTCGGCGGCGGGCTCGGGCTCGGCAGCGGGCTCGGGGACGTCAGCGGCCGTGGGCGGCGGCGCAGGCTTGGACGTCTCCGGCGCTGCGGCAACCGCCGGGGCGGGCTCGGGCGCGGCACCGTCGGCCGGCGTGGACGCGGGCGTGGACTTGCAGCTGACGAGCAGGAGCGCGATGGGGGCGGCGCGACGCAACATCACACCCCACCCTACTCGCAATCGCCCGTCGACGTTACGCGGGCGGCCAAAGCTGGCCTCCGCGGCCGTTTCAGCGAGTTCTACGCCGACGCGACCCCTGGAGACACCGGCGCGTCCACCCAGAGCGGCGTCCGGCTGAATAGGCACGCCGGTGCCGCGTCCACCGACGCGTGGACGATCGACTCCTGCGTGCGCGCACCCTCTGCCTGGGTCTCGACGTCGCGGGGTTCGTCGCAGCCGCGCTGGTCTGCTTCCAAGTGGCCAACATCCTCGTCCCCGACAACCCGAACGAGCACTGGGGGCGGCTCGCCTTCGTCATGAGCGTGACGCTGGTGACGACACCCATCCTCCTCGCGCTCTACGAAGCGAAAGTGGGCAACACCCTCGGCCGGCACTTGACCGGGTTGTCCGTCGTCGATGTCCGAGGACGTGAACTCGGTCGGCTGCGTCGGTTCGCCCGCGCTTCGATCAAGCTGGGCCTGTTGTTCGGCGTCGTGTGGCTTGCCCTGCTGACCGACGCCGACGGGTACGCACGGTGGCCGCTGTGGGCCCCGTTCGCCGCCTACCTCGCAGCCAACGCCGCCATCATCCGCGCGCGGACCGACGGCAGGAGCATCGTCGACCTGCTCGCCGGCACGCGCACGACGCTGGCTCGCTGAATCCTACGGGGTCGAGAGCTCGAGCGTGTACTCGCCCGAGCCCGAATACGAGTCCACGAGCCAGACGAACGCACCCGAGGCGCCGAGGTACGTGACGTCCTCGGTGGTTGCTGCCGAAGCCGAGCTGGCGGCGACGACCCACTGGGAACCCGTCCAACGCAGCAGATACAGGTCGAAGTCGGCCCCGGCGGGCCCCACCAATCGTCCGCGGTGCTCGCCTGCCGACGCTTGGTAGAAGGTGCCGTCCGGTTGAACGTCGCGGGCACCGGTGCCCGCCAAGAAGCCGATGTACTCCTGGCACCCTTCGCAGCCATCGGGCTCCTCGGGGACTTCGACGGGGCCGCCACTGCCGCCGTCGTCGAACGGGGCACCGCAGGTTGCTGCAGCGCCCGAGACCGGTCCGCCTCCACACTGCGCGCCCCAGCTCGACGCACCGGCCATCGGCGCCAGCGGGAAGCCGGAGCAGCCGGGCCCGGGATCCCAGCTGCCGTTGGCGTCGGTACACGGCGTCAGGTCGATGCCCACCTGCTGCTCGAACCACGCCATCCCTCGATGCATCATCGAGTAGTAGCCGCCCCCACCGCAGGCTCCCCCGTAGGACGTGATGCCGAAGACTCGCCAGCTTCCGTCGGGCAGCTGGACGAACGCCGGGCCACCTGAATCGCCCTGACAGCTATCCAGCCCGTTGCCTCCGATGAATGCCTCGCCGGCACTGGTGATGCCATTGAGATTGGTGGTGACCTCGCGCTTGACCCCATAGGGTCCATTGTTGGCATTACCGTATCCAACAAGCGTCACATCCGTGCCCGGCTGCAGCACGTTCGTTTCACAACCCATCAACGGTGGCACGATAGGGACGTCCGTGACGGGCTGCGCCAGCTTGCAAACGGCAAAGTCGTCACCGCCTCCAGGTCCCCCACCTGGAAAGCGACGACAGAAATCCGTCGGCGCCACGAATCCCGGGTTGGCATTGATGGTGTCACCAAAGCGCACGCTTCCGTAGTTCGTCCCGCAGTGAGCAGCGTAAATGACCACTTCGGGGTGAATCAGCGTGCCGGTACAGGAACCTCCAAGTGACACTGTCGCTGGCCACCCACAGCTGTTGACGGGCGAGCCACCATAGATTTCCTGCGTCGGCGGCAACGCAGTCACGCCATCGGGGCCGTCGACGGACGCCTGATCGATGGAGTCGCCCTGCCAGGCTTCGGGAAGGTCTTCTGCATCGTCACATCCCGGTGCACTCATGAGTGAACCGATCAGCAGAATGCGTAGAGGAGATTGGGTTCGGGGGAGTGTGGTCATACCGACTCTCGCTCGGGTCCGTTCAAGGCCCGCCCGAATCCCCTATCCCGTCGCTGCGCCGCGAACTAGAGCGTGATTTCGACGCCTCAAACTACACATCCCCGAATCCACCCACACGCCGATGTCGAACGGGGGTTCGGGCTCACGCGACCGGCGACCGAATGCCCCCGAAATCGGTTGGTCGCGTAGGCGTCGGGACGCATGCGTCGTCCGAGGAACAACCGACGGCCGCGCAGCATTTACATTTCGACTGGCAAGTCCGTCGGCTGCGCGACAGGAAGAACAGCCGCCCGAGGGAGCGGCCATGCCGCGATGTTGAACGATGCGCGCGGCGCCGGTCAGGCGTTGGCGGCGACTTCGACGGCCTTGCCGAGCTTCTCCCAGGCTTCGCCCAGGATCGCCTCGTCTGCCCAGTACGGGAACAGCCATCGAATGGCGGTGCCGCCGCTGCCCGTCACGAGCAGGCCCTGCTCTGCGGTCGCACCGATCAGCTTGCCGACCAGGTCGGGGTCGCCGAACTCGATGCCGAGCATCGCGCCCAGACCTCGGACTTCTTTGACCTGCGCGATCGGGGTCGATGCTGCGATCGACTTGAGAATGCCGAGCTGCTTGCCCGCCGATGCGAACAGGCCCTCCTCTTCCATAATGTCCAGGGTCACCATGCTCGCGCGGCAGGCCAGCGGGTTGCCGCCGAACGTGCTGCCGTGCGTGCCGCGGACCATGTGCTCGGCCAGGTCGCCTCGGGCCACGCACGCGGCGACCGGGAAGCCGCCGCCCATCGCCTTCGCCCACCAGATGATGTCGCAGTGCAGGGCCGGGTCGTCACCGACCAGCGTGCTCCATGCCGCGAAGTCACCGGTGCGGCCGCTGCCCGCCTGAATCTCGTCGAGCGCCAGCAAGGCGCCGTGCTTGCGACACAGGGCGTGCAGCCCCACGAGGAAGTCTCGGGACGCCGGGTTGATGCCGCCCTCGCCCTGCACGGGCTCGAGGCAGATCATCGCGATGCGATCGGGGTACTGCTCGAACAGCTTCGCGGTGGCCTCGAGGTCACCGAAGGGCGCCCGCACGACGTTCATGTGGGCGAAATGCTTGTCCGCGTCGTCGCCCGGCGTGCTGACGAAGCCGGCGCGGTACTTGGGATTGGCCGTCATGGAGACCGACCCGAGCGTGCGACCGTGGAACGCCTTTTCGAAAGCGACCACCATGTCCCGACCGGTCGCCTTGAGCGCGACCTTGATGCACGCCTCGGTGACCTCGGTGCCCGTGTTACCGAAGAAGATCCGGCCGTCGGTCACGGGCGACATGTCGAGGATGCGCCGGCCGAGCTCCAGGTTGACCTTCGTCCAGAACGGACCCGCGGCGCTGACCAGCGTGTTCATCTGGTCCGTCAGCGCGTCGACCCAACGCTTGGGGCTATGACCCAGTGGCAAGCAACCGATGCCCCCGACCGCGTCCAGGTACACGCGGCCGTCGTCCGCCTTGACCCGGACGGCCCCGCGGTTGGGGTTGTCGCCCTCATGCACGACGCTCTCGAGCGTGATGTTGCGGGGCGTGTACGTTGGCCAGCGCCAATCCTGCATGCCGCGAGTGTACGGCCGCGTCGCGAGCCGGTGGCTGCAAAATCTCCGCCGCGCGCTGCCGCCAGAGGAGGCCAAAGCCCGCAAACGCCTTCAGGCGTTCGTGTCGGGTGAAGCGAGGGGCGACGCGTCGCCCGCAGCGAGGGGCCTTGACTAGAACCTCAGGCGGAGGCCGCCGGGCGCCGGAGCCACCCGCGTGACGCTGGCCCGAGCCCCTGCCCCGTTCTTGCCCGAAAACGCGAACAGGCCGACCACGACCGTCACCAGGCCCAGGCCCGCGGTCACGCCGACCATCGTATTGGTGATCGGACGCAGCTGCTCGACGCGGTCTCGGTCGGCGGCGGGAAACTCTGTCCCGCTGCAGTCGACGCCCTCGCCCCGGCACCGCTCATCTTGGCGGTTGTACGCCTGCAGGGTGAGGCCGCCGGTCACGGCCACCGCCAGTCCGGAGAGCGCCGTGAGACCAACACCACCGTAGAACGCGATCTTCAGCCGCCGCTTGCGCTCTTCTTCCGTCATTCGACCCGAGGGCGGTGCCGTACTCGGACCCTTCGGCTCGGCATCGTCCACAACCTTAGGCGCAGGCGGCTTGTCGAACCCTTCGATGAACAAGCTCGTGCGCTGCCCAGGCTCAATCTCGATGGGCCTGACCCGCACCTCGCCCCGACGGCGCCCACGGACGCGGATCTCGAACTTGCCGGGCTCGAGCACGAGCGGAAAGTCTTCGGGCGGGATGATGTCGTCGTCGATCTCGATGCCGCGAATGTCGACGCCGTCTTCGATCGTGATCGCCAGGACGCCGACCTTGCCGCGGAGCTTCTCGACCGTCTTGGTGACTTCTCCTCGACGGTCGGCGCACGAGGGTTCCTCGGTGGGGCAGTCGGGCAGGTCGAGGTAGCGGACGTAGGCCTGCAGCGCCCGCACGACATCGCCGCCCTTCTCGTACGAGAGCGCCAGATTGTACAGCGTGATGCCACCGGGGATCGCGGCGTAGCTGCGCTCGAACGCCGCCGCCGCCTTGAGATACTCCCGTCGTTCGAACAACACGCCGCCTTCGACGTAGCGTTCGAGCGCCTCCTCGCGCAGGGCATCGCCGAGCGTGCTCGTGCCGGGCTCGTCTTGCGCCGCGGGAGCCTCTGCTGGCGTCGTAGCGGACTCGGCCTGTTCCTCCTCAGCCGACTGGACCGGCGGGATCTGGACCGGTTCCACCGTGCCTGCCAAGGACAGGTTCGCCGCGAGCGCAACGGCAACCCCCGATGTCCACATCGTCACGGGCGGTTCTTCTTGCCCCGCAGGAAGTCGGGCACGTCACCGGGCTTACGCGCGTCGGTGCTGGGATCGGGTTGCTTCGCGACGGGTGCCTGCGGGTCCGCGTCCGGCTTCTTCCGGGCGTTGGGGCGACTCTTGGACTTGGCGGTCCGCTTCTTCGGCGTAACGGGCTCCGCGCCCTTCTCCGGCATGCGCGCCGTGAAGGTCGTCTTGAACGAGGGCTCGAGGCGGAACGTGTGGTTCTCGGGCCCCAGCGGCGCCATCTGGACCTCGCGCGCCGTGTGGCCGTCGAGGGAAAGCCGAACGAGCACGGTCTCGTCGCTTCGGGGCAGCTGGACCGACGTGGGCGTGGTTTCGGGCAGCGCCTCCCCGTCGATGAGCACGGTGGCGCCCTGCGGGTCGGTGTTGATCCACCACTTCACCAGCTCGGGCTCGGTCGGAACGACGGCGCCGGGGTCGGGGGTTTCGACGGCGGCTGGCGCGGCAGGGGGCGTGGCGGGCTCAGCCTCCTTGCCGAAGCCGCTGCTCACCGCGGCGGTGCCCAAGGCAGCACCCGCGAGCGGCAGCACGATCCACAGCGCCCACGACCGTGCTGGCGCGGCAGCAATGGACGAGGTGAGGGTGCCGGTTCGGCCGATCGTCGCGGACGAAGGGGTGAGGCTGCGCGACTCGATCACGCTGGTACGCGAGCCGTTGGCCGCCGGTCGTCGCCCGCTGGGTTCGCGGTCGTCGGCCTGTCCCCGAATGGCAGCGTGGATGTACTCGATGCGCCCGGCGAAGAAGCGGTCCATCGACGCACCGAGCACCTCTCGCGGGTCGTCTTCGTCGGCGTCGAGCAGCTGTCGAAGCGCGCTGCGAAGGTCCTTGAGCATGTCCTGCGCGGTCGCGTAGCGGTCACTTCGCGAGTTGGCGAGCGCTTTATCCAGCACCGCTACGACCGACGCAGGGACGTCCTCGCAGAACTCCCGAATGTCGCGGGTTCGGCCCAGGCTGACCTGCGCGAGGATTTCGGAGTCGGTCTTGCCGCGATAGAAGCGGGTGCCCGCGATGAGCTCCCACAGGATGACGCCGACGGCGTAGATATCGCTGCGTCGGTCGACCGGCTCGCCGCGAGCCTGCTCGGGACTCATGTACGTCAGCTTGCCGCGCAGCTGCCCGGTCAGCGTGCTGCTGCGCTTACCGGCCGCCTTCATGATGCCGAAGTCCACGACCTTGACCCGGCCGTCCATCGTCACGAGCAGGTTGTGCGGCGACACGTCGCGGTGCACGAGGTCGAGCTTGCTGCCGTCGTGCTCGGCGAGGTCGTGCGCCGCAGCCAGTCCGCGACAGGCATCGCTGGCGATTTGCAGCGCCACGCTCACGGGCAGGCGCTCTTCTGCCTTGTCGAGCTGACGAATCAGCGACGAGAGCGTTTCGCCCTCGACGTACTCCATGACCATGAAGAACAGGCCATCGTCGTCGCCGAGGTCGATCGTCTCGCAGACGTTGGGGTGGTGAATCTTGGCCGCGATGCGGGCCTCGTCGAGGAACATCTCGACGAACTCCGCCTCGTTGGCGAGGTGCGGATGGATGACCTTGACGGCGACGAGCCGCTCGAAGCCGGCCGTGCCGATCGCACGCCCGAGATACACGGACGCCATCCCGCCGTGACCCAACCGATGGATCAGCTCATAGCGGCCGACGAGGGTTTGACCCGGCTCGACGTCGGCAAGTTTCGCCTCGCCCGCGGTGCGTCCCGTGCTGCTCCCGGTCGCCGTGTCGCTGGATGGGGATTCCACGGCCCGCGGCGGGGTGCTCGACCCCTCGGGCGCGGCCTCGTCCGAGAGCTCGTGCTCTCGGTCGACGACCTTGGTGACATCCTCCGCTTGCATGGCGAAAACCGTGGGCAGGCCAGGTTCAACGCACGAAACCCGGACGCGCGTCATCTCACCATACGGCACCTTTCCGCCACAATCATCTGCGGTTGGGAGGCCGCGCGATCGCTCCAGATCGGCTACGGCAGGCATAACAGCCTTGCGAGGGCAACCGGCCGCACCAAGGCCCGCCAATGCGCCGGGCTCACGGCGAGATCCTGCCGAATCGAGCGGGCGAATGCGCTCAGCCGCGTGCCGATTCTCGCGTCGGTTTCGGGGCCCGTTCGGCGAAGCAATTCCGCCCGCGCTTTGCGCCGTACCGGGCGAATTCACGCATGTGCTGGCTCACAACCGCGGAACGCGCTGCCGGGATCTCTCCGGAGGAGATCTCGGAGATCTTCTCCACAGGCCAAAATATCGGCCTTTCACTACTATGAATAATAGACGATAAGTCTTCACCGGATCACATGTGTGAATCGCGATTTCCTCAACGGTTTCGATCAAATAGATCGCGTTCTCCACAGCATCTAGTGCTCGCGTGAAACTCGCACCACCAGATGTTGTGGAATGAGGCTTGCGTACATGTGCCGGTTGTTCTAACGACTCAAGGAGAAGGCATCTCCGCGAGGGAAACGACCATGGCCAAGCGACAAACCCGCCGAAGCATTTCTGTCAAGGGCATCACGTACCAGCGACTCAAGAATTACTGCGAGAACCAGAACGTCAGCGTGAGCGGCTACCTCGAGTCGATCATCGCCGAGCGTCTGGACGAGCAGAACGTGCCGGTCCCCGAGAAGGTCGAACCCCGGCCCTCGGCTGGCAAAGAGCCCGTCGCCGAGAACATCATCTCGCAGCACTTCACCTTCTAGCCGTCTTCAGCTGGCCGGCCTCGACGCCGCCACTGACGCAGGGCAGCCCCGCGGACTGTCCTGAGCCCCGAGCCGCTCTCCCCGCGCCCACGCCCTCTCGGCGGTCGGGCTCGACGAGAGCGGCTCTCGTCGTTTGCGCGCTGCGCTGTGGGCACCCAGCCCGGCGCCGTAGCCAACATGCTACTCACGCTCGGTGAGCTACGTCGTCCTCGCCCGGAAGTACCGACCGCTCGTCTTCGCCGACATGGTCGGCCAAGAACACGTCGGCCGGACCCTGGGCAATGCGATCCGGCAGGACCGAGTCCACCACGCGTACCTCTTTGCTGGCGCCCGCGGGCTGGGCAAGACGACCACCGCCCGCATCTTCGCCAAGGGCCTCGTCTGCGAAAAAGGCCCCACTGCCGAGCCGTGCAACGTCTGCGAACAGTGCGTCGCCGTGAACGAGGGGCGCTCAGTCGACGTGGTCGAGATCGACGGCGCGAGCAACAACTCCGTCGACAACATCCGCAATCTTCGAGAGCAGGTCCACTACCTGCCTCAGACCGCGCGGCGGAAGGTCTACATCATCGACGAGGTCCACATGCTGACCACGTCGGCCTTCAACGCGCTGCTCAAGACCCTCGAAGAGCCACCCGAGCACGTCAACTTCATCTTCGCGACCACCGAACCGCAGAAGGTGATTCCGACGATCCTCTCGCGCGTCTCTCGGCTGGACTTCCGCCGCGTCTCGCCGGAGGAGTCGGTTGCGCACCTGCAGAACATCCTCGGCAAAGAGGAGCGTTCGGTCGACGACGGCGGTCTTCGACTCATCGCACGTGCGGCGGGCGGCTCGGTCCGCGACTCGCTCACGCTGCTCGACCAGGTCATCGCGTTTGCCGACGACCCCACGAACATCTCTGAAGAGGAGACCCGGCGCGTGCTGGGGCAGGCCGACCGCGCTCGCATCGCGGACCTCGTCGACGCGCTGCTCGAACACAACCCCGACGCCGTCATGGCCCAGTTCGACGAGCTGGTCACCGCCGGCCACGACCTCACCGTGCTCAGCATGCAGCTGCTCGAACACCTGCGGGATCTGACGCTGGCCAAGGTCTGCCGCTCGAGCTCGGTGTTCAAGGGGGCGACCGAATCCGAGGTCGACATCCTCAAGAAGCAGGCGTCCAAGGCCGACGCGGTGGCGCTGTCGCAGATGTTCGACCGCTTTTCGCGCGTGGTGGACCGGCTGCCTACGTCTCGTGTCCAGCGGATGCTTCTGGAGATGGGGCTCCTGGACCTTGCCCACGCCGATGCGATGGTGCCCCTTGGGGACATCGTCCAACGCCTCGAGGCCATGGGGCAGGGGGGCGGCGCGCAGGGTGGGAGAGCCGGCGGCGGTTTCTCGGGTGGCGGCGGCGGCGGCCGTGGCCCCACGCCGCGTCGCCGTGCAGATGCCGAGCCTGCGGCGCCGGCAAGCTTCACACCGCCACAGCCTCAGGCCGCCCCCCCCGAGCCGGCAGCGCCACAGGCGAGCGCAGCGCAGCCGAGCCCAGCCCCGTCGTTCACCCCGAGACCCGAGCCAGCTCCGGCACCCCAAGCCGCCGAGGCGCCGGCACCCGCAGCGCCTTCGACCCCCGCCGGAGCCATGGGCGCTCCAAGTGCCGCCCACGGCTTCGGCGACAGCGAGCTGATGAACGGGCTTTGGGATCTGGCCAAGGTCGCCGTTCGCAAAGAGCCCGCGGCAGCGCCCGCGCAGCGGCCCCCGCAC
>JBCCQM010000203.1:0-14835 GCA_039024335.1 Myxococcota bacterium
CGCCAAATAGGCGGGATCTTGCGAACAGTTGCGCGCAGAACGACAGGAGATTCACAAAAGCCGAGTTGTCTTTCCATGCACCCTCGGCGTGCGACCAGCCCTCCACCACGCACAAGCGCACGATGTCGCGCCGCTGCTCCGGCAGCCGCGCAAGCGCGTCGACGGTGCGTGCTGCCTCGACGCCACGCTCGAGCGCGAGGTCCACGGCCGGCGGAGCATCGTCGAGGCGGACCTCGCGGGGGCGTCGGCCTGCCTTGCGAAGGCGATCGATGATGCGTCGACGGGCGAGCGTCATGACGAACACGCTCTCCGAGCCCCGCGCGGGGGTGTAGCGCGGCGCGGCCTGCCACATCGCCAAGAAGATCTCCTGGACGGCGTCCTCCGCCTCGGCAGAGGTCGCGAGCATGCGGCGGGCCACGGTCCATAGCAGGCCGCCGTACCGGTCGACGCACGCCGCAACCGCGCCAGGACGTCCGGCGGCCACGTCCGGCAGGAGTGGCTCCGGAGTCACCGGAGCCTCGCGGGACGAGCCCGCATCGCGCGCGTGCGATGCCACGTCATGCAAGGTTGTCGGGGACACGTCGAGGGGCTCGTGATCGGGGCCTGGCGTTCAGGATTCGGGCACCAGGACTCGGTCCACCACGTGGACCACGCCATTGCGCGCGTCGATGTCCGAGCGCAGCACGGAAGCCCCGTCGACCGTGAGGCGACCGTCGCGGATGCTGAAGCGCAGCTTCTCGTGCGCCGCCGTTCGTGCCGACCCCGCGCGCGCGGCCTCGTCCGCGTAGACCCGGCCGTGCACGATGTGGTTCGCAAGCACGCGCCGCAGCGCGTCGCGGTTCTCGGGCTCGAGCAGGGTCTTGATGGTCCGCCGGCCGAGGCGGTCGAACGCCTTGTCCGTGGGGGCGAACACCGTGTAGGGGCCTTCGCCGCGCAGCTCGTCGTCCAGGCCTGCCGCGCTGGCGGCCGCGAGCAGCGTATCGAACGTGCCGGCCTTGGCCGCGGTCGAGACCAGGTCGAGGTCGGGCGGCAGGAGCACTTCGTCGATGGCGTGAATGATGCCGTTGCGAGTGCGGATGTTCGCCTGCACCACTGACGCATCGTCGATGTTCACGCCGCGCTTGTTGGACGAGAACGCCACGCGGGGGCCCGCAAGCGTCTCGGCCCCCGCACGCCGCGTGACGTCGTCGGCGTCGAGCCGCCCGGACACCACGTGATACAGCAGGACGCGGCGCAGCTGGTCGCGGTTCTCGGGCTTGAGCAGCGACTCGAGCGTACCGCGCGGGAGCTTGGCGAACGCCTTGTCGGTGGGGGCGAACACGGTCAGCGGGCCATCGCCACGCAGCGCGCCGTCGAGTTCGGCCGCACCGAGCGCCCGCACCAGAGTGGAAAACTCGGACGCGCGTGCGGCCGTGGTGACGATGTCGGCCCGCGCCGCCGTCCGTCCGTGTCCGGCTCTTGCTGGATGGGGCTGGAGGGCGGCGGCGAGGGCCAGGGCGGGGACGAGGAGGAGGTGGCGCTGCATGGTCGACTCCGAGGTCTGCCCCTGTATTCGCGCCCTGGCTCCGTTTGGATGCAGCCGCCTCGTTTTTTTTTCTCGCAGGCTGGGCGGCCCGCCGTGCAATGCTCCGCCTGCATGTACGCCTCGCTCGAGACCATCGACATCCTCGCCGAGGCCGAAGGCGGGCGATTGTGCGTGCAGACCGACCATCGCTCGCCCGCGGAGATGGACGAGACCCCTGAGCTCACGCAGCTGTTCGCGATCACGCGGGCCGTCGGGCCGCGCCGCATCGATGAGCCGGTCGCCGGCGTCGTGTTCGTGTGTACGAACGGCGCATCCGAAGGACTGCTCGAGGTGGCGGCTGCGCTGGGCGTGACGTGCGAGCACATGGACGGCGAGGACCGCACCCCGATCCCCTACGACGGTAAGGCGCGCCCGATCGAGGAGATCATCGATACGGCGCTCCGCTCCCTCGCTCACACGGTTGCGCTGCGGGAGTCGCTGCCCATCTCCGGGGAGGGGCTCGCGCGCTTCGAGCAGTATCTTCAGGCGCGCGGCATTGTCGACTTCGACGACGAAGACGCCTCCGAGGTGGAGAACTGGACGGCCGTGCTGGAGCTGGCTGCGTTCACCGGCGAGGTCCTGCGCGGGCATCACCAGGGCGGCCAGTGGCTGTTTGCCGACGACGTCCTCGACGCCGAAGGGACGGTTGGCCCCGGCGATCTCGGAACGCTGCCGTTCCTGTTCCGGACGCCCGCGGGCATGCTGCAGAACGCGGCGAACAAGGCGTGGCGCGTGTTCAACGAGCCGGGGCAGAGTGTGGTTCACCTGCTGAAGTCTGGCGACCCGACGGAGCAGGGCTCCGGCGTCACGATGTTCACCCTCAAGCCCGCCGGGTGGGGCACCGCCGGGGTACATGCGAGACGGCTGTTCGAAGAACTCGAAGACTCGCCGCTCGTGGTCCTGAGCGAAGACCACCCGCACACGGTCGCGTACCCCACCTCGGACGGCACCGATGACGAAGAGCGGGCGCGACTCACTGCGGAGGCCGAAGAGAACCTGCGCAAGGTCGAGGTGGAGATCGACAAGCTGCCGATCGAGGCCGAGGTCGACCTCTACGTCGTGCACGGGGACTACTACGCCGCGGAGAAGATCCTCGACGAGGCGTTCATGCATCGCCTGCACGGAGAGCTGCGCCAGGAACTCCTCGCCGTGTCCATGCCGGTCAAGGGGCAAATGTTCGTCACCGCGGGCGCGCAGGCCCACGAGAACCTCGCCGGGCTCATCGCGATCACCGAACGCATGTATGCGGAGGAGCCCAACCCCATCTCTCCGCTGGTGTTCGGCGTTTGGGAGGGCAAGATCAATGCGGTGATTCGCGCCGAGCCCTCGCCGAAGAAGAAGCGCGGCTTCTTCAGCCGGCTATTTGGAAAAGACGAGGACTGAGCGCCCAGGACCGCGGTTACCGCGCGAGCAGGCGGTCGATCGTGTCGACCATGGCCTCGGCGTCGAACTCGTGACGCAGGTAGGCGATGTTTCCCTGCTGGTCGACGATGACGTCGAGCGGGAACGGGCTGATGACGCCGTCGGGGACGGCGTATTCGAAGTAGGTCACGTCGTTGCGCAGGATCGGGAACGTGACGCCGGTCTGCTCCACGAAGCCTGCGAGCGTCTGCGTGGACTCGTTGCCGAAGAGGCCGCGGCCGGAGAGGCCGAGCACGAGCACGTCGTCGCCGTACTGCTGGCGGATGCGAGTCTCGAGTTCTGGAAACTCCAGAACGCAGACGGGTCAGAAGGTGGCGAAGTACGCGAGAACGGTGACCTTGCCCTGCAGGTCTGCGGTTCCCCACGTGTTGCCCTGGAGGTCTTGCAGGGCGAACGTCGGGACGGGGTCGCCGACGTCCACGCCTGGGATGTTGGCCGATAGCGTGACCTCGGTCTGCGGCTCGTCGGGATCATCGCTGCAGACCCGCACCGCGCTTTGCAGCGCTTCGGGGGAGCTGGACACGAACGCGACCTCGACGGCGGTCGAGCCTCCAGGAGGCACGGTGAAGCACGTCTCGTTGACGCTGACGTCGTCGGCACTGACGATGTCGGTGACGGTCAGCGGCTCGTCGCCCTCGTTGCGCACAACCAAGACTCGGTCGTCCGACTCGCCCGGCGCGAGCGTGCCGAACTGAACGGACCCCGGGTTGAGCCCAATCTCCGGCCCGGATCCCGCCTCGAGCGAAAACTGGTGAAGACCGGTCCATTCGCCCCCGAATACGCGCCCGCTGCTTGCCACCGCGTCGACCGCCAGCACCCTCGAAAAGGCGTCGTTCGTGGGGACGACTTCGGAGAACACCTGCGTGACGCTGCTGGGGTCGGTCACGTCGTAGCCGCGCAGCTCGTCCCACTCGGCCACGGCGACCACGCCTGGCGCGGCAACGGCGACACCCAGAGGCGTCCCCGTGACCGAATGCTGGACGAGCACCTGCGGGGCGTCGAGGTCGGCGATATCCACGACCGTGAGCGCGGCCGAGGTCGCCACGTAGGCACGGTCGCCCTCCAGGACGACGTCGCGACTGGAGCCCTCGATCTCGGCCGTTGCGCGGAGTCGCGGTTCTGACCCGCCCGAGACGTCGTAAATGCGCAGGCCCGCTTCTCCCTCGGCCACGATGAGGTCGTCGCCTCGCAAGACCGGCTTCCAAGCGTCGGTCCCGGGCGCGAGCGTCCGGCCAACCTCCGTGATCGTGTCCCCGTCGACGGTGAGCGCGACGACGCCGCTGGTGTGCATGGCGGCAAAGATGCGGTTGCCCTCGTACGCGACGCCTTCGATCGAGCCGCGGTCGGGAACCCAGGTTGCGCGCTCCCGGGGGCGCGATGGGTCGGCAACGTCAAAGACCGATAGCCAGGACTGGGGCTGGACTTCATCGCCTCGGTTGGTGATGACGAGGCGCTCTGCGTCGGCGTCGAGCCCGACGTGCTGACATCGAGGAAAACGACCGTCGGCCAAGCCGTTGCCTGGAGCGACCTTCTCGACGAGACGGCGTGGCGCACCCGCGCTGGCATCGAAGACGGAGAGCCCTCGGACGCCGGTACACAAGTAGACGGTCTCGCCGTCGGCCACGATGTCGGTGATCTCGATGAACTCGCTCGTGTTTGCCCGACCGAGATGGCGGAGCGGGTCGACGTGCGAGTCCACGGGAGCCGGGCACTCGGGACGGGCGGCCCGGCACTGGCCCACTTCGGCAATGTTGGGTGCGTCGGCGCAGCCGCCAAGCAGGCCGAGCCCGGCAAAAAGCATCGTTCGCGAGGTCATGTCACTCGTCGAGAAGCTGTTCGAGGGTGGCCTGCATCGCCTGCACGTCGAACTCGCGTCGCAGGTAGCGGATGGTCCCGTCGCGATCGAGGATCACGTCGAGCGGGTAGGGGGAGATGGACGCCTCGGAGAAGGCGAGCGAGCCCCGCGTGGTGTCGCCGAGCAGCAGCGGGAACGTCACGCCGGTTTGCTCGGCGAACGCACCGACCGTGTCAGGGCCCTCGTTGCCGAACAGGCCCGCGCCCGACATGCCCAGGACGACGAAGTCCGGGTTGTCCTTGTACGGCTGCCAAAGCTTGGTCTCGATGTCTGGAAACTCCAGACCGCAGACTGGTCAGAAGGTGGCAAAGTACGCGAGGAGAACGACTTTGCCCTCCAGGTCCTCGCGACTCCACGCGTTGCCCTCGAGGTCCTGCAGGACGAAGTCGACCATCGGGTCGCCCACGTCGGCGCCGGCGGCATTGCCCACGAACCGCAGCCGGTATTCGGGTTCGTCGGGGTCGTTGGTCATCAAGGCGATGTGCCCCGCGCTGATGTTCTGGGAGTCGGGGGTGAAGCGGACCTCCACCGCGTACGCGTCGCCGGGCTCCACGGTGAAGCAGCTCTCGCGAAGCTGGACCGCATCCTTGTGCGACGCGGTGCCGAAGACCTCGAGGGGCTGATCGCCCTCGTTGCGGATCACGAACACGCGGTCTTCGCTGTCGCCGGGCTCGACGCGTCCAAACTGCACCGCCAGCGGTGAGGCCACGATGTCGGGGCCGGTCGGGTCGGGCTGCGCATCGAAGACCTGCATGCCCGTCCACTCGCCCGCGTAGATCCGAGGGCGGGCCGGGTCGGCGGCAACCGTGAGCACGCGGGAGATGGGGTCGCCCGTGGGCACGACCTCGGACCACACGCGCGGCATGTCGGGCTGACTCCGGTCGTAGGCACGCAGTTCGTCCCATTCGGCGGTGTAGAGCAGGCCGTCCTCGCCGAGCGCCAGCGCGACCGCGGTGCCGAGCGTCTCTCGTTCGCCCACCACCTCGGGCGCGCTCGGGTCGCTGACGTCGACGGCAGCCAAGGCCGAGGACGCAGCGATGAAGAGGGTGTCGCCGTCGAGCTCGAGATCCTTGCTCGAGCCGGGCAGGGCAAGCGTGGCCTGCAGGACGGGATCGTCTCCGCTGACGTCGTACACGCGCAGGCCGGTGGAGCCCTCGGCCACGTACAGCGTGTCGCCGACCAGCAGCGGCTTCCACGCGTCCGACGCGTCGTCGGCGAAAGCGCCGACCTGCACGAGCGCGTCGCCCTGATCTTCGAACACCAAGACGCCGCTGGTGTGTGCCGCGGCGTAGATGCGGTTGCCGTCGAGGACCACGCCTTCGATCGAGGCGTCACCGCTCCAGCCCTTCAGCGCCACCGGCTGGCTGGGGTCGCTGAGGTCGTACAGATACAGCCATGGGGTTGGCTGCACTTCGTCGCCGCGGTTGGTGATGACCGCGCGGTCGGTCGAGGCGTCGAGCGCGATGTGTTGGCAGCGCGGGAACTGAGGGTGGGCGAGTCCCGGTGGCCCCACGTTTTGCACGACAAGCGGCGGCGCATCCTCGCGTGCGTCCCAGATGGTGACGCCTTGGGTGGCGGTGCAGCTGTAGACCAGGTCGCCGCGGCTCTGCAGGTCGAGGATCTCGATGAACGTGTCACCTTCGGCGCGGCCGCGATGCACCAGCCCGTCGACCGTGGTCTGGCTCGGCGGCTCGTCACACACCACGGGTGGTGGCGGCTCGGCGCCGGTGCTGTCGAACGGCCAGTCGTCGGTGGTGCTGCTGACTTCGGCCGCCGTCGACGCGGCTGCCGTCGTACCGTCGGCTGCGCCGGAGGGCGCCGCCTCACCTGACTCGTCTGCACACCCGGCCCCCCAACCGAGCGCGATCACCCCACAGATCCACGCGCGTCTCACGATGCGCGGACAAACGCGCAGTCCCCCCATCAGGTTACGAGGCCCCGCAGCCTGGTTGCTTGGGTCCGGACCATGAGCCCGATAAGGTGTTGGCCGTGCTTCGTCGTCAGGCCGTTGCATCGTGTGTCGCGGGCTTGCTCGCGGCGCCGGGGGTCGCGCAGGCCAAGGATCCGCCGCGCAAGGAGCCGCTTCGCGCGTCGGTGGATGTCGACGCCGGCGCGCTGGGCGAAGACGCGGACGTCGTCGAGAACCGCGTGCAGATCCGGGTGGGGTCTCAGCTGCGAAAAGCCGAGGTGCTGCCGCGCAAGTCGCTGTCGGACGGGGTGATTCACATTGACGTGACGCTGCTGCCGGGCGGGGCCGGGTACCACTACGAGGTCTACGCCGAGCAGAACGACAAGACGCTCGACGCCTCGGTCACCTCCGAAGACTGCGTGTCGTGCAGCGAGGACGCGCTGCTCGACGCCGTGAGCGCGGCGGTCGATGCCTGCCTGCCACCGTTGGCCGACGCGACGGCAACCAGCGTCGAACCGACGCCTGAACCCACGGTCACGGTGACGCCGACCACCGATGAACCCACGGACACGCCGCGCATCGGCCCGATGGGCAAGACCGGCATCGCCTTGATGGTGGCCGGAGCCGCAAGCGCCGTCGTGGGCGTCATCTTCGTGGTGCAGGGGCGCAGCTTCAGCTCTCGGCCCGGGTCGGTGCAGCAAGAAGGGCTCGACTTCCGACCGCCGGGCTTCGGCCTCATCGGTGGGGGCGCCGCGGCGCTGATCACCGGCGGCGTGCTGTACGGGGTCGATCGCAAGCGTCGCAAGACCGCGAGCTTGGGATGGATCCCCGGCGGCGTCGCGCTGACGGTGGGAGGGCGGTTCTGATGACGTCCTCCCGCGTACTCGCGCTTCTCGGTGCGCTCGGCCTGGCGATGGCGACCGGCTGCCCGTTCAGCTTCGCCAACGAGGAGCACTGCGCCAACAACGACGGCGACGCCACGTGTGCCGCGGCCAACCCCGACGCGCCGTACTGCGCGCTCGACAACTGCGGTGCCTACGACGAGGTCAGCAACCGCACCGGCTGCGTCGCCGAGATCCCCGACAGGATGGAGTGCTACAGCCCGTGCGGCGGAGCGCTCGACGCCACGCAGAACAGCGACTGCAGCATCGCCTCGGGCACCGACACCCAGAGCGATACGGACCCGAGCACCACGGCCACGACCACCACGGGTCCAAGCTCGACCGACGACAGCAACACCGACCCCGGCTGCGACTGCACCGAAGACGCGCCGGTCTGCCTCGACGGCGAGTGCGTCGCCTGCGAATCGGACGGGTTCTGCGTCGAGGCGTTTGGCGAAGACCGCCGCTTTTGCGAGGCGGCCGACTGCGTGCAGTGTCGGCCCGAGATGGCGGAGATCGGCGTAATCCATCAGGGATGCGACGACTTCAACAACCTCAACTGCGTTGACGGCAGCTGCAACCCGGCCTGCCTCCTGCCCGAGGACTGCCCGGACTCGGGCTGCGAGCTGCGCGCGGGGTTCTGTGGCCCACGCGAGCGCTTCTTCTACGTCGCGCCCGGCGGTGACGACGAAAACGGAGCGGGTACGGCCGACGATCCGTGGCAGTCGATTCAGCGCGCCGTCGATGCGGTGGGGCGCCAGACCGAAGATCAGTCCTATCAAGTCGGCACGATCTACCTCGCGCCGGGAACCTATGAAGAGGCCGTCGTCGTGGAGTCCCGCGCAATCGTGGTGCGCCCCGTCGACGTGGACGCGCAGCGGCCGGTGATCCGCGCCCCCGAGGCGGCCGACGAAGAGGAGCAACCGCCCGCGTTCACGCTGATTCAGGGCGACGCAGACAGCCTCGGCGGCGGCACGATGAGCATCGTCGGCGTCTCGCTGTCGGGCAGCCCCGGCGCCGCGGTGTTCGTGGGCTCAACCGCGCGCGTCTTTGCCGATGACGTCGAGTTCATCGGCAACGGCGTCGCGATCGACATGGACGGTGCCGCCGGCTTTCTCCGCAACTGCATCGTCGCCGAGCAGACCCAGGGGGTCTTCACCTTCCAAGACCGCAGCGAGCTGGCGCTGGTCTCCACGACCGTCATCGATGAGCGGGAGGAGCCTGAGGGCATGGAGCTGTCGACGATCGACTGCACCGGCCCGGCGGAGGATACGCGGGTGTCGATTCGAGACAGCATTGTCGGCAGCATCGAGAACGAAGCCGCGCCGATCGACGCGACGCGCGGCTGTGACGAAACCGATGGGGCTCCGCTGCGCTCGCTCGTGGGCTTCGTGGGGCCGTCGGGCGCGTATCAGCCCGACGACCGCTACCGCCTCGACGCCAACCCGGGTGAGGCCTTCGAGCTCAACGACGACGTCGGTACCTGTGCGCCGGGCGAGGCCATCGACCCCGAGGGGTTCTTTTTGCCCTGCCCACCGAGCAACGACATCGACGGCCGCAGCCGCGAGGGGCAGAACTACAAGGGCGCAAGCGTACCTTGACCCGTAGAGTGGCCACGTCGCCGCCGCGCGACTGCGGGTAGACTGGAGCGGTGACCGCCGAGCAGGACGACCGAGCGCTGCTCAGCGCGTGGGCCGAGGGGGATGCCGCCGCGGGTCAGCGGTTGGTGCGGCGGTACTTCGGGCCCGTGTACGGTTTCTTCCGCAACAAGCTCAACGGTGAGCTCGACGACATCGTGCAGCGCACGTTTCTGGGCTGCCTCGAGAGCCTGCCGCGCTTCCGTGGCGAGGCGTCGTTCCGCACGTATCTGTTTGCCATCGCCCGCAACCAGCTGCTGATGGAGCTGCGGCGGCGACACAGCCCCGCACGAGCGCTTCATGAGCCCGCGGTGACCACGTTCGAGGTCGAAGGTGACTTCGTGGCGGCCGAGGCGGGGCTTGCGGCCCAGCGCGAGCAGGTGCTGCTGCTGCGCGCGCTGAGGCGTCTGCCGGTCGACGACCAGGTCGCGCTGGAGCTGTTCTACTGGGAGAACCTGACCAGCAAGGAGATCGCCGAGGTCCTGGAGCGGCCGCACGCGACGGTCCGCACGCGGCTGCGGCGAGCCCGAGAGGCTCTGCTGTCGCTGCTCGGCGAGCTCTCTGAGGACGCGCAGCTGGTCACGTCCACCGCCGATGGCTTCGAGCGCTGGGTCGTCGCGCTGCGCGACCGCGTGCAGGCCCGCAGCGCCAAGTCGTCTTGATGCGCGTCGCTCAGGGCAGCACGGGCGCGCACTGAAACGGAGCGGGGATGACCAGGTCCGGGCGTGCCTCCCACGCCTCGCCCGTTGCGTCGGCGGAGAGGAACGTCGCGCCGTCGTTGTCGACCAGGAGCAGCCGCCCGTCGGGGCCCTGGGTCATGAGTCCTGCGTTGACGGTGCCGGGCAAGTCGTAAAGCTGCCAGCTCGCGAGGTCGTCCGTCGAGCGCACGAGGACCTGCGCGCCGACGTCTTGCATGAAGGCGACCCCGTCGAAGATCGCGGAGGGGCGCGCCGTCATGCCGCCGGCGGGGAGCACCGCGGTGTCGAACGTGAGGCCAGCGTCGGTGCTGGTGACCACGGATGCGGTCGAGCCGTCGTACAGCGCAAGCGCGCCAAGCCCGTTGCTCTGGAGCGAGCTGCCCGCGGCGAGATCCGCAACGGGGGCGGTCGTGAGCCCGCCGTCGGTGGATCGAAGCAAGCCCATGCCGCTGAGCGCTTGAAACAGGCAGGTGTCTTCGGTGCAGGCGCACGCATCGAAGCTGAACCCCATCGGCTCGCACGTTCCCGCCTCGAAGTCGCAGCGCACGGCGGGCACGCCGAAGCCTCCGAAGATCGTCGCCTCCGATGCGCTGCACGCCACCGCGTACCCCGATGCCGCCTCGTCGGCGATGACGTGGGCAGGCTCGTCGAGGATGTCCAAGGCTGCGTCCCACGACGCGAACCCCGAGCCGCCCGCTTCGGAGAACCAGCCTGCGGCCACGCCGGGCTCGCCGGGTCGTACGGCCATGCCCGCGACGAACCCGCCGACGTCGAACGCCTCCACGCCGGCGTTGGGTCCGTCGAACGTCACCACGGAGATGGCCGCGTCGAAGAGGTTTCGGCACACGAGCGACGCGTCCGCGGGATCGGAACCGGTCGTGGTCGCGTCCCCGCCGGTCGTACTTTCACCCCCGCTGCTCGCGGCGTCATCCCCGGTCGTCGTGTCGTCGTCGCCAGCGTCCCCGGTCGACGAGGTGCTGCTGGCCGAGGGAGGGGCGCACCGCACCATCACGGTGTCGCTCAGCGCCGCTTCGAGCTCGTCGCGTTCGCGCGTGTCTCGGTCGGGCCGGTCGGGCGGGACGAGGACGAACTCCACGGCCGCCGATGCGGGCGCAATGCACTCCACGGAGACGTCGACTGCAAACGTGGCGTCGCCGACCTCGTGGAACTCGATGATGGTGCCCATCGGGCGGACGCCAGGGTTCACGTTCAGCAGAACCAGGTCGTCGGGCACGTCGGAGACGCGAATCTCGTGGGCAGCGTCGACGGCCAGCGCGCCGCGCAGCTGCATGGTCTGGCGCTCGCCCGGAACGAGCTCGAGCGACGCAGGCTCGGCCTCGAGGAATGCCAGCTCGCCCAGCACCTCCGGCCGGGTGGTCTCACAGTTACACCCGCTGCCCGCGAGAAGCCCCAGCGTACAGGTGGCCAGGCCCACGAGAGGCCACGGAGACGAACGATGGTGAAGCACGTGGGGGGCTGTTGCGCGACCCCACCGCGTGTTTCAAAAAAAGTCAGGGGCGGGCAAGGGTCGGCAGCAGCTCCGACACGATGTCGCCCGCCAGAGAGCGCGCAGGCGGTGTGTCGGGGTTCCAGGCGTAGATCACCACCACCACGTCCAGCTCCGGAACGAGCAGCAGGAACTGTCCCCCGAATCCCAGCCCCGCCACCACGCGGATGGTGGCGTCGGGCACCCACCACTGGTAGCCGTACGCATCGGCGCTGCCCGGGACGATGTCGGTGACGTGCGTGGCGAGCATCGCATCGATCCACGCTTGGGAGAGCAGCTGGCGCTCGTTCCATCGGCCGCCGTCGAGAAGCAGCCGCCCGATCTTCGCCAGGTCTTCGGCGCGGAGGTACAGGCCTCCCTCGGTGTCGGCCTCGCCGCGCGGCGTCGTCTTCCAGTGGTGCGTCGAGATCCCCAGCGGCTCGAACAGGCGGGTCTGCAAGTAGCGGTCGATGCGTTCGCCGGTGGCCTCCCGCACGACCTTGCCCAGCAGCACGCTCGCGCCCGAGTTGTAGTCGAACCGCGTGCCCGGAGCCTCTCGCATCGGGCGTCGCGCGATGAAGTCGATCCAGTCGTCGCTGGCCTCGAGCTGCGTGCACGTGTTCTCGGGGTCGGAATACGGGCGGCCTTCGTCCCACGCGAGCCCGCTTCGCATCGTGAGCAGGTCCGCGAGCGAGATCTGCCTGCGCAGGTCTGCGTCCAGGTCGTCGGTATCTACGGGAAGCCAGCGTTCGATCGGCGTCGAGGCGCCCGGAATGTGCCCCTCGTCAATCGCCATGCCCACGCCGATCGCCGTCACCGACTTGGTCACCGACTGGAGCGTGTGCAGCGAGGATGCGCCCAAGTAGGGATGCCAGGCGGGGTCGTCGTAGTCGTATTGCGCGCCTTCGGAGCGCGTGTCTGGCCCCGAGGGTTCATGCAGGGCCTCGTCCATCAGCACCGCATCACCGTGCAGTACGAGGACGTGGTCGACGCGCCCGTAGTCCCCCGCAGCCGCGCGCGCGAGCAGCCGCTCCACCGGCGTCTGCAACGGCCGCTCTTTGGACGCGGCGGGTGGCGGGTGGCTCGGCACCGGTGACCGCGCCGCGCGACATCCTGAGACGAGGAGCAGCGAGACCACGGCAGCGCGGAGCACGGCGGCACCGTACCGCGGCGTCCGGAGGCCGCAAGCTTGCGAGAAACACGTTCGGCAACCGCGCCGATGTTTCCGATTGATAATGCAAGTCAACTGCAAGTACAAGCGTGCTGCAGTTATGTCTCGCGTGCATCCAGCTGTCCTTCTTCCCGGCATTGCGTCGGACGTTACGGGCTCGAACCGAAGGGGCCCACGATGAGCGCCATTTCTGGGACGCGTCGATACGACGTCATCGTCGTGGGCGGCGGTGCTGCGGGCGTCGGCGTGGGCGTTGCCCTTCGACACGCGGGCATCGACAACTTCATCATCCTCGAGCGCTACCTCGTCGGCGCGTCGTTTGCCCTGTGGCCGGCGGAGACACGCTTCATCACGCCGTCGTTTCCGACCAACTCGATCGGCATGCTCGACATCAACGCGGTCGCGCTGGGTGCCTCCCCCGCGCACATGCTCCGCGTCGAGCACCCGACGGGGCGTGAGTACGCCATGCACCTGAACGCGGTCGCCGACTACTACGAGCTCCCCGTGCAGGCCAAGACGGAGGTCTTGCGGGTCACCAAGATCGACGACGACTTCGTGGTGGACACCAACGAGGAGACGCTTCGGGCCAAGCACGTCATCTGGGCGGCCGGAGAGTTTCAGTATCCGCAGCTGGCGGGCTTTCCCGGAAGCGAGCTGTGTCAGCACACCGCCACCGTGCTCAGCTACGCCGACCTTTCCGGTGACGACTTCATCATCGTGGGCGGCTATGAGAGTGGCGTGGACGCGGCGTACCACCTGGCCCTGCGCGGCAAGAAGGTGACGCTCATCGACGCCGACTGCCCGTGGGAAGAGGAGAGCTCGGACCCCAGCGTGGCGCTGTCCACGTACTCGCTGGAGCGCATGCGGGATCCTCGGTTTGCAGAGTGGGTCCTGCCCGTGCCGAACGCCAAGGTGACGGCGGTTGCTCGGACCGGCCCGATGTACGAGGTCACCACGAATACGGGAATGAAGGCCTACAGTCCCGTTCCGCCGCTGCTGGCCGGTGGATTCCGAGGCGGACACCAGCTCGTTGCGGATCTCTTCGAGCTTCGTCCCGACGGCTTCCCGGTCCTCAACGACGACGACGAATCCACGCGCACCGCCGGACTGTTCCTCTGCGGACCTTCGATCCGACACGACAACCACATCTTCTGCTTCATCTACAAATACCGTCAGCGCTTCGGCATCGTCGCCCGGGCCATCGCGCGGTCGATGGGCATGCCCACCGAAGACCTCGAGGAGACCTATCGTCATTGGGGCATGTTCCTCGACGACCTCTCGGTGTGCGGAGAGGACTGCGTGTGCTGATGGCGACCGAGCAGGACACCAAGAGCCCGGCCGCGCGCGTGCTTGCGAAGGCCCTTCGCATCGAGTGGCTGGGTCAGACGGTCGCCAGCGGATGCTGGATTGCAAGCGTGCTGAGCTACGGGATCAGCTCCACCGGGGACTGGCTGCAAATGGCGGCCGCCTCCGCGTGGATGATCGCGAACGTCGCGGCACTGGTGGACTCGGACCCGGAGCCGGCGGAGCAGGGCGCGTAGAGGCGAGGCAGGGTGGCCTGCCCGTGACTTCGGGCTCGACATTCCACGGGCTCCGTGCGTCACTTCGTCCGTGGCAGCCGTCGAAAAGAAGTCGTTGCTGGTCTCGGGGCTCGTTTCGTTTCTTTTCGGGCCCCTGGGCTGGGCCTATTCGGCGCCTTGGAAATCCGCGATGATCGGCGGCGGACTCTGGCTGCTTGCCGCGAGCATTCTTCCGAAGTTCTTGCTGATCTACCTCGCCACGGTGGTTTGCCCCGCCAGCGCAATCGCCGGCCTGCTGTACACGATCGGCTACAACAGCGCGGGCGAGCGCATCCCGCTGTTCGGGCGCGAAGAGCCGAAGAAGCTCGGCCGATGAACCTGAGGCGCTTCCGGATCGCGGGTCGGGAGGAGCGCAAGAGGTTCTTATCGGTCGGCGAACCCCGCGAGTACAACCGGATCTTGGAAGAGATCCGGGAGGGGACCCGCTGACCCTCGGTGGTCGTGCCGAGGCAAGACGCATCGACGCGCATGCACGAGCTGCTCGGCAAGCCGTGCGACCGTTTCGTCGCTGTCGTGGGGCCTGTCGGAGATGGGCTGCTGTTCGCGTACATGCGGGTCGAGCAGACCTGGCTGCGTTTCTTCTTCGACGAAGGGGTGTTCTTCGTGGGGCTGTTCGCGCCGGACCCGGTCGA
>JBCCQM010000204.1:0-14601 GCA_039024335.1 Myxococcota bacterium
CAAGAAGACCGCGGCCAAGAAACCCGCCGAGGCCGTTGAACAGCTCGAGCTGACGCCGACCGAGGCCAGCGTCGAGTCGGCAAACGACGCGGCCCCCGCAGAGGCTTCGGCCAACGATGCGGCGCCCGCTGAAGCCCCGGCCAACGACGCGCCCGAGACCGAAGCGCCGGCCAACGACGCACCGGCCGCGGACGCCGAACCGTCACCTGCCGAAGCCGCCGCGCCATCCTCGGAAGACGACGGTGCAGCCGATCCCCCAAGCAGGGGTGCTGACGCTCCGACCAAGGCAGCCGCGCCGAAGCCTCCTCGTAACGACAGCCCCCTGTCCCCCGGGGACGCTGCGCCCGACTTCTCCCTCGAGGGACACGACGGAACCACGTACTCCCTCGCGTCGATGAAGGGGCAGCGGTTCGTGCTGTACTTCTACCCGCGCGACAACACGCCCGGCTGCACGCAGGAAGCCTGCGACTTCCGAGACGGCCTTGCGGGTCTCGGTGACCTCGGGGTGACGGTGCTCGGCGTCAGCCCGGATTCGATCGCGAGCCACGAGCGCTTCGCCAAGAAGTACGACCTGAACTTCCCGCTGTTGAGCGATCCCGAACGCGCGATTGCGGACGCGTACGGGGCCCTGGGCGAGAAATCGATGTACGGACGGAAAGTGGTCGGGATCATCCGCAGCACGTTCGTCATCGACGCCGAAGGACGGATCGAAACGGCGTTCTCTCCCGTTCGCGTGAAGGGACACGTCGCCGCCGTGCTCGCAGCACTCGGCGCATCCTGAGCCATACGGCCGACCCGACCGGGCTTCGTTGCGGCACAAGCGCGCGGCGACGCTCCCGGTCCACGTTTCCGCACGGCGCTCTGCAAAGGGCGCCGTGTATTCTTTTCGCCATGGCGCGGTCGTCCAGCACGAGCCTCCGTGCGGCGACCGATGGTCCCCGCGCGCTGCGGCTGCGCGGGACGGATCTCCGCGGCGCGTTCGACCCCGGTGGTCCGCACGAGGCTGCGCGTCTGCGGGTCCGCGTCCGCGAGAATCTCAAGCTCGGGGAACCCGTAGAGGTGGAGGTCAGCTTTGGGCCGATGGCCGACGAAGTCGTGCTGACCGGTAAGGTCTGCCGCGTGCATGCACCCGCGCGCGGTCCACTGGAGGTGCTCATCGCGATACCCAAGCGAGAGGGATCGCGCGTCCGCTACGTGCGAGAGATCCTCGGCGGATCGCGGCAGGCCTCCGCTCGGCGGCACCGACGCATCCCGGTCGACATCGACGTCCGCTGGACATCCCCGCAGGGCCGCTACGTCTCGCGGGCGCTCGACCTCAGCCGCGGCGGGGCCTTCATCGCCAGCCGGAGCCTTCCCTCGGTCGGCGCACGGGTCGACGTGGAGCTGCGCCCCGCGAGCGATGATGGGGGGCTCAGCCCTGCGCCGCTGCGCCTGGGCGCGGTGGTCAGCTGGGTCCGCAGCCAGGGGCACGACACCGGCTTCGGCGTGAACTTCAAGCTGCAGGACCGAGACACCGCGGCCCGCTTGCAAGACGTCGTCCGAACCTGCGAAATCCAGCTCGGTCGCTCCTGATGATGTTCGTGCGTCTCGCCCTCGCGGCAGCGCTGCTCGCGGCAGCGCCCCCGCCTGCATCTTCGTCTCGGGCACAGACCGAGAAGGCTGGGTACTGGCTCAGCGTCGATCTGATCGGTCCTGCTTCGGCACGGGCCGAGGCAGCGTTCGCGCTCAGTGCCAGCACCGACCCCCGCTCGCCCCGCGACGGGCGGCTCCCCGGGCAAGCCGTCGGCCATGTCGCCGACATCTACGCGGTGATCGACTGGCTCGAGGTCAACGCGTTTCCGCCCACCCAGACGCCGCTGCCGCTCGATCCCGCGGCGCTCACCGAGGCGCCGGCGCCACGCGTTGCCGGAACGCTGCACGAGACGTACGGCGTCCAGCTCCGGGCCATGGTCGTCACCGGAGCGACGGCGCAGGGGGACCGCAGGACGATCGACTGGCCTGCAGACGGAGGCCGTATTCTTCCGCCGGACAGCCAGTGGCACGTCGCGGCCCTGCTCCCCAGCGCAGCGCCCCTGTTCGCGGCACCGAGCGCTCGTGTTCCCCCGGCCTCCGAGCGCTTCGCCATGGCCCGTCGGCGCGGTGACGTGTTCGTGGTCGGCATGCTCGATCGTTGCACCGATGCCGCACCCGTCGCCTGCACGCGCTGGGCTCAGGTCGTGGTCCGCGACGGGGACCGCTTCGTGCCCGGCTACCTTCCCGCGAGCCAGGTCGCGCTGCGCTCCCGTTGGAAGACGACCAGCGAGACTCGACTGCCCCGCGCCCAGCTGGTGCGGGTGGGCGTTCGCAAGGACCAAGCGCTACACGTCCTCGTCGCGCGGGATGCCGCGGGCGCGCTGCATCGCCGCACGATCGAGGCGCCGCTCGTGCGTGGCAGCGCCGCGTCCGGGTTCCCCGAGGTGTCGTTCGAGGTCCAAGGCGATATCGCGACCGTCACGTTCGGCGCGGAGCCCCTCTCCTACCGCCTCGATGCGACGCTCGACGCCCGCGTGGTCGAGCCGTCGCCCGATGCCGCGCCGACGCCGACGCCGTAAGCCTCAGTCGGCGACGACGGCGATGGTGACGTCGCCCGGGGCCACGTCGTCGTCCAGCAGCTCGATCCCGTACAAAACGCCCCGGTTCGAAGTCGCGTACAACCGACCGAGGACGCCGTCGTAGACTGGCAGGCTCGAGACGCCGCTGCCCGGATCGAGCCGCGCGAGGAACTCTCCGGACTCGAGGTCGAACGCGAGCAGGCCCGCGTCGCTGTGCGCCACGAAGACCGTGTTGTCGACCACGACCGGCGTACTCAACACGCCTGGGTCGACCTGGGTCCGCCACAGCTGGTTGCCGTCGCGGTCGAGGGCGAAGACCCCCTCGAGGGAGGACGCACCGACCATGTCGCCGCCCGCCCCACGCGCGAGGTCCCCGACCGCGCGCACGCCGAACGACCACGCAGGGGTTCCGTCCTCGAGGTCGAGCGCAAAGACCCCGGTCTGCTGACCCGCCACGTACAGACGGCCAGCCTCCGGGTTGACGAGCGGGGTCGAATCACAGTCGGAGAAGTCTCCGCCGGCCGGCGGCGCAAGCGAGGTCAGCCACAGCGCCTCGCCCGACGCGGCATCGATGGCCACGACCTTGCCATTGCCGAACCCGGTGTAAACGACACCCGTACCCACGCCATCGCTGCTCGGGACGTACGCCAGCCCCGCGTAGCCAGACACCGTGAAGTCGGTCTGCAGCGGCTGCTCGTACTGCCATCGCCACGCGCCCGTGCGCTGGTCGAGGGCGAAGACTTGATCGCGGGAGTTTGCGATGTAGACGACGCCCTCGGCCACGACGGGGACGGTCCGAACCTTGCCGTCGGTCGGGTAGCGCCACAGCTCCTCGCGGGACTCGAGGTCGATCGCGATCTCGTCCCCGTTGTCGGTCCCCACAAGCATCATGCCGTGCGGCGCAGCGGGGTCCCGGGTGCCGGCCTCGCCGGGCATGTCGGTGAGCAGCGGGCGGCTGCTCACCGCACCGCCCAGCGGAAGTTCCCACATGACCTCGCCGCGGAGCATGTCCAACGCCAGCAGGGTGCCTTCGCGGCTGCCCACGTAGAGGAGCTGCCGCGGGTGGTCCACCGCAACGGCACCAAACTCGTCGGGCCGCATGATGAAGTTGTCGGGGACGGTGACCTGCTGGGTCATCGCGACCCGCATCACCGCCCGTGCAGCGTCGCTGCCCTCGGGATGAATGACTTCGATGCGCCCCGTGGGCCCGCACGCGGCCACACCGAGCGCGAGCGCCAGTCCCATCCCCGCGAGTCCGCGAACGCGCACCGGGTCAGCCTCCAAGCGTGGGCGGAAGGCCCATGCCACCAAGCGGGTTGGGCTTGGCCCCTGCGGGCACGAGCTCGGGTGCAAGCTCTTCGAGTCGCTCGACAACCGCTTCGCGGGCCAGCGAGTCTTTGTCGAGGGGGTACTCCTCGACATACGTCTTGTAGGTCGACAGAGCGTCTTCGGCCTTGCCCTGCCCTTCGAGCATTCGTGCTTTGTGGAACAACGCTTGGTCTCGGTAGAAGGCGCCCGCTTCGGGGGCGAGCGCGTCGAGCTGGGCAACCGCGCCGTCGACGTCGCCGCCGGCTTCGAGTGCCAGCGCGAGCCCTTCGTGGGCGAGGAAGCGCAGCGGGTGGTCGGCGTTCGCGGCCAGGAACGCTTCGTATGCAGCCTTGGCATCGGCGAACTTGCCCTCGCGCATGGCCCTTGCTGCGGACACGAGGTCGCCCAGGGTCTTGGCGTCCGTGTCGCTCATCTCATTGCGCAGCTGCGCGAGCGTGTCGGCAACCTGCTTACTCTGCGCGGCCTCATCGGCGAACAGGGGGTTGGGCGGAGGCAGCTTCTTGGCCGCGGCATCCTCGACGTCGCCGACCCTTCCGCGTACGTCGGCTCCAACTGCAGCCGCGAGCACGCGCGTCGCCTTGGCGCGGTCCTCGGCCAGCTTGCCGCGGTACCAAACCACGCCGGCCACGATGCCCGCCACCAGCACGATGAGTCCGATGACGACGGGCGCCTGGGTCAGCGCCGCACGGCCTGCCTTGCGAACGCCGGCTTGGAAGCTGTCTTGCTCCTCACCCTTGGGCTGCTTGCGCTTGACCCGAGCGCGGTTCCATTTGGGCAAGTCCATGCGCTCGCCGTCGGCGGAAGCTGCTCCGGTCTTGCCGGCGTCCTCCGCCGTTGCCCCTTCGCCTTCGGGGCGTTCGTCCTTGTCGCTCACGATTGGGCCTGTCTACCCAAGCCCACATGGGTCTGTCCAGTGCCCTGGGCCTCCCCGAACGGCCTGCTCGGACGAAACGCGTCCCGCGCCATGCGGGCCGTCACGACGGCGTGCGGTATGCTGCGATCGATGCGGAGGGCCACACGAGCGGCGCGGGGAGGCCTTGCGGTCACGCTGCTGCTCGCCGCCAGCCCGCGCGCCTCCGCTGCGCCCAAAGGCTCGCCCGTGGCAGACCCACTCGAGGCCCCCCGGCGCGACCCGAACGATGCGCCGTACATGAAGCCTCGCAACGGCGGCGCCCGGCCGGATGGTACCCGCGTCTACAAAGCCGAGCACAGCCCCCTGTACGGACACCGCAAGCGGTTCCGCTTCACCATCAAGCCGCTGTACGCATCGCTGCGCGCCGCCATGTTGGGGCGCAGCGATTCTCCGCTGAATCCCAAGCGCGGGCTCGGGGCGGGCCTCGACGCGGACGTCCCGGTGTGGCGCCCGATCTGGCTGCGGGTGACGGCCTCGTACAGCGGTCACCTGCTGCCTCAGGAGTTCTCCCGGGACGAGGACGAGGCTTTCGTCCTCACCGCGCCCCGCGGCACGCTTCACATCGGTCACGTTGCCGCGGCGCTGCTGTACGCGATGGATCGTGGGCGCATGAAGCCCATCCTCGAAGTCGGTTTGGGCCCGCTGTGGGCACGCGGCCCGCAGGGCGTGCTCGACGGGCAGCGCGGGCAGCCGTGCCTCTCCGACAACCGATGTGACTTCGGCCTCAGCTGCGACCCCTCCGATAGCGTGTGCCGGCCCTCGACCACCTTCGTGGTCCACGGCGGTCTCGGACTGGACGTGGAGGTCACGAAGCGAACGACGGTGGGCGCGGGACTGCGCTACTTCGCGTTCTTGTCGAACCCGCAGGCGTACCCGGTCTACCTTCAGGCCGCGCTGCGGTTCGGACTGCGGTTCTAGCAGCACCTCGCCTCCGGGCAGGTCGTCCGGGGCCAGGGCCACGAACGGAGCCCGAAACGGAAAAGGCCCGCGACTGCCGGTGCAGCGCGAGCCTTTCGTGTCCGCGAGGGACAGGACTTCAGCTGGGAAGTCCGGGGCAGTCTACGGCCTTGTTCTGCGACAGCTGGCAGGTCGCGCTGACCTGCGCGCCACCGGGTGCCGGCACGCCTTCGCGGCGGACGAGACGGAACTCGAGGTTCCACCCCTCGTCGATGCAGGCGTCCTGCATGTTGTCGAGCTCGTTCGGCGTGCTGCCGTCCTGGTCGACCAGGTTCGTGAAGCACACGTCGGCGCCCTCGGGCACGGTGTCGCCCTCGCCACACTCGGGGATGTTGTCCTCGATCTGCGAGCCGGCGTCGTCGCGGTAGGTCTGCGTGAGCGTGCACAGCGGCTGGACGCCCTCGAGAATGGGGTCGGTGTCAGCAACGCAGGCGGGCATGCAGGCCGGCTTGAGCTGGTCGCGAATCGACTCGGCGATCGCCTCGAGCGCGGGGGTGTAGTTGGTGCTGCACACCGAGAAGAGGTTGTTGTCGCCGTCGTTGACGAGGAACTCCTCGGCGAACTCCTTGAGGCGTACCGGCGGAACCGCTTCGGCGACCGAGCTGGAGCAGCCCTGGCCGATGCCGAACTTGGCCTGGAAGCTTTCGGGGTTTGCCGCGTCGGGACCCTCGGCGTAGCTGAGCTGACGGATGTCCGGGAAGTTCTCGGGGACACCGGCGATGGCGGACACCAGAACCTCTTGGCTCGGGTTGAGCGCCTTCTTGTTGTTCTCGATCTCTTGGACGAGCGAGGTGTACTTGGTCAGCGGGTACAGCGCGGAGTCGTCGTCGTTGCTGGTCTCGTTGCCGTCGACGTCCTTGTTGATCGCCGTGCACTGGTCCGAGTCGAGCGAGAAGTCGCAGGTGACGCCCGCGTTCCAGCACACCGCCGAGGTCGGTGACTGCTGCTGATCGGGAATCGACCAGAAGACCTGGTTGCCGACGTCGCCGTCGCCGAGCCCCGGAACGCCGTCGCCCTCACCGAAGACGATGTTCTGAAGCTCGCGGTTGAACGAGCAGTCCGCCTCGTCCGTCACGAAGACGATCGAGAGAATGGCGTTGTCGCGGAGGAAGCCGAACTCGTCCTGCGCGCTCTGGTCGGCGAGCTTGAGCGCCTTCCACATCGACTCGAGGTGCGACTCGAAACCGCAGCCGTTGATACCCTGCGGGCCGAAGCACTGCATGGCCTGCGTGGTCGTGACGCCATCGGGAAGGTTGGTGGCACCCTCGATGTTCTCGATCCACGGACGGGGCGACGCGTTCGGGTCGTCCTTGGTCGTGGTGCCCTGAATGTCGATGCTGTCCAGGTCGCAGAACTCCGTGCACGCTTCTTCGGCGTTGGTGTCATCACCGGAGAAGTAGAAGTCGCCCAGCCGCGAGCGGCAGCTGCTGAGCACGAACTGACCGGATTCTGCGTCGGAAACGCCCTGCCCCTTGCACCAGTAGTTGCTGTCGTCGGTCGTGGTGATGCCGAGGCGATAGTTCGCCTTGACGTCGTCGGCCTCGAGCACGTCGATAAACGCCCCGAAGTTCGCCGACAGGTTTCGCTGCTCTTCACCCATCGACCCGGAGTTGTCGACGACGAACAGAATGTCGACATCCTTGTTCACCGTAATGGCGATGCCCTCCATCTCCTCCTGGGCCGCTTCGTACTCGACGCGCTTGAGCGGGTGGTCGAGGCAAGCGAGGAGCGTCGGCAAAGCGACGCAGGTTGCGGTCAGCAGGCTGAGGCGGGCGGTGAGAGAAGCTCGCATGGATGGCATCCTTCAATCGTGTCGATACGGTCTGGCGGGTTCGAGTTCGCGCCTTGTTGACGCATCCGGGGCAGCCGAGGCTGCCGCGGGGTCGGTCACGAGGACAGAGCCTCTGACCGCATCTGTTCGCGGTACTGTATAGCAAGGCGGGGGCCAGCGAAACCCACGTGGATCCGGCGACTTGGGATCCGCCCCTGACTCCGCGGGCCAATCATGTTGGCGCATACCGGTGCAGCATCCGCCAACATGGTTGTCGCCTCATGGTCCGCTACTGGGCCCAAGGGCAGTCGAGCAACGCGTTCTCGGAAACGCTGCAGGTCGCCTCGATGCGCGTTCCCGACACCCGCGGTACGCCTGCGCGGTACAGCGGCCGGAATTCGACCGGCGCCTGCTGCTCGACGCATGCGGGGGCGCGCTCTGCGTCGATGGCGACGTCGACGCATACGTCGGCCCCCGCTGGCAGCACGGGCGCACCGGCCTCGTTCCGCTCGCACGTCGGGATCGACACGTCCCCCTCGCCCGGGATCGCCTGCGAGAACACGCAGTCGTGGGCGCCGCCGCCCGCAAGGCAGCTGTCCGAGCATGCGGGCTCGAACGCCTCGAGCAAGATGTCGGCGAGATCCTCGAACGCTGGGGCGTAGCTGTCGGCACAGACCGAGCTGACGTTCGAGCGGGCGTCGGTGCCGAACGCTTCGGCGAACTCGAGCAGCCGGACCGGCGGCACGCCCTCCCCGTTGTCGCTGATGCACCCCGCGTCGACGCCGTACTCGTCCACGAAGGGCGTGTCCTGCGTGTACGTCACCTCGACCGCCGGGAACTCGGACGGCACGCCGGCGACCAGCGACACCAACACCGGGGGGACGTCGCCTCCGAGGACCTCCCGCTTTTCGTCCGCGATCGCTTCGAGTAGCTCTACGTACGTCTCGACGGGGGTCAGCAGCGCCTCGTCGCCGGGGACTTCGTTGCCGAGGAGGTCCAGGTTGGCGCTGACGCAGTCGAGCTCGCCCCCGGGGAGCTCGGTACAGCGAACGCCGGCGGTCCAGCACGCTTCGCTGCCCGCGCGCTGTCCGTTCTCGTCGACGAACATCTCGCTTGGGGCACCGGGCTGCACGCTGCAGTCGGCTTCGTCCGTCACGAACACCACGAGCAAGATCGCGTCGTCGCGAAGGAACCCAAACTCGTTCTCGCCGCTGTTCTCCGCCCGCACCAGCGCGCGCCGCATCGCGCGAAGCGGCGACTCGAAGCCGCAGCCGTTGATCCCCTGCGGCCCCATGCACGCGAACGCTTCGCTCGTGCTCACCCCCTCGGGCAGGTTCGTCGTGCCCAGAATGTTCTCCAGCCACGGGCGCTCCTGGGGATCGGCTTGCTCGCGCACGCGCGAGGGCACCGGCCGCAGGTCCGCGAGCGCCTCGGGGCACAGCGCCGTACAGGCCGAGTCCTGCGCATCCTCGGCGGGTTGAAACCCGGGAATGGTGCTGAACTGCTCCAGCCGACTCCGGCAGCTCGTCGCTACGAAGTTGCCGTCCTCCGGCCCCGTCCCGGTGCAGGGTCCCGTGCCGGTATCCGTCGTGGTGACCGCGATCCGGTAGTCGGCCGCGACGTCTTCGCGCTCCAGCGTCTCGATGAACGGCGCGAGGTTGCGGGCGAGGTTCGCCTGCTCCGCTGCCATCGAGCCCGAGTTGTCGATGACGAAGAGGATGTCGACGTTGCGCAGCGGGGCGATGTCGACGTCGACGACCGTCTGCACGTTGCGCGACAGGTCGACGTCTTTGAGCGGATGGTCGTTGCAGCCCGAGAGGAGGGCCACGGAACAAAGCGCCAAAGCGGTGGAGGTGCGAACAAGCATTGCCTAGACCCACTGCGAACACCCGGCCATGGTTCCCACCGCCGTGGTTTCGCGGACCTAGGCCGCGCCAGGCTCGGCCGATGCGCAGACGCGGTTGGCGGCCGCCATCGCCGTGCGGTCAACGACGTTGACGCCAACGAAATGGGCACCCAAAAAAATCGACACGCGAGGAACCTTTGGGGCTCCGTCGCGTGTCAGTCGTTGGGCGCCCCCTGTCCCGAGGGATCAGGTCACTCGTGCTGCTTGTGATCGCCGCCGCGGCCACGGCCGCGCACGACGACACGGATCGGCACGCCGCGAAGGCTCCACTTGGCGCGGAATCGACGCAGCAGATACTTCTCGTACTGCTCGGCGAGCGATCGTCCATGGTTGGCCGAGATCACGAACAGCGGCGGAGAGCGGTCTGCCTGCGTGATGAACAGCAGCTTGACCGGCCGGCCGCGCGACAGCGGCGGAGGGTTGTGGCTGACCGCGGCCCGCAGCTCCTCGTTGAGGTCCGAGGTCGTGATGCGCTTCTTGAGCGACCCCGCCGTGCGCTTGGCAGCCTCGAGCAGCGCCTCGAGCCCGTGCGCTCGGCCCTCCCCTTCATCGCGCTTCTCCCCCATGACGGACGACTTCACGATGTAGGGGTTCTCGAGGAAGTGCAGCGCGCGCTTCGTCTGCTCGAGAACTTCGCGCGCGCGCTTCTTGTCGCGGGTGATCAGGTCCCACTTGTGCATCAGCACCACGACGCCCTTGCCGCGGGTGAAGGCCATCCGGGCGATGCGCTGGTCCTGATCGGTGACGCCTTCGCTCGCGTCGACGGTGAGCACCACCACCTCCGTCCGCTCCATGGCGCGGATCGACTTGATCGCGGCGAGCTTCTCCTGCGCCCGCGCAACCTGACGGCGCCGACGAAGGCCTGCGGTGTCGATGATGACCCAGTCGTCGTTGCCGTGCCGCATGGGCAGGTACACCGCATCCCGCGTGGTGCCCGGGGTGTCCGAGACGATGACGCGCGGAGAGCCCAGCAGGGTGTTCACCATCGTGCTCTTGCCCGCGTTCGGGCGGCCCAAGAACGCGATCCGGATCCCCGGCGGCACCAGCTCCACCTCGTCCTCGGTCGCGCCGACCCGGTCGACGATCGCATCACACAGCTCGGACACGCCGCGCCCGTGCGCCGAGGAGATCGCGAACACGTCCCCGACCCCCAGCGCCCAGGACTCGGCCACTTCGTCGTCCCGCTTCGGAGAGTCGGCCTTGTTCGCGCACACCAAGATGGGCTTGCCCGACTTACGCAGCCGGTCGGCGATGTCCTGGTCGACCGACGTGGTGCCGGCGATCGCATCCACGACGAACAAGATCAGGTCGGCTTCCTCCATCGCGACGTCGGCCTGCGCGGCGATGTGCGCCGGAAGGCCGGTCTCGAGGCTGGGGTCGATGCCGCCGGTGTCGACCACCATGAAGCTTCGGCCTTCCCACTCCGCGACGCCGTACAGTCGGTCGCGCGTGACGCCCGGGTTGTCTTCGACAATCGCCTTGCGGGAGCCGATCAGTCGGTTGAAGAGCGTGGACTTGCCCACGTTGGGCCGGCCCACGATGGCAACCAGCGTGGTCATCGTTCGTCTTCCTCTCGGTAGCCCATCGACTCGAGCTTGCTCGGGTCGCGGGTCCAGTTCTTGGCCACGTCGATGGTGAGATGCACCTCGCACGGTCGGCCGGACAAATTTGCGATCCGCATCTGGCTGCCCTCGCGGAGCTTTCGGATCATGCTGCCCTTCTTGCCGATGAGCAGTCCCTTTTGCGAGGTGCGCTCGACGAAGATCGTGGCGCTGATGCGGTCGGTGGTCTTGCCCTCGTTGTAGCCGCTCACCTTCACCGCGCAGCTGTAGGGCACCTCGTCGCGCAAGTGCTCGAAGAGCTCGGCGCGGATCAGCTCGGCCGCGTGCCACCGCATGGGCCGGTCGGACAGCGAGCCGTCGTCGTAGTAGCGCGGGCCCAGGGGAAGCCGCTCGCAGACCAACGAGCGCAGCTGCTCGAGCCCCTCACCGCTTGCCGCGGCCGTGGGCACGATCGCCTCGAACGGGTGCAGCACGGACATCGTCTGCAGCACGGGGATGAGGAGGTCCGGATTTGGCAGGCGGTCGATCTTGGTCATCACCAGCGCGATCGGCCGGTTCAAGCCGGTCAGCTGTTCGAGCACCTCTCGCGCGACGTCGCCGGGCTCCCACGCCTGCGCCGCCTCAGCCGTGCGGAACACCGGCGTCTCCACCAGCAACAGCACCAAGTCGACATCCCGAGCGCCGGCGAGCGCCTGGTTCACCATGTACTTGTTGAGGGCGGACCGAGCCCGGTGGATGCCGGGGGTGTCGACGAGCACGGCCTGGAAGTCGTCCTCGGTCCACACGCCGAGCAGCTTCTCCCGGGTGGTCTGCGGGTGCGGCGTGGCGATCGAGATGGGTTCGCCGAGCAGCGCGTTGAGAAGCGTCGACTTGCCGACGTTCGGTCGACCGCAGATCGCGACGAAGCCACTTCGGTGATCGGGCGGCAGCGCGGCGGCGTCCGGGGTGTCGGGTGCGGTCATGACGAGCGAGGGGCGCAGTCTATGGCCGACTTTGCCGGTTTCGTGCAATGCCCAAGGCCCCTTGATAGGTGTGCAGTCATGCGCGCACACCTTGGTGGAGCGATGGCGTGGGTCTGCGCCGCGCTGGGTATCTCGGCGATCCTCGCCGCCCTCGCCTCTTTGTGGCCTGCGGCGGGCGTTCCCGCGTGGCCAGCGGGGACCCTGGGGCTGCTCGCGCTGGCCGCCAGCGCGTTTCGAGGCGACGTCCGGCCGCGGGCCCTCGGCACACTGTGCGCATCCACCGCGATGGTGTTCTGCACGCTGGAAGTCGGCGCACTCTGGACGCTCGCGCGGGTGATCCCATGAACATGTTCAGTTATCCTACATGTAGGATTTTTGGATTCATAAACACACCCTGCGCACACTGCCGCCATGAGCGTCAGCGTGGAGCGTCGTCGGTCGAGCCGCATCGACAAGGTGTTTCGAGTCCTCATTTCCACCGAGGAGTTCGGCGACCAATGGTTCGTGGCTCGCAACATCTCGACGACGGGAATGTTCGTGGAGATGGCGGAGCCCCTGCCGCTGCGCACCAAGGTGATCGTTCGCTTCGCGCTGACCGGTCCAACGCCCGAAGGCCTGGAGCCGGGCACCGAGGGCGCCATCACGGCCATGGCCAAGGTGCAGAATCACTACTACCTGCAGTACGCCGACAAGGACGGGCTGCGGGCGCTTTGTGGCGTCGGCCTTCGCTTCCTCCGCTTCCTGCCCGAAGCGCACCTCACCCCGCCAGCACACGCGCTGCACTGATCGTGCGCTGCGCTGGAGGTGCCCGATGACCTCCCGCGTATTCCTCCTGGCCGCAGCCGCCGTGCTCGCTGGGTGTCCGCAAGAGACACCCGAGGTCGAGGTCAACACCTACGTCGGCAAGTCCTACGTGCGCGCCGACCCCGAGCTCGCGCGTGCGGCTGCCGGCCAGGTGTGGGCGGCGATCGCCGACGAAGTTCGGCGTGCGGCCCCCGAGGCTCCGGTCGTCGAAGCCACGGTCACGACGCACCCCCCGACCACCGTCGAGGAACTCGACGGCCTCATCAAGGCGGTGCGTCGCGGACCCATCGATGAAGTCGCCGGCCCTGCCCGTCGCATTGCGGCGGCCTCCCACGCCCTTTGGCCGCAGCTGCGCGAGCACCTGCTCGCCGAACGCAAGGCGCCCAAGGGCGACTACCGCTCGCTGCTCTCGGCGATCGGTGGTGACGTCCCGAACAAGTACGGCTACTTCAAGCTCGCCTGGAAGAAGGCCCACGGGCACAGCGTCAAGCTCAGCCAAGACTGGTTCGAAGACCTGCTCGCGCTGCCCCGCGGCAAGGTCTCGCCCGGTCTGCTGCCCGTGTACCGCGACTGCATCCTGCAGACCGCCCTGCTGCGCGCAGCATCCAGCGCCGGCCACGACCCCGAGCTTGCCACCGACGTCGTGGACGCTCTGCTCGATGCGGCGTACCTGCATCGCGGGACGTTCCGCGACGAGGTGGGACGTGCGCTCGCCGGCGTTGGCGACGAAGCCGTACCCCAGCTCGTCGTCGCCTCGATCAGCCCGTCGAACCGAAAGCGTGATCAAGACAAGCCCGAGGTTCGCCGGGCGAAGTACGCCGAGCACATCCTCGACAAGCTCGATCGGTTGCACCCGGCGCGCGCGACCGCAGCGGTGCAGACCTCCCCTCGCCTGCTCGCCGCGGTGCTCGATGCGTACGCGGTCAAGCGGCCCGGGGAAGCGGCAAGCGTCCTGCTTGGGTTCTCCGACGACCGGTCGACGGTGGTCCGTGGCGCGGCCCGAGCCGCATTCGAAGCGTATGTCACCGGCCCCGCGCCGAAGTCCGCCGGCCGAACGGTGCGCCTCCTCGGCGGCGGAACCGGCCGCGCCCTCGCCTACCTGAACTACCGCGACCGGGCTCGCATCGCGCTCACCGAAACGCTCGAGGCGGAGGCTCCCGACCTTCTCGAGCCAGCCTGCGAAGTGGTCGATGAGAAGGGCCGGGTCGATGCCACGTGCGAGCAGCAGCCCGCGCGCCACACGGTCGCGTACTTCGCGTGGCTCGACGCCCGTCGCATCACCGACCAGCGGCAGCGTGTCGACGCTGCACTGGCCAACGCCGACCACAACGCGGCGGCCGCATCTTTGGACCGCCTCGTCGCGCAGGGCGAGTTGGCCGAGCCGATGCGGGTCGCCGCCTTCTTCGTCGAGCACGCCGAGCGCACCCGGTCCGAAGACCCGGCCCGCGCCGCCGCGCTGTATCGCAAGGCGTCGATGCTCATGCGTGGGCACGACGACGCGCAGGCGCAGACGCTGCACGCCGAAGCCCTCGTCGCCGAAGCCTCGCTCGAAGACCTTCCGCGGACCGGTCGGCTCATGCTGCTCGACCGCGCGCTGGAGCTGCGGGCCGCGCCCGACCTTCAGCGCGCCCGGGCGGATCTCGCCGCCGAGCCGGTCTTCGCGGTCGCCCATGCGCCGCGCGGCCGTCTGTTCGCGGGAGCAGGCCTGATCTCGGCCGTGCTGCTCGCCTGCGGCATGCTCGGCGGCGCCCTGCGTCGGCGACTGCGCTGAGACGGAGCCGGTCCGAGGGATGGTCCGAGGGCCTC
>JBCCQM010000205.1:0-14589 GCA_039024335.1 Myxococcota bacterium
CGAAGGCGAGCGCAGCGAAGAAGAAGGCGGCGTCGAAGAAGACGACGAAGGCGAGAGCAGCGAAGAAGAAGGCGGCGTCGAAGAAGACGACGAAGGCGAGCGCGGCGAAGAAGAAGGCGGCGTCGAAGAAGAAGACGACGAAGGCGAGCGCAGCGAAGAAGAAGACGTCGTCGAAGAAAACGACGAAGGCGAGCGCAGCGAAGAAGACGTCGTCGAAGAAGACGACGAAAGCGAAACCTGCCGCGAAAAAGACCGCGTCGAAAAAGGCCTCGGCAGCCAAGGCTGCGGTGAAGACCACGGCGAAGAACGAGACGTCGGCGCAGACGGCTGCGCGGGAGTTCTCGGCGTTCGGACCCCGGCTGATCGAGTTCTTGGTCGAGCTGGGGATGAACAACGACAAGGCGTGGTTCACCGAGAACAAGGGGCAATACGAGGCGGCCGTCCGTGAACCGGCGCGTGCCTTCATCCGGACGATGGGCCCAGGGCTCGCCGCGATCTCGTCGGAGTTCGTCGCGAACGACAAAAAGGTCGGCGGCTCGTTGATGCGCGTCTATCGAGACGTGCGCTTCTCCAAGGACAAGACGCCCTACAAGACCAACGTAGGGATTCACTTCCGGCACAAAGTCGGCAAGGACGCCCACGCGCCCGGCTTGTACGTGCACATCGCCCCTGGGCAGCACTTCGTGGGCGTGGGCATGTGGCGCCCCGACAAGGACGCGCTGGCCGCGATTCGCAAGCGCATCGTCGAAGACACCGACGCCTGGATCGCAGCAACCCAGTCGACGCCGTTCTCCGACCGGTTCGAGCTTGGTGGTGAGAGCCTCTCGCGTCCGCCCAAAGGCTTCGACAAGGAACACCCCATGCTGGCCGACCTCAAGCGCAAGGACCACATCGCAATCTCGACGGTGGATGAGGGCATGATGCTCGGGGACGGAATCGTCGACCACATCCTCGGGCTGTTCGAAGCGGCCTCGCCGTACATGGCGTTCCAGTGTCAGGCGCTCGGAATCAGCTTCTAAGCGTCGCGAGTGCCTGAGGTCCCGCCTCGGCGACGCAAACGACGAAACCAAAGGAAAAGGGCGGGCTCCGAGGAGCGCCGCCCTTTTCTGCGTCGAGCGCGAGGCTTACTCGGTCTCGATGTAGATGCACCACTCGTTGAGGGTGCCGTCGTCGCCGCCGACGTTGTCGATCGCGGTGAGCGTCCAGTCGCCGTTCATCTCAAGGCCGTCGAACGCGGTGAGCGGGTTGTTCGGGGTCAGGTTGCCTTCGACCACGACCGGCGCGATGCAGTTCACGCCAGCGCCGGCGCTGCCCTCGTCGTTGAAGGTGGCGAACATGTCGTCAGCGCTGCCGCAGACGCCGTCGAGGAACTGCACCGAGGTGCCGCCGGTTTCGAGGAACAGGTCCACGTCGCCGGTCCAGGTGTGGGTGATGTCGACGAAGACGTCGACGTCGGCCACGGTTCCCATGTCGGGGACGTTGATGACGTCGATGGCGGGGACGCCGTCCTCGATCGTGGTGCCCGGGCTCGAGCAGTACGCGTTGACGGTGTTGCTGCACTGCGTGGTGTCGTACGAGCAGTCCGCGGCGCAGTCGAGCGCGCCGCCCGCGAAGCCCTGGTCCGCGCAGTTCTGCATGCCAAGTTCGGTGAGGTCGCACGCCTCGCCGGGCTCGATGGTGCCGTCGCCACAGGGATCGCCGCAGTTGGTCTCGTCGAACTGGCAGCTCGCGTCACATCCGAGCACGCCACCGCCGAGGCCCTGCGAGAAGCAGCTTTGGCCGTCGAGGTTCATGCCGTCGCACTCCTCGCCGATCTCGATGAAGCCGTTGCCGCAGTCGGGCGACGTGACGTTGAGGATGTAGTTGCCGAAGCCGCCGAAACGACCGTCGACGACGACCGTGATGGTCTCGTCGGCCTCGAGCGCGATGATGAGCTGCGAGTCGAGCCCGTCGCCACCGTCGTCGTCACACTCGACCTCGGTACCACCGCAGGTCTCGCCTTCGAAGTAGTACAGGACCGTGTCGAAGTCGCTGCCGTTGGTGTCGAAGACGTAGGTTCCGGCATCGGGCGCCGTAAAGGTGTAGGCGACGTCGTTCGAGTCGCCGGGGCCACACGAGCCGGAGCTGGCGTCGATCTCGAACTCGGTGTTGCCCATGACGGTCAGCGGCAGGTCGCCGGTGAGGTCGAAGTCGGGGCAGGTGTCGAGCTCGATGTTGACGTTGAAGTCGCCCGCTTCAGCGTTTGCACCGTCGACGACGAAGAGGACTTCTTCACCAGCGGCGAGCGTGACGTTGATGCGCGAGGTGGCATCGACACCCCCGTCGTTGCTGCAGGCGATCTCGGGGCCGCCGCAGCCGTCGATCGCGTACAGGACGGTGTCGAAGCTGGAGCCGCTGGTGTCGATCGTGTAGATGCCGGCTTCCGGTGCGGTGTACGAGAACGACACGCCCGGGGCGCCTGCGCCACCGCAGCTGCCGGTGCTCGCATCGAGCTCGCCGACGGTGGAGTCGGTGATGTTGAGCGGCGCGACGCTGTCGAGGACGACGTCGGGGCAGACGTCGCGGTCGATCGAGACCGTGTAGTTGCCCTCTTCGAGGTTTGCGCCGTCGACCGCGACGATGATCTCTTGGCCCGCCGCCATCAGCAGGTTCAGGTGCGAGGTCGGGTCGCCGAGCACGTCGTCGCTGCATCCGAGCTCGTCACCGCCGCACCCGTCGAGCAGGTACATGACCGTGTCGAAGTCGGAGCCTGCGGTATCGAATGCGTACACGCCGGCCTCCGGGGCCGTGAACGTGAGCTGGTCGTCGTTGGCCGTGTCGCCGCCGCAGCTGGCGAACACGGTGTTGTCGGTGCCGACCGTGGTGCCAGTGTAGACGGCGGGGACCGTGTTGCCGATGTCGTCGTCGGGGCACGAGCCCGCGAAGAACGTGACCTCGAGGTCGACGGGGCCACCGACGACCGCAAAGCCGTCGACGACTACGGTGACCTCTTGGCCCATGGTCAGCGCGAGGGAAACCTCGGCATCGTTGGTGCCGGGGTTGATGTCGTTGTTGCAGTCGAGCTGCTCGCCGCCGCAGACACCGTTGAAGACCGCGACGATTGGGTCGACGACGCCGCCGGGGCTGCTGGCGCGGAAGAAGTACGTCCCGTCGGCCGGGGCGACGAGCGTGTACGAGACGTCGGGCGCGCCGCCGCCACCGCATGCGGTGGTGAACTCGCTGTCCTGACCTGCGGTGTTTACGCTGATCATGTCCGGCGCCATGAGGGTGCCGTACGGGCAGTCCTGCGCCATCTTCGGCTCGCCGGTGGACGACGAGGAGGACTCGGCGCCGGTCGAGCTGCTGGTCGAGGGGTCGGTGGGGTCGACCATCGTGGTGCCCTCGTCGCCTTCGGTCTCGCGGTCGGTGGTCGAGTCGTCGTCCGACATCGTCGTGGACGAGTCGACGACGCCCATCGACGTGCTGCTCGAGCTGCTTCCGCCGCTGGTGGTGGTGCCGCTGGTGGGGTCGGCCGCCGTGGTCGACATGCTCGTGCCGGTCGTCGTGGATCCGCCGGTCGAGTCGTCGCCGCTCGTTGCCGACGTTACGTCGTCGCCACAGCCGGGCATGACGGACAGAGCCGCCAGCAGGCACATCAGCCGTGCCGGGCGGTCGGTGAGGAACGTGTTCAGTTCGTAGGACATGCTCGAGTCTCCGGAAGCTGGGCGTTGCTACCGCGCTCGGGCCGACGCAGCGGCCCAGACGTGGACAACGGACGAGCACCATACGGGATGTCCCGTCTCCCATGAAAGCCAGGGAGCCGTGAGCTGGGTGCGCGTTCGAGCCTTCGCACACGGTGCGCTTTGCACCGCAGAAGTGGGATGGTCCGGCGGGCGTGATCCCGCGCTGACCGCTGGATCGGTTCTGCTTGGGCCAACCGCTGTATCCGCGCGGGCCGGCCGCGTGAAACGGCCTCAAGGTCCTCGAACTCGCGAACAGGCCGCCTGACTGCGAACGCTGGCGAACGCCGGCGAATCAGCCGATTGGACCCAAATGTCGTGAGCTTCCCCGTGCCTTCTTTCGTTGATCCTCGCGATCGCCGCGACGTACCATGGGGAAGACCGTGGGGGGACGCGGCGGCACTTCGGTGCCCCAACTTGAATCAACGCATCTGCTCCGGCAGAAGCACGCCACACCTCTGACGCCTGACGGTGTCTGGGCGAACCCCTCTGCAACTCGAGCCTCGAGCTCGCCACCCGTCCAAACATCGAACAAGGCAAAAGGTACGAACCCATGAACACTTACCGACTCGGCCGGCTGGCCACACTCTCTCTCGCATCCCTTCTTGCCGTTGCTTGTGACGACGGCGCCACGGGCGGTTCGGCTGGCGGGAGCGCTGGCTCGTCGACCACCGGCGACAGTGCCGGGACGGACGACGCTGGCAGTGGCGAGACGCTGACGACCGCAAGCACTGCGGGTGACGCAAGCGACTCGAACAGCACGACGGAGGGTGAAGGCTCGACCTCCACGGGCGTGGACACGGCCGACACCGACAGCGGCGCGGACGCATCGACGACGTTGGACAGCGACTCCGCAGACGAAAGCGGCAGCTCGAGCGGTGGCGGCGAGTCCAGTTCCACCTCGGCGGGAAGCGAGTCGGACAGCGACAGCGACAGCGAGTCGGAGAGCGATAGCGACTCGGACAGCGACTCCGCGGGCGAGACCGGCGGCGTCATCGAGATCTGCGAAGCGCCCGGTGACCTCATCCCCTGCGACGCGCCGGGCATGGACGGCACCGTCGACCCCTTCAACGCGATGGGTCTGGGCTGCACGGGCGGTCCGAACAACGTCATCCCGATTCTCAACGACATCTTCGTGTCGGCGGACGACACCGCGTGGCGTGTCGTGAGCCAGTACGGCACCCACATCGACCCGGTCGACGGCCTGCCGACGTGGCGTCCGCGTGAGGGCGAGTCGATGCTGATGATCTCCACCAGCACGCTCCCCGAACCAGACGAGAACGGCATCCTGACCCAGACGCCGGGCAACGGTGGCGCCAACGGCAACCCCGACGGCTCGGCGCTGCCGGCCCCGATGAGCCCCTTCCCGGGCTCCAACGCTGGCGCAGGCGGCACGCCCTTCGTCGGGTGCGACGGCACGGGCGACTGCTCCGACAGCCTCATCGACCAGTGGAACGCTGGCGGCGGTTCGGCCAACGACCTGCTCTGGTTCCAGTTCGAGACGCAGGTCCCCAACGGCACCTTCGGCTTCTCGTTCGACTTCGCCTACTTCTCGGCGGAGTTCCCCGAGTGGGTCGACACCACGTTCAACGACATCTTCCTCGTGTGGTCCGACTCGGAGAGTTACACCGGCAACCTCTGCTTCGTGAACGACGAGCCCTGCACGGTCACCGCGCTGTGGCCCCCGGCGTTCCAAGAGGGCGACCCGGTCCTCGAGGGCACGATGTTCGAAGCCAGCGGCAGCGAGGGCGAAGCGACGGGCTGGTTCCAGGCCAATGGCTCCGCGGTCCCGGGCGAGCTGCTGCAGCTCACCTTCGCCATCTTCGACATGGGCGACACCGCCTTCGACACCCTGGTCCTGCTCGACAACTTCCAGTGGGACTGCGAAGGCTGCACGCCTTCGGAGGTCGACCCCTGCATCGGCATCGACCCCGTCTAATCGACGGGTGAATCGGGCGGCGCTAGTCGCCCGCGAGCGCGCACTCCTGGGAGGGCGCGCTTTTTCGTGCCCGATGTCCTGTCATGGGGCCGGTCACTCGGCCTGGCGCTCGGCTCCGAGCCGCAACGCGCTCAGCCCTCGGGAACGAAGCTGACGCAGGCCTGCACGAGGTCGTCGAGCGCGTCGTCGAACGTCTGCGCGAGATCGCCGTCGCAGATGTCCGAGGTGATGCCTTGGTCGCCGAAGGACCGAACGATGGAGTCGAGGCGGCGGCCGGGCGCGGCGTTGCCGTAGGTCCCGTTGCACGTCGTCTTGGGCGCTTCGAAGACGCCCGGGTCTCCAGCGATCGAGAGCATGACGAGGCGGCTGCGATCGCCGCCCACGGCTTGGAGCAGCAGCTGGTGCTCCTGGACCCGGGTCGCGCCGAGCCCGAGCGTGTCTTCGTCGGTCAACATCACGACGAACAGCACCGAGTCGTCGCGCAAGAAGCCCGCGTTGGCCGGGTCGTTCAGAGCCTCGGCGGCGTTGCGAGAGGTGGTCTCCAGGGTGCTGCTGGCGGCGGTGGCCGCGATGCAGGCGAAGTCGTCTTCGAGATCGGGGGAGGGGGCCACGACCCAGGGCTGGTTGAGGCCGCAGTCGGTGCCGGGCGTGGGCTCGAACGCGGGCTGGTCGCGGTGCGTGTGCAGCACGGTGTCGCCCGGCTCCGCCGAGATGACACCGACGTGGATGTCGTCGAGCGAATCCAAGGACAGCGCGAGCGCGTCGGTGAACTCGGCGAACACGGGCGGTCCGCCGATGCCTCGCAGCGCCTCCTGCTCTTCGGCCATCGAGAGCGAGCCGTCGACGACGAACAGGATGTCGATGTGTTCACAGCCGCCGGGTGGCTCGGGAACTTCGGGCTCCTCGGCGCGCGCGCACGCGTCGACCACCGCGGGCAGGAAGGTCTGCAGCGACGTGTCGAGGTCATCGTTGGCCCAGTCCGCGTGCAGAGCGTACGGTGCGAAGCCGAGGCTGAACGTCTGCAGCTCGTCGGCGTCTTCGCCGATTGTGAAGCTCAGCGCACGGTCACGATCTCCGCCGGCGGCCAAGCGCAGGAACGCCTCGCTGCTCAGCCCTGGTCGCGCGTACATGTTGTTCTCGTCGTCGTCGGTGTTGGCGAGGATCATGCTCACCGACACGGCGCGCTCCGGCGTGGGCCAGTCGTCGTGCTGCAGGAACGGGAACATGAGCCCCGTGAACATCCAGTCGCCGTCGGCGTCGGTGTCGCTGGGGAAGTTCTTCACGCCCTGGTAGACGCAGTCCAGGCGCGGCCGGGCGTTGTTCTTGGCGCGAAAGTCCTCGCCCCACACGAAGGTCAGGCCGTCTGCGGGTCCGTCGGCATCGAGGGAGCAGTCCCATGCCGGCGGCGTGGGAGCACCCGTGTTGGGAAAAATGCGGACGCGAGCGCCGGTCTGCTCGGTGAGGTCGTCGAGAAAGTTCGCGACGGCGCGGCGCTTCTCGAGGCCGAAGATCGGGGCTTGCCGTCCGAGCACCAGCGAGATGTCGATCGCTTCGCACAGCGGGGGTGGGCCGCCGGTGGTGTCGGCGGCAGTGCTGGAGGCTTCGCCCGTCGATGCGCCCGACGTCGTCGAGCCCGTCGACGGCTCGTTCGATGTCGTGGTGCCGTCGCTGCCCGCGCCACCGGTGCTGCCGTCTCCATCCCCAAACGACGGTCCTGCCGGCGTACGGGTGCACGCGGTCGCAACGACCGCCGCTACAGCCGGCGTCAGCCTCAGTCCGCGCACCTGGTCAGCGTGCCACAGAATCTTGCGCGGCGCCCTCGGCCGCGGCGTCCGGCTTCGTCGCGCTGACCGGGCGCTTGGTCATCGTGATGCCCAAGAACCCGTACAGGATCGAGATCAGCGGGTTCACGTAGTTGAGAACCGCGTACGGCAGGTAGGCCCCCGTCGCCACCATCAGCGTGCCGGACATGAACGCGCCGCATGTGTTCCACGGGATGAGCGGCGAGGTGATCGTGCCTCCGTCTTCGATCGCGCGCGAGAGGTTCTTGGGGTGCAGACCCTGCTCGGCGAAGGCCGCGCCGTACATGCGCCCCGGAACGACGATCGAGATGTACTGGTCGCCGGCGATGATGTTGATGCCGGCGGCGGTCGACACGGTCACCGCGATGAGCGAGCCGGTGCTCTTCGCGAGCTTCAGCAGCCGGTTGGCCAAGGTCTGCAGCATGCCCGTCCGCTCCATGACGCCGCCGAACGACATCGCGCAGAGAATGAGGATGACCGTGCTGGACATCTCGAGCATGCCGCCGCGGCTGAGCAGGTCGTCGACGGCCGCGTTGCCCGTGTCCGCCGCGTGCCCCGACAGCGCTGCGTTGATGACCGCGTCGGCGCCCTGACCCCGGGCAAGAGCGAGGCCGGCTCCGAGCGCGGCACCGGTCAGCAGCGTCGGTAAGGCGGGCTGTCGCCTCAGGACGAGCGCGAGGACCACGGCCGGCGGGATCAAGTGGACCAGCCCCGGGTCGTACGAGGTTCGAATCGCGGACTGGATCACGTCCACGCCCGCGGCGTCCACGTTCGTCTCGCCCCCGAGACTGAGCACCGTGTACACCACCATCGCGATCACCCACGCCGGTCCGGTGGTGAGCAGCTGGTGCCGAATGTGCTCGAAGAGCTCGGCGCCGGCCATCGCCGGGGCGAGGTTCGTGGTGTCCGACATCGGCGAGAGTTTGTCGCCGAAGTACGCGCCACTGATCACCGCGCCGGCAGTCATCGCAGGGTCGACGCCGAGCGCTCCGCCGATGCCGATCATCGCGATGCCCACAGTGCCCGCGGTTGACCACGAGCTGCCGCTGACGAGGCTGACCACCGAGCACACGGCGCACACGGTGGGCAGGAAGAAGCGTGGTGAGAGCAGGCTCAGGCCCCAGTCGACCAGCGCGGGGACGACCCCAGAGACGAGCCAGGAGCCCATCAGGATGCCGATCACGAGCAGGATGAGCATCGCGCTCATCGCCATCGAGATGGCCTTGCGAATGCCGGCGTCGAGGACGGACCAGCGCCAGCCGTAGGCGCGGGCGACCAGTCCCCCGACCGCCGCCGCGAGCAGCAGGGGCAGGTGTCCCGTGCCCTCGAACCCCTCGTAGCGCTCGGGCAAGACGAGGATGAACAGGCTCAAAAAGCCGACCAGCGCAACAACGGGGATCAGCGCGGCCCAGCCGGGGATGGGGCGGCCGTCGGCTGCTGCGGCGTCCTCACTCACCGCGGGACGGTAACACGGGATACGCTGCGTCGTGGCGAAGCTCCAAACCACGGTGCTCGCGTTGACCGACTACGCACGAGCGCTCCCCAAGGCCGAGCTCCACGTTCATCTCGAAGGGTCGATCCAGCCGACCATGGCGGCCTCGCTCGCAGCTCGACATGGCCTGCGGATTCCCGGCAGCGACCGCGGTCCGCAGGGGATCGAAGAGGCGTTCGTCTTCCGGTCCTTTCTCGACTTCCTTCGCCTCTACATCACCGTCTCTCGGTGCATCGTCACGGTTGCCGACCTGCGCGACATCATCGTCGACCTCGCGTCCCGCCACGCTGCGCAGGGGGTCCGCTACGCCGAGGTCACCTTCACGCCGCTGACGCATCGCGCCCGCGGAATCTCGGCCGACGTGTTGTGGTCGGGGCTGCGGGAGGGACGGTCCGAAGCGCGTCGACGCCACGGCGTGCGCATGCGCTGGGTGTTCGACGTCGTGCGGTCGATGCCGCAGCAGGCAGATGCCACCGTCGACTTTGCGGTCGGCATGAACGCGCGGGACCCCGACAGCGTCGTCGGACTGGGCGTCGGGGGCCCTGAAGCGGACCACTTCGAGATGGAGGGCATCGGGCGGGCGTTCGACCGAGGCCGCGCGCTGGGATTCAAGAGCCTGCCGCACGCGGGGGAGAACGCTGGATCGGCCAGCCTCTGGACGGCGGTGCGGCGCCTGCATGCCGATCGCATCGGACATGGCGTTCGCTGTCTCGAAGACGAGGCCTTGGTCGAGGCGCTCCGGCATCGCGGTACGCCGCTGGAGGTCTGCCCCACGAGCAACGTCGTCCTCGGCGTGTTCCCCTCGATGCCGGAGCATCCACTGCCGGCGCTGCTGGACGCCGGACTGAACGTCACGCTGGCCTCGGACGACCCGCCGATGTTCGGGACGGACCTCCTCACCGAGTACGCGCGCTGTATCGAGGCGTTCGGATGGGGTGCGGCGGAGGTGGCCGCGATGGCGGCCGCGAGCGTCCGCCACAGCTTCATGCCGTCCGACCTGGCAGACGCGATGCTGGCGGAGCAGGCGGCCGTACCCACGCCCGCGTGAGCGCGGTGACTCGGCCTCCGCGGACCGTTTTTACCGGACCTTGGTTTTGGCGCCGGCCATGCGCAGCACGTGCTTGAAGTGCGCCTTGTCGACGGGCTGCACGGACAGGCGCGAGCGCTGCGTCACCACCATCCCCTCCAGCTCGGGGGCGGCCTTGAGGTCTTCGAGCGAGACCAGCTTGGGCGTCTTCTCGACGAACGCCAGGTCGACCATCTCCCAGCGAGGATTGTCCTGGGGAGACTTCGCGTCGAAGTACTTGCTCTTCGGGTCCCAGGCGGTGTGGTCGGGGTAGACGGTCTTGCAAACCTCCGCCACGCCCACCACGCCGGGCGGCTTTGCGTTCGAGTGGTAGAACAGCACCAGGTCGCCGATGTTCATGGCTCGCATGTTGTTGCGCGCCTGATAGTTGCGGATGCCGTCCCAAGGCTCGGATCCGTCCCGCTCGAGATCGTCGATCGAGTACGCGTCGGGCTCCGACTTCATCAACCAGTACTGCTTCTTCGGTGCCATGCGGACGCCGCGGACGGTAGCACGGCGGGTGCTAGGGAACCTGCAGCTCGGCGACGCAGCGGAAACCGATGAACGCGTCCGAGAGGTTCGGCTGCACCTCGTGGCGATGCGTCACCGTGAAGTCTGCAGGCGCGGCCTGGAACCATCCGCCGCCGCGAAGGATGCGGTCGGCGGGCAGTGCCGGCCCCGTGGGGTTGAGCGTCTCGGCGGGGTTGTAGGGGCCGTAGTAGTCCGAGACCCACTCCCACACATTGCCAACCATGTCGTGCAGTCCGTCCTCGGACACGCCCGGGGGCTTGCTCATGACCGCGAACGTGGATTCTTCGCCGCACCCGATGCCGCCGTCATTCATCACCGCGTGGATACAGCTGGGCTCGGGGGTGTTGCCCCACGGATACCGTCGCGCGTCGGTCGAGCGCGCGGCACGTTCCCATTCCGCTTCCGTCGGCAGCCGCTGGTCCAACCAGTTGCAGTAGGCGGCCGCCTGGTTGAAGCCCGTGCAGTTGATCGGGTGGTCGAGCCGGTCTTCGCGCCCGTAGTTGCACTCGTCGTCGAAGCTGGGGTTCGCGGTCGACATGGGGACCGGACAGAACATCGCGTTGACGCAGTCCGCATAGTCGCCGGCGGTCACCTCCGTGATGCCGATGAAGTAGCCCGACAGCGTCACCGTGCGGACTGGCTGCTCTTCCAAAGCATCGGTCGAACCCATCTCGAACTCGCCTTCGGGGATGAAGACCATGCCCTCGGGCGCGACGCAGCCCTCGAACGCGAACGCGCAGTCGTCGGCGCAGCCGAGCGTACCGCTGGCAAATCCGAACGCGTTGCAGTCCACGCCGCCCAAGGCCTCGCCGTCGCAGGCCTCTCCGGCGTCGAGCACATCATCACCGCACTCCGCAGCGGCGCTGGTGGAGGTGCTGCCGGCACCCGTGGAGGTGCTGCCGTCGTCCGAACCGGTGGACGTCGAGTCCGCAGCGGTGCTCTCGCTCGACCCGCCTGTGCTGCTGGTGGTGCCCTCACCGGATGCGCTCCCAGGGTCGAGGGTCGGGTCCGTGCTGCTCGAACTCGAGGGGGTGGGCGCCGTCGTCGAGGCGTCCGCGCCGGAGCCCGAAGTGGTCTCTGCGGCCCCGGACGCCGAGGTGTCGGTCGGGTCGGTGAAGCACCCGGACAGGCAGCCGAGGGGGAGTCCGAGGAGAAGCCAGGCGGTCGCACGCATGCGCGCAGCGTAGAAGGACCGGCCGCGCCGAACTGCGGGAAACCCTGTCACTGCGATATCAGCAGAGATGCCGCCAAATGCCGTGCAAAGTCCGAATCTTGAAGAGTTTTGTAATGCGCACGTCGCGCGGGTTTCATGCTGAGGGGATCGAGGCCGCGGGTTCTCGCGGAAGCCTCAGCTCGTTTCAGCGGCGCGACGCAGGCGGGCGACGGCGCGTGGCAGGCCGTGCGCCTCGACCTGGCCGCGCGCGTCGATCCGGACCTCCACCCGCGTCGGTCCTCGCCACAGGGCTTCGTCGGCGTACCGCGGCGTTCGATGGTGCAGCCGCTGGTTGCTCGACCCGATGAACCGGCGGCGCAGCTCGGTCGACCCCGACTCGTAGCGGCCGTCGATGAGCGTGTCGAGCTGCGACCACACCGTCTCGAACCCGGGGCGGGTGCGGGCTTCGGCGAGCGTGTACCCCGAGAAGACGATCGTGCCGAGCCCTCGTCCTTGGGCTGCGCGGAGCAGCTGCGCCACGGCGGCCGGTTGCTGGAGGGGCTCACCGCCGAGGATGCTGAGTCCCTCGATTCGACCGCGCTGCCCATCGAGTCGAGCCTCGATGTCTGCAAGGGGCATGGTGGCGCCGGCGTCGGCTGCAAACAACTCGGGGTTACAGCATCCGGGGCAGCGCAACGTGCAGCCGGCGACCCAGATCGCCATGCGAGTGTGTGGACCCTCGGCGGTGGTTCGCTCGATGATCTTCGCGACGCGCAGCACGGCCTCGACCGTGCGCCACCGCGGGGCCAGCGTCAACGTGGCAGACCAGCGCTACGCGAGGTCGTCTTGCCGGCGACGCACGATCACGCCGACGAGCACGGCGAGGGCGAGCAGCAGGGCGGCCCCGCCAACGTGGGAGGGCAAGACGTGCAGCATGCCCGAGTGGGGGCAGTGCCAGGTGACCACGTTCAGCGCGACGAGGGAGAGGCCCGAGGCGATCCAGAACACCGCGGCCATGCGTCGTCGCTGGACGAACGCGCCGCTGACGACGCCGATGCCGAGCAGCAGACCGCCGACCCCCAGCGTCACCGGGAGGCACCCACCGATCATGCTCTCGTGGGCATGCGCATGTGCGGTGCTGGCGACACCAGCGAAGGGCCAGCCGGTGGCCGCGACGACGCTGAGCGCGACCGCGGACAAGGCCAGCGCCATCCGCGCCGGACGTCCGACGAACAGCAGCCCGACGCCCAGCGCGGGGAAGACGCCGAGACACAGCACCCAGAGCAAACCCTGCACGGCGAGCTGTGCAGGCGGCATGTCGAGCAGGTCGGGGCGGACGCCGAGAATGATGAGCGGCGCGACGATGACCACCAGCGACATCAACAGCGCGGGCAAGAAGTGCGCGCGGCGGCGCGCCTGCTCGGTGTCGAGCTCGGCGCTGATCGCTTCCAGTGCACTGCGTGGCGTCTTGCCGTCCATCGGGTCACCCCGGCCAACGCTTTGCACCCCCGCGATGTTTCGTCGCAGGCACAACCAACGTCAGTTGGCCGTGTGCGCCGCCAGCCACGCCATGACTTCTTCATGCCACTGCAGGCTGTTGTTGGGCCGCAGCACCCAGTGGTTCTCATCGGGGTACATCAGCAGCTTCGACTCGATGCCCTGCCGCTGCAGCGCGGTGAACGTGGCCAGGCCCTGATCTTCGGGGACGCGGAAGTCGAGCGCGCCCTGGACGACCAGCATCGGGGTCTTCCACTTCGAGACGTGCAGCGCCGGGTTGTGCTTCTCGTGACCCTTGGGGTTCTTGAAGTAGGGGCCGCGGTGCTCCTTCTCGGGGAACCACAGCTCCTCGGTCGCGAAGTACATGATCCGGTTGTCGAAGACGCCGTCGTGGTTCACGAGGCACTTGAATCGATCGGGCCACTGGCCGGCGATCCAGTTGATCATGAACCCGCCGTAGCTGGCTCCGAGCGCGCACGCGTTCTTGCTGTCCAGCCAAGGGTTGGCCTTGGTCGCGAAGGCGAGGCCCTTCTTGAGGTCTTGCAGCGGCTTGCCGCCCCAGTCGTCGCCGATCGAGTCGGTGAACGCCTGGCCGTACCCGGTCGATCCGTGAAAGTCGATCATCACGACGCCGTAGCCGGCGCCGGCGTAGGTCTGAGCGTTCCAGCGGTAGTGGAACATGTTGCCGAACGAGCCCTGCGGACCCCCATGGATGAGGAACGCGATGGGGTAGGTCTTGTCCGGGTCGAAGTCGGCCGGCTTGACCACGTAGCCGTACACGGTGTCGCCTCGGGCGCCCTTGAACGAGAACTGGCTCGCCTCGCCCATGCGCGCGGCGGCGACCTTGGCGTCGTTGATGTGGGTCAGCGGGCGCAGTGCACCGCCGGCCTTGGGCACCGTGAAGAGCTCCGTCGGATGCGTCAGGTCATGCTTGCTCAGAAGGATGGAGTCGCCCACCGGGGTGGGGCCACCGAGGGAGCCGTCGTGGACCAGCTCGGTGATCTCGGCGCCGGGTTTCAGGGGCACGCGGAACAACGAGCGCTGCCCGAGGTTCTGCGCGATGACCAGCAGCGACTGGCCGTCGGCGTCGAACGTCATGCTGCCCGCGGAGCGGTCCCAGGCCTTGGTGAGCGCGACGGGCTTGCCCTCGGGGACCGCCATCGTGCGAATCGTGAACTTGTCGGCCTCGTATCCGGGCCGCTCCATCGACGCGAACGCGAGCGTCTTGCCGTCGGGCGAGAACACCGGATGCGCATCCCAGGCCGGGTTGTCGCCGGTGAGCAGGGTGGGCGTGCCACCGGCGGTCGAGACCGCGTACAGGTCGAAGTTGGTCGACCAGGCCTCGGTCTTGCCCGCGATGCGCACCGTGTAGACGAGGTGCTTGCCGTCG